>NZ_CP096829.1:3131228-3444351 GCF_023272795.1 Flavobacterium humidisoli | reverse complement strand
GAATTGAAACCTGAAAACTCATATCTATAATAATTACATTCAAAAATCATTAGGTTTGCTAATGCTTTTTCTTCATCATTTTTAGATAACTTCAATGCTTTTTCATAATACATTTTTGCCATTTTCAAATTACAGTAATTATCATTTTGGTATTTTTCATTTTTATTATCTCCTGATTTATAATAACAGACCATAGCCCAAGAATTACCTATAGAAGAAACATTAAAATAAGCATGTCCTAATTGCAAATTACTGGCTGCTGTATTTTGCTTTTTTAATTGAATAAGTTTGGCAATAAAATCGGCTTTATTAAAATAATAATCATATTTTCGGTCTTCCGATCTTGTTAAGTCTTTTGGTATAAATGGATCTTGTTTTAAACTGCTTTCACAATCCTCCTTTTCCTCATTATTCCAAAAACTATTAGGTATGGTTGAAAAAGCTGTATACGCTAAATCTAAATCATCATCTCTAAAAGCCATTGTTCCTTTTAAATTTTTGTAAATATTTACATTGGGAGCTAAGGTTTTTAATGAAATAAATTTTTCAAAAGACGTTGTGTTTTGTTTTTCTTTTAATCCGATTAAATAATCTATATCTTTTATTTTTGCATGCCTGTCTAAATATTTAATATAATCAAAATCACTCATTTCTCTATCTTCCATTTTATATTCTTCAGCATAATTCGATTTTATCAAAAATAAAGCAGCGACAGCTTCATCTCCTTTTTTATGAAATTCGTCACTCGCAACCAAATACAAACTGTATAAACACTTTTGCAATGCTTTCTCCTTTTTGGCTAAATTTTCAACCGAATTAAAATATGTAAGAAGTTGGTATCGAACTTTTTTACTTTTAAGATTCTCTGTTTTTAAAGATGCCATGGCTAATAGAATATTCTTTTGAACTTGTATAGATTCATTAGACTTATCAGAAATCATATCTACATATTTTTTTGCCAAATCAGCCTCATTATCCATTAAATAAAGATGAGCAATTGCAGCTGCTACAAAGTCTCTTTGTTCTCCAATAGTTTCTTGGTGCATATTAATTAAAAACCCTCTGAAATTTCTTAAATAGGAAATGTCATTTTTATAATTTTCTTTAATACATTTTTCAAAACTATCATCCCAATTGCCATGACAAAGTACCGATGGGGTAAATCCTGTATATTTAATGGAAAAAGTCCAGTCTTCTATTTTATTAATTTCTCTCCCAATTAAAAAAGCTAAAAGTATATTATTAGGACTTGCTTTTCCTATTTTTTTAATCACATCCAGACATGGCTTGGGATTATGGAAATTCTGAGTTGCTAGAGCAATGCTTTTTGCATTTCTATTTTCGGGTAAACGCATTGCGTTCATTAGTAATTGTAGATCTTTATTGTGCAATATTAACGATGTTTTATAACCAAAACCAGCTAAAAAGTTGTGTAGTGCATAACTGCTGGAACCATTATTAGTAAAATACGATCCTCTATAATCTAACGCCCATAATTCTATGATTGAATTTAAACCGTTTCCAAAATAAGTATTATATAAACGGATCACTTCTTTCGAGTTATCTTTATAAAAATAATATCTCAAAATTAAAAAGGCATATCGCTTTCTCAAGAATGCATCTTTAGTATTTAAAAGCTTCTTTTTATAATCATTAATATCGATTGAATAATTATTTATCTGCCAAGTTCGAATATTATGTTCTATTTTCTTTGCTAATAAAACACAATCTAAAAAACCTTTATTTTTTGGCATTAACAAACTATTAACAAAGGTATTTCCCTTAAAAGCAGTTCTGAATGATTTCGACTCATATGCGTTTACAAATTCAGCTGTTTTTCTATGATACAGAATATCATAAATATCATCGACATTGATTTTATTGCCTAATTTTTTTTTCCATTCCAAGCAGTTTAATTCTTTTTCACTAAGATCTATGTTAGAAGCCTCATTCGTGTCGTAAGGCCAGATATCCTGTCCAGTATAGAACGAATATGTAGATGTATAATTATATGAAGTATAATTAAACGGACTAAGTCCCGCGAAACCACTTCGCTTTGCCATAAAAATTGCCACTCTCGTTCTTTCATCTCCAAAATCGTCTCCGATACAAGCAAAAGAGACCTGAAAACTAAATAGTAAAATTAAAAGACTAAAACTGCGCATAATATTTTGATATTTTTTGAATTCCATAATCATTTATATATTTTTTATCAAAAGCGAAAAATGTAACTTTTGTTTGGTTATCTATTTTAATTTTATTTTTTACAATCGAAATCATTTTTTCAAGCTCGTCATCTGAAATTTTTTCGATCCGTATCAGGTCTCCGTTTCTCAAATATTTCTTTCCAATCAGGATATCATTTTTTAGAATATAGTTATTAGCATTTAGTTGCTTTAATTCTACGCTATCGCTTAGTAGTTTACTATAATCTGACAAAATCCCTTTAAACTGGTTTCCTCTAAAAACAACTGCCCAACTGTATATTGGCAGAGCAATATCAAGTTTGAGTTTATATTTATCATGGGTAATATATTGTGCTAATTCGCGGCTGGTCCCTATAGAATTTTCTGCATTAATATCCGTTGGTTTACTGATATTATAACACATTAAAAGTCCTCGATCTACTGGCGGCACACCAGCTTTTGTAGCATATTTATACTGCCATAGCCTAATTGTAGCGGCTATTTTTATATTTGGGCAATTGTCTTTAATCCTTTTTAATAAATAAAAATAATTGTCTTTTGTTTTTGGAGACCAGTCACAATCGATCAAAACTTCTTTAAAATCTACTTTTGAGTAAATTGTTTTATTACGCTTAAATTCAATGCTGTTGTCTGCTATTGCCTCTACCCTATTAATTATTCGAATGGCGAGAGTATCTAATTGTTCTTTGTTAGTTTGCAAAAAGACCTCGTTTTTTATAAAAACACAGGGTGTAATTTCAGTTTTACTTTTATTAAAATTAATAGTTTTAATATCTGCAACTGGCACTGCTTCATCATCATTGGCTCCCCAGTCAACATCAAAAAACCGAACATAAAGATGTTTGACTTTTAAATTTTTGATTAATGAATCATCTTTAGCATCAAAATTCAAATCTGTTTTCCAATAACAAAAAGAACGAATTCCTTCTTCTTTTTTAGTACATGAAAGTCCTAAAAAAATCAAAAGCACTATTGTAAAACTTATATTTCTCATTTATTCTCTTATTTACACAAATAACATAAAATTCTTACAAATATTGTGTTTTAATAATTAAAAAATTGAATATATTGTTTCTTTTTTTTAAGGAACTTCTGTATTAGATTTTAGATTTTAGATTTTAGATTTTAGATTTTAGATTTTAGATTTTAGATTTACAAAAAACCATTCGCGATGCGAATGGTTTTTTTGTTTTGGAATTTGGATTTTTTGAATTGAAGTTTATAATTTAAGAATTACCTTTGCAAAAATTTTTATTTATGTCAAACATCTATTTAGGATATCATTTTACTATTGAGCCAAAAGAACTGGGTTCTGAAATTTTAGTGGCTGAACTAGGCGAAAAAGCGTTTGAAAGTTTTACAGAAACTGAAAATGGAATTTCGGCTTTTGTGAAGAAAGATTTATGGGATGAAAATATTCTGGATGATATTTACATTTTACAATCTGAAGAGTTTAAAATTGAATATACAATCGAAGAAATCGATCAGGTGAACTGGAACGAGGAATGGGAAAAAAACTTTGAACCAATCGATGTTGATGGAAAATGCCATGTAAGAGCTCCTTTTCACCCAAAAACCGATGCTGAGTTTGATATTTTGATTGAACCAAAAATGAGTTTCGGTACTGGTCATCATGAAACTACCCACATGATGATTCAGCATTTGTTGGAAATGGATGTAAAGGGTTTAAAAACACTTGATATGGGCTGCGGAACTGCCATTTTAGCTATTTTAGCTGAAATGAAAGGCGCTGAACCAATTGATGCCATAGATATTGACAATTGGTGTTATTTAAACTCAATTGAAAATGCCGAACGCAATAATTGCAAACACATCAGCGTTTATGAGGGCGATGCTGCTTTATTAGCGGGTAAAAAATACGATTTAATCATTGCCAATATCAACAGAAATATTTTGTTGAACGATATGCAGTCTTATGTTGATGCTTTAAACCCAAAAGGAATTATTCTTTTTAGCGGTTTTTATGAAGAAGATATTCCATTTATTGATGCTTCTTGCATTGAAAAGGGGTTAACTTATGTTAAAAAGCTTCAAAGAAACAACTGGGTATCTTTAAAATACGTAAATTAGATACTGATAATCAATTCAGTACAAAACCTATAAGACATGAGTACTAAAGAAAAAGTAAGAGAAAGAGTTCGCGAAAAAGAAGCCATTGCTTTTAATAACGAGATCATTGTGTATAATGATGATGTAAACACTTTTGATCACGTAATCGATACTCTTATGCGTGTTTGCGACCACACGGCTGAACAAGCTGAACAATGCTCTTTGATTGTTCATTACAACGGAAAATGCACTGTAAAAACTGGTCCGATTGAAAAACTTAAACCTCAATGCACACAACTTTTGGAAGCTGGACTTAGCGCCGAAATTGTCTAATTGATCCATAATTTAAAAACGCATTCTGTTTTATTCTATATTGAATAAAATAGAATGCGTTTTTATTTGCCTTACTTTTAAAGTAAAAACCAAAATACAAGAATTGGTTTTCTGTAAAATTTTCTTTTTAACCATAAGAATCCTTTCTCTATTTTATTTGTTTTAAATCAAAATATCACATTAAAAACCGTTTAATTTAACAATAATTTAAAAAGCATTCTATTTTATTCTATATTTGAATGAAATAGAATGCTTTTTTTATGGAAGAATATGGAAAGATATTGATCATTGCAATGCCTATTTTTTTGACTTTAATTATCATTGAAAAAATATATGGCATTTATGTAAAAAACGATACAGCGCCCTTAATAGACAGCGTATCGAGTATCAGTTCTGGAATAACCAATTCGGTAAAAGATGTTTTAGGACTCAGTATTACTTTTCTTTCGTATGAATGGCTCGTTTCTAAAATTGCATTACAGCACTTAGAAGCCAATCTTCTATCCTATTTTATAGCCTTTTTTGTGATTGATTTCTACGGATATTGGAGTCATAGACTAGCTCATCAGATTAATTTTCTTTGGAACAAACATGCTATTCATCACAGCAGTGAAGAATTTAATCTAGCCTGTGCATTACGCCAGCCAATTGCCAGTTTGGTTAATCTCTTTACTTTTTTATTGATTCCTGCTGCTTTACTGGGCGTTCCTGCTTCAGTAATTGCGATAACGCTTCCTATTCACTTGTTTTTGCAGTTTTGGTATCATACCAAACACATCAAAAAAATGGGCTTTTTGGAGCATATTTTAGTAACTCCTTCGCATCATCGCGTACATCATGCTATTAATCCAGAGTATCTAGATAAAAACCACTCTCAGATTTTTATTTTTTGGGATAAACTTTTTGGCACTTTCCAAGAAGAATTAGACGAAGTTCCACCAGTTTTCGGAATCACAAGACCTGCCAATACCTGGAATCCTATTAAAATAAATTTTCAGCATTTGAGCTTACTTATAAAAGATGCCTGGCGCGCTCCAAAATGGAAAGACAAACTCACTATTTGGTTTAAACCAACAGGTTGGCGCCCCGAAAACTTTGAAGAAAAATATCCTGTAAACAAAATTGAAAATGTTTTTAATTTTGAGAAATACGGCACTCAAAACTCTCAAAAATTAATTTACTGGTCTGTCGCACAAGTTTTAATAACATTATTATTTGTGAGCTATCTATTTGAAAATATTGCCAAAATTGGTCTCCCAAATATTTTTATCTACGGCTTTTTTATTTTCCTAACCATATATAGTTACACTGAGTTAATGGACAAAAGTAGATTTGCTCTTTTATGGGAAGGCATCCGATTGGCAGTAGTAATTGGCATTATTAGCTATTACGGAGACTGGTTTGGACTAAATCGTGCCATTCCAATTAGTAATTATATTATTTTCACATACCTTATCTTATCTTTTTTAACAACACTTTATTTTGTTAATTTTGACTTTAAAACCAACCAAAACCAATATACCAATTCATAACCCCTATTATGAGAAACTCATCTTTTTTTAAAATTTACGCTGCATTTAGTGTCGTTTACCTCATTATTTTGCTCACTGGCCACGAACGATTTGATCTTTTTCTTAAGCCCATTCTAATTCCAATTATTGGATTTGGCGCTTACTTTTATAGAAATTTTCCAACACAAAATATTTTATTGGCTGCGCTTGTGCTCTCTTGGCTTGGAGATGTCATTTTACTTTTTACAGATCTGGGTGAAATTTATTTTATTTTAGGACTCGTATGTTTTCTATCTGCACATATCATCTACTGCATTCTTTTCAATAAGCAGAAGAGAATTAGAAAAAAACAAAACAAACCAATTTTTATATTTGGCAGCATATTAATTGCAGTTTATTTAATTGGGATGGTTTATGTATTAATGCCTCATTTGGGAGATCTTGAAATTCCTGTTTCTATTTACGCTTCAGTAATTTCAATTATGCTTTTATTTGCTTTTAACGGATTTTTAGTATGGGAAAAACCAGGAAATCAGCTCGTGTTTTTAGGTGCTGTTTTCTTTATTATTTCTGATAGCATTCTTGCTGTAAATAAGTTTTATGCTCCAATTCCTAAAAGCTCCTTTTTTATTATGCTAACTTATCTTCTGGCACAATATCTGATTGTAGTTGGTATTTTAAAATTAAATCCAAAAAAAGAACAGCAAACCGTTTAACTTTTCCAACAACCTCAATCATGAAAAAAATAACTCTTTTAATTGTTTTAGTAATCTTTGCTTCTTCTTGCGTAAGCACAAAATCGACTTTAAAAAATGTTGATGATAATGCGCCAGATTTGATTTTGAAGAAGGACAATACCTTTGCTATAACGCAATTTGCCAAAGACAAAAAGTATGGTTATGATCCTGATTATCCAGTTAATATATTTTTTCAAAATACAAATAGTGAGACTTTAAACGAAACCCGTTTCTTAAATGCTTTGGCTGGTCCAAATGGCGAAAAAATTACTTATACTAGATTAGAAACCTGTTGTCCGTTTCCAACCAAAAGAAGCAATATGGGCGCTGGATTTTTGAATGTTTATGAATTGAAATGGGAAGGGCAGAAAAAGCCTGTAAAACTATATTTGAATATTTATGAAAAGGGAATTTTAATGGTTCCGATGGGATTGAGGTTGAAATAGAATAAGCTCATATTAAGAATTAAGATTATGCTTAATGTATTACCGCTATTGCTTATTATTTTACCCGTAGTATCACAATTAATCTTGGGAACATTTTCTATCTATAAACCTTCCTCGTTGAAATTCAACCGAGTTTCTTGGATCAATTTTATACTGCAAATTATACTTTCTTTTGTGGCTTTTAATATTGCTGATTATAATTTTTCTAAACAATATGAACAATATCCAAATCCTATGAGATGTGGTATGCCACTTGTAGGAATGGCGGTAGCTTGTTTCTTTTTACTTTTTGTTCTGATTTTGATCATTGTAATTCAATTTTTAATTAAAAGATGGAGAGTAAAAGAAATATGACATAAATCTTATTCTTAATAAAAAGACAGCATTAAACTGCAAACCTTTATAACATGATAAATGTCATTTATTAGTTTCTTCTCATGCTTTAATATTGCCTCGGAAAAAGCATTTAATCGTTTTAGAGAAATTTTAGCAATTCGTTAATTCTACTTAGCTCCTAGTCAGCTATTCGAGTTCTTAAAATAATCTTAATTCTTCATCTGCTATTCATAAATCATAACTACCTTTGCAGTGCAAAAAAATAATTTTATGAACTTACAACATATTCCACAAATTAAGCATACTGACAGCGGGAATTTCTTTTTATTGGCAGGGCCTTGTGCTATCGAAGGAGAAGAAATGGCGTTGCGAATTGCTGAAAAATTAGTTGGTATTACCGACAAACTTCAGATCCCTTACGTTTTTAAAGGATCTTTTAAAAAAGCAAACCGCTCTAGAATTGACAGTTTTTCTGGCATCGGTGACGAAAAAGCTTTAAAAATTTTAAGAAAAGTTTCAGAAACTTTTCATGTTCCAACTGTAACAGATATTCATACAAACGAAGATGCTGACATGGCTGCGCAATACGTAGATGTACTGCAGATTCCTGCTTTCCTAGTTCGCCAGACCGATCTTGTGGTTGCTGCTGCAAATACAGGAAAAGTAGTTAACTTGAAAAAAGGACAATTTATGAGTCCAGAGAGCATGAAACATGCTGTTCAAAAAGTATTAGACTGTAATAATGAGAATGTTATGGTTACAGATCGTGGTACTATGTTTGGCTACCAAGACATGATTGTTGATTTTAGAGGTATTCCTACTATGCAGCAATATGCTTCTACAGTTCTAGATGTAACGCATTCTTTACAACAGCCAAATCAGACTGCTGGTGTTACAGGCGGAAGACCTGACATGATTGAAACAGTGGCAAAAGCCGGTATCGCAGTTGGTGTTGACGGTATTTTTATCGAAACACATTTTGATCCTGCTAACGCAAAAAGCGATGGTGCTAATATGCTTCATTTAGATTATTTTGAAGGTTTAATGAACAAATTAGTAGCTATTAGAAAAACAGTTAACGCATTTTAAATTATAATACTTAAGTTCTTTGAAAACAAAAATTTTATTTTTCTTATTGGCTTGTGTTTCTTTAAACACATTTGCTCAAGAAGAAATACCGGTACAAAAATATGCTGCCCATAACAAAGGAAAATTCTTTGTTATGTGGGGTGGTAACCGAGAAAGCTACTCAAAATCTGATGTAAACTTTAGAGGTAAAGATTACAATTTTACAGTTGAGAATATGCAAGCTCATGACAAACCAAAAGGTTGGCATGTGGATTACATCAATCCCGTTAACATGACTATTCCTCAAACCAATTTGAGATTGGGTTACTTTTTTAGTGATCATTATAGTGTTACAATTGGTGTTGACCACATGAAATATGTAATGTCACAGAATCAAATTGCAAATGTTACCGGAAACATCAATTTGCCTGCAGATGATCCAGCATCAATTTACAATGGTAATTACAACAATACTCCTGTCGACATGTCTCAGGGAGGAGCTAAAGAAGGTGGTTATGGCAATGGCGAAATAAATGTAAATGGCCCAGCTTTTTTAATGTACGAACATACAGATGGTTTAAACTACATTAATACGGAAGTTGCAAGATTCGATGATGTTTCAAAATGGTTTGGATTACCCAATATTGATAAAGTTCAGATTAACTTAACCGAAGGTATTGGCGCTGGCGTTTTATATCCTAAAACCAATACTACCCTTTTAGGTAAAGAACGTCACGATGATTTTCACGTTTCTGGTTATGGTGTTTCTGCAAAAGCTGGTTTAAACGTTACTTTCTTCAAGCATTTCTATATTCAGGGAGAGCTAAAAGGTGGTTATATCAATATGCAAGACATTAGAACAACCACGAGTAATGAAGATAAAGCTTCTCAGCACTTTACTTATTTTCAACGCATTATTGCTGTTGGAGGTATTTTTAGACTCTAACATTTCGTAAAATATATTTAGAAAATAGCTGTCATTTTATTTGGCAGCTATTTTTTTTATTAATTACTTTGTACTTCAAAGTACTTTAAATTTTACTTTATGAAAAACAAAAAATACCTATTTCCAATTATTACTTTTTTCTTAAGCTTTGGCTGTGCCTTATTCGTGGCTATAAAAGTTTTTCCTAATAATCCGTTTACTGGAACATCCAAAACAGAAAAAACAGCTGTTAGCAAGTTTAAAGACGGAGATCTTATTTTTCAGACATCAGAATCTAAACAGTGTGAAGCAGTTCGTATTGCGACAAATTCGAAGTTTTCTCATTGCGGAATCATTTATGATATTAACGGAAAATGGTTTGTTTTTGAAGCTGTTCAACCTGTAAAGCTTACTCCGTTAGAAGATTGGACTCAACATGGAAAAGATCATAAATATGTCGTTAAACGACTAAAAGACGATAGTGTTTTAAAACCAGAAGTTTTACAAAAAATGAAAGACTACAGCCAGCAATTTGATGGTAAAGAATATGACGCGTATTTTGAATGGACTGATAACAGGATATATTGCTCTGAATTAATCTGGAAAATTTATAAAAATGCTGCAGGAATTGAATTGTCTCTACTTAGAGAATTGAAAGATTTCAATTTGCAAGATCCTAGAGTTCAAAAAATACTAAAAGAACGTTATGGTAACGACATACCACTAGAGGAAAAAGTCGTTGCTCCTTCTGACATTGCTGATTCTAATTTATTGAAAACTGTCGTAGACACTTATTAAAAATATAAAAAGCTAGTCGATATTCTTTCTAGCTTTTTTATTTACCTATTTACTTTGAAATTCAAAGAACTTTTTAAAACTAACCTATGAGAGATTATCTGATTGAAAAATTGTATGAATGTTCTAAAAAACCTTATCAAAAATATTTCAAGAAGAACCAGCCGTGGAATATTGAGAAAGGTCTCTTAATGGATTTTCCTGAACAAAGCCTAGGATTTAGCTTAGGAAATTTTCTTTATAAAAATCATTTTGATCTTCAGGAAAAACTGGAAGATCACGACATTATTCATGTTCTGACTAATACTGGAATTTCAGTTTATGAAGAAATTGGAATGCAGTATTATTTATTTGGAAATGGAAAAAGAAGCTTATATCTGTATATGGTAATATTATCTGGAACAATCTTTTATCCGAAGCGAATAAAATACTTCTTTCAGCAATACAATCGAGGTAGAAAAGCGCTGCCATTTCATTACTTGGATTTTTCAAAAATGCTTTGTATGCCAATTCAAACTATTCAGCAAACTTTTAAAATTTAAAAATCATGAAAACAATTTATAATCCTTCTGAAGAAAAACAGTCTACAGAATTAGCTATTGGCACATTTGCAATCAGTACAATTCTATTTATCCTTTATATCATTTCAAACGGAAATTCTATGGTTTTAGTTATTGCATGGCCTTTTGCTTTAGGGGCAATAATTGTAAATGCAATTATGTTTGTGCATTTGACAGATCTGTTTATTCATCTCTCAGAACAGCGAAAAGATATTGGAGTAAAACTTCTAATTTTAATTTCAAATATTCCAATCCTCTTTTTTTATTATTTGATTGTGATGAAATCTTGACATAAAAAAAGCCACAAGTAAAAACTTATGGCTTTTTGTGTCTCCTTTTGAAACTTAATTTGCTTTTTTAGTTTCAATTCCGTTTTGGTCTAATAAATACATTAATGTAGTCATTGTTGCAGCACCAAGCTCCAATTCTCTTTTATTGATTGCATCAAATTTATCGTTTGCTGCGTGGTGATAATCGAAATAACGCTGAGAATCTGGTTTTAAACCTGCTTTTACAATAGCTTGCGAAGTCAAATGGCTAATATCTGAACCTGCATGGCCAATTGTAAAACTGTGCACTAGATAAGGCTCAAAAAGATCTTTGTAAGCTTGAATCTTTTTCAAATTAGCATCATCAGCTTCAATTGAAAATCCTCTTGGAGAAAATCCGCCTGAATCACTTTCCAACGCAAAAATATGATTCTCCTTTTTTTGTTTCGAAACTTCTTCGTATTTAGCACCGCCTTTTCCGCCATTCTCTTCGTTCATAAACAATACAACACGAATCGTATTTTTTGGTTTGTAATTTAAGTTTTTCAAAATACGAATTACTTCCATACTCTGCACTACTCCTGCTCCATCATCGTGAGAACCATCTGCTAAATCCCAAGAATCTAAATGTCCTCCAACAACCATAATGTTTTCTGGAGTTACGCTTCCTGTCAATTCACCAATCACATTATAAGACAATGCGTCTGGTAAAGTTTCGCAAGATTGTTTGAAATAAAATTTCAAAGCCGGATTTCTTTTTAAAGATTTACTCAACAATTCGGCTCCATTTGTACTAATAGCAGCTGTTGGAATATATTGTTCTTTTGGCAAATCACCGTAACTTTGAGCACCTGTATGAGGAAAATCGTCTAGACGTAAGTTCATAGAACGAACAATTGTTCCAACCGCACCTAATTTTGCTGCTTCTTTTGCTCCTGCATATCTTTGATCGACACAAGCTCCGTAAGAAGTAAAAGTTTCTATATTTTCAGGGTTCATTGGTCTGTTATAGAAAACAATTTTTCCTTTCACTTTATCTGCTCCAAGTTCATTTAGTTCTTTAATTCCTTGAACTTCGATTATTTCTGCTGTAAGACCTGTTTTTGCAGTAGCAACAGAACCACCTAGTGCACAAATCGGCACAGTCGTTTTCACTTTTCCATCAAGAATGTAAGCCGTTTCCTTTTCGCCACGTACCCAATGAGGTACCATAACTTCTTGTAAATAAACTTTATCAAGTCCTAAGCTTTCCAATTGTCTTTTAGTGTAGTCAACTGCTAGTTCTGCACCTTTAGATCCAGACAAACGAGCTCCGATATCGTTAGACAAATATTCTAACCAAGTATAACATTTTGATTCGGTTAAAGCTTTTTTATAAAATAATTTGATGTTTTTTTCATCATTTGTCTGAGCAAAAGATGTCAATCCGCTTAAAACTAATGCAGTTAAAAGAATTGTTTTTTTCATAGTTTTGATAGTAATTTTGGAGTTTAGTATACCATTGGTATAGTAGCAAAGGAACAAAATTATTAACATTTCTGATGTCTTTTTCTCAACCTTTTCTCAAAAAAAAACTCCAATTACAAATTCTTCAATTTGCAATTAGAGCTTTTACAGATTCTATAAATAAAGATTATTTTACTTCCATAATCTTATTTTTTGTACCGATTCCATTTTCATTAAAAGGCTCAATAGTAAAATAATATTTTGTTCCTTTATCTAAACCTCTAAAATCATATGTATTATCACCAAAAACCATAATGCTGTTATACAATTTATCTGGTTCAATTCCGTAATAAATATTATAACCAATTGCATCTGCCTGCTTTTTCCACGAAATCATAGCATTTCTCGAATCTGCCTTGTTTCTGTCTACTTTAAAAGAAGCAACTGCTTTTGGTTTTGCTGCCAATCCGTTTCCAAAAACTCTAAAATCTGAAATTGCAAATAGACCTGATGCGTTGTGAATGTTCTCCATTTTAATGTAACGCGCTTTAATAGATTTTGAAAGCTCTACATAATCATGAGGCGCATCTTTATCATTTTTAGATTTATCTACAACCAAAGTCCAATTTTGAGCATCATCAGACATGAATATTTTATATTGATAATAAATATCCATTGCTTTATTAAACTGCGTTGCTTTATGATCTGCGTAGTTAATTTGTAGAGCATTAATTTCCATTTGTCTCCCTAAATCCATTTGAAGCCATTCTCCTGGATTGCTAGTTTTTGCAGACCAGTATGTTTGAATATTTTCATCGGTAAGATTTTCTGGCCCATAACAGAATTTCTCATATACTTTTTTACCGCCGTTATCCATTCTGTGTGTTTCTACTTCCATGCATTCTTCTGAAGAAGAAACCGTAACAGTTTTTTTATATGAAAGCAGCATCCATCCAGAAGAAGCTCCTTTTGTTTGATCGCGTTGCGCTGTTGGCAGTACAATTGGAAAATCTCCATAAGCTGTGATCGAATACATTATATCATCTTTGTCAAATCCAGCTGGAAACATATCTATACGGCGTTCAAAACGATCTTTAATAGAGATTTTGCACGTTCCTGTATTCCAGTAATTTCCGTAGTTATCAGCAAAAGTATTTCCGTGTCCAGCACCGATTACAAATCCACCTGGTTTATAGGACATCGGATTGTGTTTTTGGTACGTAAATGGCCCTAACGGATTATCTCCAACATGAACACCATTTGCGTAGCCTTTAAATTCGGTAGCAGGCGCTCCGTATTGCATATAATATTTTCCGTTATGTTTGGTCATCCAAGCGCCTTCAATGAAATTTCCCCAAGGTGCAGGTTCCATATCGTTATTTGGTCCAAAACGTTCCCATCCGTGAGCCGAAGGATCCAAAATAGCTACTTCTTTAACTTGTCCATAAACTTTCTGAATATCCTCTACTTCTGTCGCTTTATACAATTCTGCATAGTCTGCTTGATTCCCTTTTGGAAGCCAAGTTTTATAATCAACCTCAACACCTACAAGAGGTAATTTTCCGCTTGAACCGTAGTACATATACACTTTTTTGTCATCATCTTGAAAAATCGCCGGATCCCAAGTTGGCAACATTGCTTTGTCTACGTGGCGTGTCCATCTTCCTGATTTCGGATCAGCTGTTTTCCAAATCGGATGATCTCTCTTCCAAGTTGACCCCACATAAAACAAAGTATCGTTTACAACCCATGCTGCTGGAGCACATTGATCGTCATCTCCTGGCTGCCTCTGGAAACTTCCGTAAACAAAATTCCAGTCTGACATGTCTTTACTCCAAAAGAAACCAGCCTGATTGGTTGCAAATAAATAATATTCGCCTTTATAAGTAATAATTACTGGGTCTGCACTTGAACGGCGCGATTCTGGAATTCCGTTGTGATTGTGAGTGGTAAAATTGTACCCTATATTTATAGGATTACAATATGTGGTTGCCGGTCTGCTAGGGTCAAACCATTCTGTTTTACCAGAATTTTGTGCCGAAAGACTACTTCCGAAAAGCATCGAAAGCAGTAAAATTGGCTTAAATTGTTTATATATCTTCTTCATGGTTAGATTCTTTAGTTAAGCTTTACAGCTTATTTTTTAATCTCTTTTCTTTCCTTTAAAAGTTCGGGTTCGTTTGTTGTAATATAATTGAATTTATGAGCGATAATCCAATCCATATCTTTAGCGTCATTAACAGTCCAAGCGTTTAGAATAATTTTGTTATCCTTTGCTTCTTGTATCCATTCAGGATGTTTTTGAAAAACAGAATAATGATAATCAACGCCATTAATTTTATCTGCCTTTACCTCTTTTGGAGATTTATTCCCTTCTAAATATTGAAGAGAAGTTTTAGAATCAATCGCTCTAATTTTCTTTAGAATATCATAATCAAAACTGATGTAGCAGGTATTTTTATCGGCTTTTAATCTTTTAATGGTTTCGACTGCTGCTACACCCGTTTTTTGTCCTCTTTCTTTACTAATTTCTGAAGGCTTAATTTCGCACACCAAAAGCGTATGTTTATTATTTCGCATTCCTTCTGAAATATATTCATACAGTGTTGGAAGTTTTTCTCCATTAGAAAGTTTAAACTTTATCAAATCTGCATAATTCGTTTCTTCAATAAGCAGTTTATTGTAGTGGGCATCATGATTGATTACCAGTGAATCGTCTGCCGTTCTCCAAACATCAAACTCTGATCCTGGCAATTTTAAATCTATTGCATGTCTTAATGATGCAATAGAATTTTCAGGAAGATTATTCTTTTTCCATGCACCGCGATGTGCTACTATTGCGTTCTTTTGCGCACTGCAATAGGAGAAAGCAATAAGACATACAGCACTAAATATTTTAAATTTATTCATAATAACGTAGTTAAAAAATTACAAAAAAGTTTTGCCATTTTAGAAAAAAAGCCCTCCAAACGAAGGGCTTTTCACTAATCAAATAAACCAACTATTTAGTTAACTCAAAACTAACTTTCTTATCGGCATTTGAATTTCCACCAACGAAAATATCAAACTGCCCTGGCTCTGCTACGAATTGTAAATCAGAGTTATAAAATTTTAAATCTTCAACAGTAATATCAAAACTTACTGTTTGTTTTTCACCTTTCTTAAGTGTTATTTTTTGGAAACCTTTTAATTCTCTAACCGGTCTTGTTACTGAACCAACTAAATCTCTAATGTATAATTGAACTGTTTCTTTTCCGTCAAAATTTCCAGTATTTGTTACATCAACCGTTACTTTCAATTTTCCAGATGGATTCATTTTATCAGAAGAAATTTTCAAATTTGAATAATCAAAAGTCGTGTAGCTTAAACCAAACCCGAATGGGAATAAAGGCTCGTTTCTTTCATCAATATAATTTGATCTGAATTTCTCAAATTTCCCTTCTGTGTTAGAAAGTGGTCTTCCTGTATTTTTGTGTGCATAGTAAATTGGCAATTGTCCAACACTTCTTGGGAAAGTTGAAGTCAATTTTCCTGAAGGATTTACATCTCCGAATAACACATCAGCAATTGCATAACCTGCTTCTGTACCAGCAAACCAAGCATTTAAAATTGCTGGAACTGTTTTTTCTTCGTCTGTAATCACTAAAGGACGTCCGTCAAATAAAACTAAAACAACTGGTTTTCCAGTTTTTAATAAAGCATTTAATAAATCTTTTTGCGCTTGTGGAATTTCTAAGTTTGTACGGCTGCTAGATTCTCCGCTCATCTCTGCCGATTCGCCTAAAGCTGCAACAATTACATCTGACTGCTCTGCTACTTTTAAAGCTTCTGCTAATAACTCTTCTTTTGTACGAGCATCACGGTGTAAAGTTTTACCGAACATTGTCGCATTAGTTTCAAAAGTTTCATCATAATCTAAATTACTTCCTTTTGCATATAAAACTTTTGTTCCAGCTCCTGCAACTTCTTTAATACCTCTCAATAATGAAACAGCATTTTCCATTTTTGTAGCCACACTCCAAGTTCCTGGCATGTTTTCTTTAGCATCTGCCAATGGTCCGATTAAACCAATTGTTCCAGATTTTTTAAGTGGTAAAAGCTGATTTTGATTTTTTAATAAAACCAAAGATTGTGCTGCAATATCACGTGCTTCTTTTCTACTATCCGTTGTAAAAATCTCCGTTTTTGCTCTCTTTTCGTCACAATATTTGTATGGATCTTGGAATAAACCTAAATCGTATTTTGCTTCTAGAATAAGTTTTACAGCATTATCAATAGTTTCGATTTTTACTTTTCCTTCATCCAAAGATTTTTTCAAAGTTCCTAAGAAACCTTCTCCAACCATATCCATTTCAACACCAGCATTTAGAGATTGAGCAGAAACTGCTTGTAAATCTCCCATTCCATGCTCGATCATTTCAGGAATACCTGTAAAATCTGTCACTACAAATCCTTTGAAACCCCATTGTTTTCTTAAAACATCTGTCATTAACCATTTATTTCCTGTTGCTGGAATTCCGTCAACTTCGTTGAAAGAAGCCATAACCGAACCTACACCGGCATCGACTGCAGCTTTGTAAGGAGGAAAATAGTCATTAAACATTCTGATGTGGCTCATATCGACAATGTTGTAATCACGTCCGCCTTCTGGAGCTCCATATAATGCGAAGTGTTTAACACAAGCTAAAATTGAGTTGTTTTTTGAAAGATCATGTTGTTGGTAACCGTTTACCATGGCTTTTGCAATCTGGCTTCCTAAGTACGGATCTTCTCCTGAACCTTCAGAAACTCTTCCCCATCTTGGATCACGAGAAATATCAACCATTGGAGAAAATGTCCAGTTAATTCCGTCTGCACTTGCTTCTTTAGCAGCAATTTGCGCACTTCTTTCAATTAAGCCCATATCCCAAGTACAAGATAATCCTAACGGAATTGGGAATGTTGTTTCGTAACCGTGAATAACGTCCATACCAAAAAGCAACGGAATTTTTAAACGGCTTTTCTCAACCGCAATTTTCTGTACTTCTTTAATTTTTTGAACTGACTTAATGTTGAACAAACCACCCACTTTTCCTTCAGCAATATTTTTTGCCACATTTGAGCTGTTTGCCTGCCCAGTGGTAATATCACCAGATGTTGGCAAGTTTAACTGGCCCAATTTCTCGTCTAAAGTCATTTTTGACATTAATTCCGCCACAAATTCAGACTTTGGTTTAATTTTCACTGTATTTTTAGCTGGCTTTTTTTGAGCATAACCCAAAACAGCGCATCCTAAAAAAAGTAAGACTAATTTGTTTTTCATTCTATTCTATTTATTTGTTTGTATTCGTTTTTCTTTGCTGTAACATCCAGTCATAGATCTCTTTGTCATCATAAACTCTTGTCCAGCTGTCATGATTTGCATCATCAAAAATAGTTAGCTTTACATCTTTGCCATTACATTTTTTCAATTCATTATAAATCGTGATGGCATAATTTACATTTACCACATTATCCTGTAATCCATGAAAAATTCTGGTTGGAATATTGGCTATTTCACAAGTTTTTTCTAACTGAATCAAATCTACAAAGCCAGCTACAGGTACGTTTGCGGCAAATAGATCTGGATGTGCAAAAGCCAAATTCCAAGAAGCCCAACCTCCTGAGCTCAAACCAGTAACATAAATTCTTTCTGAATCGATTTTATTCTCTTTCTGAATTTTCACAATCAGCTGATAAATCGATTCTATATCCCAATTTTCATCTTCTTTGCATTGTGGAGCCAAAACATAAGCGTCCAATTGGTGCGTTTTTAAATATTTTAAAGGACCATTAATTTTTACTTTCTCCAAATCGGTTCCCTTTTCTCCATCGCCCGAAATAAAAACAATCAATGGCTTTTTCTCCTTAACATTTGCTGGATGATGTAAAACATATCCCAGTTCATATTTAGACATTATAACTGTATTGATTTTTCCAGTTGTTTCACTCTGCCCAAAAACAACTATCGAAAACAACAGAAATATAAATGCTAACTTATTTTTCATACAACCTTAAATTCCGTATTTTCCAGATTTAAATCCAAGTTTTGTTAAACCTTGTTTTACCTCTGGTGCATTCATAAACAATTTCCACAATAATCCTGTTCTGTAATTTTCAATCATTACAACTTCTGGACCTTGATCAATTGCCAAATAGCGTTTTGCTACCCATTTATTTCCTAAGCTAAGAGCATCATAAAAACCTGCATTTCCCCAAGTTTCATCTTTATGATTCTCATATAAATTGCGAATAAATGTCATTGATTCTTTTGGCGTATAAACGATTGAGCTAATTGCTGCTGTTGGCGAAATCACACCTTGATCGTTACTTGGCATATGTGCATTATATCCAATAGAACCATCAGGGTTTCTAGAATATGAGGCTGTTAATCCCCAATATTCTGGTCCATAACCCGTAATTTTTTTGGGGTTTTCAACACAATATTCGTAGTTAATTTTAGTCTGATTAACATTTAAATCCCAATAGTTAGCATATTTATCACTTAATTGGTTTGGATCTAAACCTACATAAGAATAATGAGCCCAGAATAATGGACCGCCAAATTCTTCTGCACCATTGTGTTTTAAAATAAGTGGGATATTATATTTTGTTTTTGAAGAAACTATGCCACCGCTTCTCGCCCATCCTTCGTGATATACTTTCGCATCAATTGTATGAGTTGGCGAAGACGCTGCCATTACGTAAGTAATAAGACATTCGTTATATCCTTGTAGTGGAAAATTCATTTCCCAAGCATAGCTCGGAGACCAATGCCAATACAAAACATTTTTATTGTTTGTGTACCATTGCCAGTCAACACCTTTCCAAAGTGCATCGTATTTTTGTGCTACTGCTTTTTCTTTTTCAGAACCATCTTTAAGATATTCACGAACGGTAATCATTCCTGCAACCAAAAATGAGGTTTCAACTAAATCGCCACCATTATCCTTGGTTCCAAAAGGCTTTACTTTTCCTGTATTTCCGTCAATCCAATGTGACCATGCTCCGTGAAAACGATCTGCTTTGCCTAAAAAATCTGCAATTTTGTTAAGTCTTTCTACTCCTTGCTCTTTAGTAATATAACCTTGAGACATTCCTGAAACAAGTGCCATTAATCCGAAACCTGAACCACCTGTTGTAACGATATTCGAATCATTTTCAGGATAAACTCCATCTGGATGATAACGCTCTCTCGCTAATCCAGAATTTGGTTCTGCATAGTCCCAGAAATATTTAAATGTTTGTTTTTGAACAGCATCTAAAAGCTGTTCGTCTGTTAATGCAGTAACGCCAGAAATATTTTCCTGTACATTTTCTTTTGACTTATCGGCATTAGATCCACAACTAAAAAAAGTAAAAGCTAAAAATAAAACTGAAATTCTAACCATTATAAAAATTTAAGATTTTAATAAATAATCACTTCCCCTAGAAATCTAAAGGGAAGTGATTTTTAAGATTTTGATTAATAACCAGGGTTTTGTGTTGTTACCCCACCAGATTGTTGAACCACTAAAGCTGGAATTGGATATAACTCATGTTTACCCACTATAAAAGTTTTTCCATTAGGGAAAGTAGCGCTAACATCTGCTTTCATAGCTGCTTCTGCCTGTCCTGTTCTTACAAGATCAAACCATCTGTCGTGCTCAAAAGCAAATTCTAATCTTCTTTCTTTATAAATTGCTTTTCTAACATCTGACTGACCAGTTGCTGGAGTATCACCTAATCCGGCTCTATGTCTAATCTGATTGATCAAAGGAATCGCTTCTGAAGTTTGTCCTAATTCATTTAGAGCCTCAGCTTTCATTAATATTACCTCAGCATATCTTAAATATCTAAGATTTACGTCTGTAAATTCCTGATTGTAAAACGCTGACGAATATGCTTTATAATTGTACATTGGGTTAGATACAGTAGATGCTACAACTGTACCATCGTATAAAACTGAACCTCTAAAGATAATCGTAGCATTTTTTCTAACATCTCCTGCTTCATAAGCATCAGCAAGTCCTTGAGATGGTGTATTGAAACCCCATCCCCATCCTCCAGCACCTCTTGGCGCTTGAGACACAGTATAATTTCCGATTCCAAATCCAGGAGAAGAAGTTCCTCCAATTCCATTAATTTCAAAAATTGATTCTGGACCAAACTCTCCTTCTTTCTTGTATTGTAAAGAATAGTCAGAAACTAAAGAATAACCTGTTACTTGATTGCAATTATCAATTACTTTTTGCCAGTTTTTTTGGTATAAATTAACTTTAGCTAACAGAGCATAAGCAGCTCCTTTAGAAGCACGTGCAACGTCAGTCCCACTATATGAAGATTTTAATGGTAAAGCTACGATAGCATCATTTAAATCTTTTTCGATAAAAGCATAAACTTCTGCTGGAGTTTTACGCGTTAATTGCATAAGTCTATCATCATCATTTCCAGGAATTGGCAAATGATCTACAATAGGCACCCCTCCATATCCTTTTACTAAAGTAAAGTACATAAAAGCTCTTAAAAACTTAGCTTCTCCTTCTAATCTTGTTTTTAAAGCAGGAGATACTTGCGTAAGTTTTGGAAACATCGCTAATGCTTGATTTGCTCTGTTGATTCCTGCATAATTATAATTCCAAATACTGCTAAAAGATGGTGTAGAAGAATTAAAAGTTAAAGCATCTAGAACATCTTTATCTGTACCAGTATCTCCTGGATCTGAGCCTTTATCTGCGTCGTCAGTCATAATACTTGTAACCCCGTTCCAAGCAAAAGAAGACATGTCCCAAGATAAAAATATATTATAAACTGCATCAACCATTGATGTAGCGCCTGCATCACTATCAACTAAAGCAGGATCTGCCGGAATATTTTTTGTCTGATCTACTTCTAAAAATTCATCTGAACATCCAGATACAAACAAACCAGAAAGTATAAAAAGTGATATATATAATCGTTTCATGATATTAAAATTTTAAGTTTGCACCAACTACAAATGTTTTTAATGCTGGATAAGCATCTAACTCTACTCCCTGAGTACCTTTAACTAATTCACCATCTCCTAAAACCTCAGGTGAGAATCCTGAGAATTTTTGACTAATGAAAGGGTTCATAGCATTTACGTAGATTCTACAATAGCTAATAAAACCTTCTTCTCTTAATGGAAGTTTATATCCTAATGTAATGTTATTGATTCTGAAGAAATCTCCAGATTCTAAATAATAAGTTGATGCTACTGGAACCTGATTAAATGGAGCTGGATTAGATCCTGATGTGTTTGTTGGAGTCCACATGTCATTAAGTAAAGACGCTTCTACATTTTCTCCATAAAAACGCTGTGCTTTTTTTCCATTATAAACTTTTGCACCACCTGTTCCGTATCCGTCTACAGAGAAATCAACATTTTTGTAATTTAATCCTAAAGTAACTCCGTAAGTAGAAGTTGGTAAAACTGAACCCACGTATTTTCTATCTTTAGTTTGATCTAAAGCACCTTGAGCTACCTTATTTCCGTCTGCTGTATAGTACAGCATCTGTCCGTTTGCTGGATCAACACCCGCATATTCGTACATATAGAAACTACCTAAAGGCTGTCCTACTGATGTATTATCAAGTATTTTTGTTACTTGACCATTACCTAATGAACCACCATTGATTGTTGCAAGTCTAACATTTTTTAAACTAGCTAATTCATTTTTGTTATGAGAGAAATTCCCTCCTACCCAGTAACTTAAGTTATCGTTGATTTTATCATCCCAACGTAAAGCAATTTCGTACCCTTTATTAGATACCTCACCTACGTGTGTTGGAGATTCTACAGTAATTCCAGAAGTTGAGTAAGGCGTAACATTTAAAATAGCATTGTTAGTGTTTTTGCTGTACACATCAAATGATCCTTTCAATCTACTATTAAACAACTCAACATCGATACCTGCAGAAGCTTCTTCTACAATTTCCCATGATAAACTTGGATCAATTTGCGAATTAATAGTTGTTCCAGAACCTCCATTGTAATCTACTCCAGAAGTAAATGACTGGATATTTAATGGCACTTTTTGGTTTCCTAATTTACCCCAAGAACCTCTAACTTTTAATAAATCTAAATTTTTAATATCAGATAAGAAGCTTTCTTTTGTTACAATCCATCCAAGACCAACTGATGGGAATGTCCCCCAACGATAATCACTTGAATAATTTGAAGATCCATCGCGTCTCACAGTACCTGTTAATAAGTATCTGTCCATTAATTTATATTGGAAACGAGCAAAATACGATGCTAATCTAGCTTCGTTTTCATTTATAGCTTTATAATTTGTTACACCTCCATTTTGAGCATATGCAACACCATCAAGCCCCCAATAGTTACTATTTGGATTCACATTCTTAATATCGGCAGTAGTTTTAGATCTTACCCCAATAACATTGGCTTCAATACCTGCAGTAACTTCTACGTCATGAATTTCTGCGAAAACTTTATTGTAAGTAAAATAGTTTGATAAGTTCCAGTTGAAATAATCATCTGTATTTCTTGTTAAAGTGTTTGTATTCAAACTCTTTTTATCATAATTAGCCTCTAATCTATTTGGATCTGCAGCTAGCCAAAGACCTAAATTGTCAACAAAATTGTATTGTTTATAAGTGTAGTATTCTCCATTAAATTGCGAAGTGAATTTCAATGATTTCATGATATCCCAATCTAATTTTAATCCACCTTGAAGTGTAACCGTTTTTTGTTGCTCATTGTTATAATCTAAGGCAACAACAGGGTTTCCAACTGAGTTAAATGAATCTCCTGTTTGAGCTATAACTCCATCTTTTAAAAATGGCACACCATATTTACCATCAGGATAACGTACAGGAACCAAAGGAGATTGTCTGTAAGCAGATGTGAATGCAGACATTGGCTGTGGAGTATTTTTTATAGAACTAACACTAAAATTTTGGCTGATTTTAAGTTTTTCCGAAATCTTGTACTCGTTATTACTTCTAAAAGTAGTACGCCCGTATTCAGTTCCTTTTAAAATACCTTCTTCTTCGTAATTACCAACACTAAAGAAATATTTAATATTTTCTGAAGATCCAGAAAGTGATACATTATTTTGAGTGTAAACTCCTGTTCTTGTTATTTCATCAAACCAGTTTGTATTATACGGTTGATTTTGAGAAAATCTTCCAGCAGGAAACTGACTAATAAAAGCTGCATTATTATATTGAATATATTGGTCAGCATTTGCCATTTTTACTTTCTTTAGAGGTGATCTAAAACCAGCATAACTGTCAATATCTACAACCAATTTCCCTTTACCTGTTTTGGTAGTAATCATGATTACCCCATTCGCACCTCTAGTACCATAGATAGCAAGTGCAGAAGCATCTTTTAAAACCTCATAAGAAGTAATATCATTCGAGTTGATATTATTAATGTTATCAGTAGGCATACCATCTACAACGTACAATGGATTTCTTCCTCCTAATGCAGTACCAACCCCTCTAATAACAATAGAAGGTGTACTTCCTGGTGCGTCTGATGTAGCAACTTGTACCCCTGCAGCTTTACCTTGAATAGCTTGCGAAGCATTTATTACTTTCATTTTGGTAATTTCTTCGGACTTAATTGAGCTTACAGCCGAAGTATTATCAATTTTCTTTCTGGTACCGTACCCGATTACAACTACTTCTTTCAACGCAGTATCACCTGCCTCTTTTAAGGTAATTGTCATTGGTGCGGCACTAGCCGGTACAGAAACCGAATCAAAACCTAACATAGAGATTTTTAAAATATCTCCAGGTTTTGCATTAATTGTAAAGTTTCCGTCGAAATCTGCATCTGCAGTTGCTCTAGCATCAGCTGAAGCGATAATTGCTCCTGGAATTCCCATTCCATTACTGTCTACTACTTTTCCTTTAATTGCTTGAGCTTGCCCCATCATATAGGTAGGCAGCAGCAAGAGCGCTAAAAAGCTAAAAATAAAATTTTTCATACAGTACGTAATCGTTTAAGTTAGTAGAGCCAAATTAAGCAATTACAACGTTGTAGTACATCAAATACCACTACAACATAGCTACATCATTGTGTTAAAATTTTAGCTTACAACAATGATTATCAACACTATAAATGTTAAAGAAATTCGTTTAACATAACATTATGATGTAGTAATGATGTATCGTAATTATATAAAAAATACTATTGAAAAATATAAATTCTGTAAAAAACAAAACCAAATCTTACAGAGTTAATAAAAACTTTGACAGGTTTTCGTCTTGAGTAAGGTTTAGCTTCTTTCTAAGACGATATCTATGCAATTCTACACCTCTAAAAGAGATATTCATCATAGGTGCGATTTCTTTAGAAGAAAGGTTCATTTTTAGATAAACACACAGTTTTATATCCTTTGGAGTTAATTGTGGATATTTTTTAGAAAGGTTAATGATAAACTCATTGTGAATTTGATTCAGATTTGTTTCAAAAGTTTCCCATTCGTGCTTATTCACTTCATTGATCTTAATCGCTTTTCTAATTTCATTTTTAAGTTTGCCAAAATCTTTTTCGGTTTCCAAAATACCTTGAATTTTATCAATCATTTCTGTTTGTTTAGCGATTGATAAAGATTTACCTGCTACTTCTGAAGATTTTGCCTGCAATTCTAATTCCAAGATATGTTTTTCATATTCCTGAATATTGAGTTCGTTTTCTTTCTTCAACTCCATCTCAAGAATTTCTCTCTGATGTTTTAATTCTTCGGCCTGCAGTTTTAGTTTCTGCATATAACGAAGTTTATTCCATTTATAATAGAAAAATAAAACTGCTCCAACAACCAGAAGATACAACAGAATCATCCAAAAAGAAAAATACCATGGTTCGGCAACTTTAAATTTATAAGAAGAAACTTTATCATAAGTTGATCCATCGTGTTTGAATATTTCTACCGTATGATCTCCACTGCTTAAATTGTTTAAAACGATTAATCCGTCTGAAATAGAGATAAATTCTTTTTCCTTATCGAGTTTGTAAAACAAATTTGGTCTGCTCGCACCATAAATTCCAGAAATAACGTTAATCTTTAATTCTGTATTGAATTTAACTTTCTCTTCACTTGGAACTAAAATATCATTACTAAATGCTTCAATTTTTACTCCAGAATTTTGTTTGTTTTCATATTCAAGTTTAAGTGAAACAAATCCGTCATCGAGATTAAACAGGTAATAATTATCTTTCTTGAAAATCCTTAAATTCTCATTGATTAATTTTCCTTTATAATATTTCTCCTGAATAATATTCCACACAAACTTGTTTCCTTCTGCGTAAATATGATATAAGATTCCGTTTTGCAGAACCATAAAATGATCATCGTCTATGGAAACAATATCTGTTACATTTTTAAAACTTGTACTAAACAATTCATTTTCTTCCAATTTACCAGATATCGAATTGTAGGTATACCAAGAATCATTAATTAGAAAAAGTATTTCTTTTCTAAACTCAAAAATCTTTATCCCAAAATCGTTTTGTATTTTACTCTGCTGAGTAACATTTTCAACTTTTAACGTGTTGTAATTATCATTCAGTAAAACACGATACAAACCACGATAATTATCTGCAGCCCAAATTTCATTCTTTTTATTTTGAGCTACATATTTTATAGGTTTTGCAAGATCTTTTATGATTTTATAATGGGACATATTTGAGGGATCGTCATAAACCAGAATACCGCTGTAAGTTGACTGAAAATAAGTGTCATTAATACTACTCTTAGACATATTCCAACCTCCGCTAACGCCATTTATTTTGGTCAAAGTATTATTTTCGTACGAAAAAGTACCATCATTATGACCTATAATATATTTTCCGTCAATGAGAGAAATATTCCAGCCCTGCCCTTGCGTATTAGGCATCATATTAAATTTTCCAGAACTATATTCAAAAATTCCATGATTGGAAGCAATTAAATAGCCTTTATTAATTGAAGCAACTGCATAAACTGATCCTAAAAGTCCAGAATTATCATAAAAGAAAGAAATAGGAGAATTAACCTCAACGTGTGCAATACCATTATCTAGACCAACCCACAAATCATTTTCTTTATCCAACCCTAAACTTAAAACCGAATTATTCATTAAAACATTATTGCGTTCAATATTTTTGAATGAATTGTTTTTTAAATCTAAAATGAAAATTCCACGATTTCCAGTGCCCACAATTAGTTTTTCATTTTTGACAAATTTTGCCACATTAATTGTAGCCGATTTTAAAACTTCGTTTATTGGATGATCCCAACTTCTTAATCCATTTTTTTCTACAATAAAAACTCCTTTTTTCTGTGTAAAGATGTAAGTCTGGTTTTTATACTTTTCTATGGCATGAACAACCGTATTTTTCAAAACATTCCAACCTTTTGGATTGGCAATGTATTTACCATTCATTTTAAAAATTCCATCCCTAACAGAAGCAACATATAAATCTTTATCTACTCCAAAACAATACGAAATAAGAAATGGAAATTTAATTTTCTTAATTGTTTTTCCGTTATAAATAAAAACATCATTAAAAGACTGAAAATAAAGAGAACCATTAAATCTGAATATTTTCCAAATTTCCTCGTTGTCTTTCTCATCAAATAATCTGAGATTTTTGGTAATAGAAACATAGTGCATAGTACCTTTCTTTCTATACCAATACCCAAATTCTTTATAAGAACCAGAATAGATTTTATCTCCCTCAATCAGGATAGATCGAATGATAGTTTTGTTTGGAAGTGTATATTTTTCCCATTTTACTCCGTCGTAACGAAGCAAGTAGTGATTATTGGCAAAATACATCGCATTATCATTTCCTTGTGCCACATTCCAAATTTGATTATCACCTTGATAATCAGACTTACTGTAATTTTCTACAAAAGGAAGTAATTCTTGGGCTTGAAGTTGTAAAGCGATGAAAAAGAAGAAAACTGATTTAAATAGTATCGATTTCAAGATATTCGTTTTTAAATTCAAAGATACTGACAAAAACTTAAACTGAAAGCATAAAAAAAGGCTCCAAAAAGGAGCCTAAATTAAGTTTAAAATAAAACTTTCTAATTTTCAAGTAATTGATAAACCTGATTTGCAATTTCATATTCCTCGTCTGTTGGCACAACCAAAACTTTTACGGTTGAATCTGCTGTATTGATTTCTCTCAATTCTTTAGAGCGAATTTGATTTTTTGCTGCGTCAATTTGAATGCCGAAATAATCCATGTCTGTACAAATCAAATTACGCATATATGATGAGTTTTCTCCAATTCCCGCAGTAAAAACAATAGCATCGAGTCCGTTTAAAGCCGCTACATAAGCACCAATCGTTTTTCTGATTCTATAGGCATTCATCTGTAATGCCAGCAGACAATCTTTATTGCCTTTTTCTGCTTCAGCTTCAATATCACGCAAATCACTATAGCCTGTAAGTCCAAGCATACCACTTTGTTTCAGTAAAACAGCATTTACCTCATCAGGAGTATAACCTAAATTTTTAATCATATAAAAAACCACAGACTGATCGATATCACCCGCACGAGTTCCCATAATCAAACCATTAGAAGGAGAAAATCCCATTGAGGTATCAATACATTTTCCATTTTTAACAGCGGCCATACTGCAGCCATTTCCTAAGTGAATCGTAATTACTTTAGAATTTTTTTCTAAATAATTAATGGCTTTTTCAGATACATATTTATGGCTCGTTCCATGAAAACCATAAACACGAACTTTATTTTCTGTTAAAAGATAATTTGGAATAGCATACTTATACGCTACTTCTGGCATAGTCTGATGAAAAGCAGTATCAAAAACGGCTATTTGCTCTGCTGAACTGAAAATTTCTTCTGCTACATTAATTCCTTCTAAATTTGCTGGATTATGCAAAGGAGCCAATTCAAAAAGCTGTTTAATCTTTTCTTTAACTCTTC
Source organism: Flavobacterium humidisoli (assembly GCF_023272795.1). Classification (NCBI taxonomy): domain Bacteria; kingdom Pseudomonadati; phylum Bacteroidota; class Flavobacteriia; order Flavobacteriales; family Flavobacteriaceae; genus Flavobacterium; species Flavobacterium humidisoli. Next base: position 3,415,708 of record NZ_CP096829.1, on the reverse strand, counting down.
CATCGATTTTTACGGTATCGCTAAAATCGCTTCCTCCATGCACCACACGATGACCAACAGCCGAAATTTCTGAAGTTGATTTAATAACTCCTTTTTCAGCATCCAAAAGCATATTGGCTACTTTTTGCAAACCTACTTTATGATTCGGAATCGCAAGCATTTCTTCGATTGAAGCGGTTGCTGTTTTAAAAGTTATATTTGAAGTTTCTAAACCAATTCTATCAATCATTCCAGAACAGATGACTTCGTTTTCTGGCATTACCATTAATTGGTATTTAATTGAAGAACTTCCTGAGTTTATAATTAGTATTTTCATTCTTTTTAAGTTGCTAAGGCTCTAAGAATCTAAGATTCTAAGATTTTTAGTTTATTATTTAATTTCTAATTCTCAATTTTCAATTGATTTACATTCCTTGCGCTTGAATGGCCGTAATTACAACTGTATTAATAATATCATCCACAGTACAGCCACGGCTTAAATCGTTTACAGGTTTGTTTAGACCTTGTAACATTGGTCCGATTGCCAAAGCTCCAGTTTCTCTTTGAACGGCTTTATACGTATTATTTCCTGTGTTTAAATCAGGGAAAATTAATACGCTTGCTTGCCCTGCTACTTCTGAATCTGGCATTTTACTTTTTCCTACAGTTAAATCTACCGCAGCATCGTATTGAATTGGTCCTTCAATTTTTAAATCTGGTCTTTTTTCTTTTACGATTGCCGTTGCCGCTCTTACTTTGTCTACTTCATCACCTTTTCCAGATGATCCAGAAGAATAAGAAAGCATCGCAATTTTTGGTTCAATTCCGAAAGCTAAACTTGATTCTGCAGAAGAAATTGCAATTTCTGCCAATTGTTCTGCTGTTGGATTTGGATTAATGGCGCAATCTCCAAAAACAGAAACTCGATCTTCTAAACACATAAAGAACACAGAGGAAACCACAGATGAATTCGGTTTTGTTTTAATGAACTGCAATGCTGGTAAAATGGTGTGCTGCGTTGTATGCGCTGCACCCGAAACCATTCCGTCTGCGTGTCCTTTGTAGACCATCATAGTTCCAAAATACGAAACATCTTCCATTAAATCTCTTGCCATTGTGATGCTTACGTTTTTCGCTTTTCTAAGCTCATAATACGTATTAGCATAATCCTCATACATTTCAGATTCTATCGGATTGATGATGTTTACTTTAGAAAAATCAAATGTAAGCCCTAGTTCTGCAACTTTGCTTTCAATTTGTTTTTTGTCTCCAATAATAGAAATATCAACCACATCCATATCTAATAATCTTGAAGCTGCAACAATAATTCGGTCATCATTCCCTTCTGGCAAAACAATATGTTTTCTATGCTGCTTAGCTCTTTTAACCATGTTATATTGAAACATTTTTGGCGTCATTCCCTCAGGCTGGAAAGTGATTACTCTTTGCGATAGCGCTTCAATTTGAACGTACTTTTCAAAAGTGTTAATTGAGGTTTCAATCTTATGTGTATTATTAGCGTAAATCTCCGATTTAATCGAACCTATTTTATTGGTAATATGATATGTTCCTCCATCAACGGCAATAATCGGAACAATAGCAGAAAGCCCTTCTATAAGCTTTAAAATACTTTCTTCTGGAACAATATTACCTGTCAGGATAATTCCTGAAATTGTTGGGTAATTTGCTGATTCATTTGCTTGTAAAGCTCCTAAAATAATATCAGAACGGTCCCCTGGAGTAATAACTAACGCATTGTCATGCAAATGAACTAGATAATTATGCAATTGCATTGCTCCTACACTATAATGTCCAATTTCATTATTCAAATAATTTTCTCCAAACAGCACTTTAGCATTCAATTCGTGTACAATTTCTTGCATTGTCGGATTATTCAAACTCGCTATAAGTGGAATTGTATTAATCAAAACATTTGAAGGCAAACTTTTTTGTAAACTAGTAGTAACCAATTCTATATTTTCTGGTTGCACCTTATTGGCAAAAACTGATAATACTTCAACCTCTTTTACTTTGAAAGAATCATAAACCAAGTATAAACTATCTAAAAGTTCTTCTAAGGTTTTACCAACTCCTGAACCTACAATTATGGTTGGAATTCCGAGGTTTTTGGCAATTAAAACATTTAAATCCAATTCGATAGAAGTTCCCTCTCCCGTAAAACTTGTTCCTTCAACCAAAACAAAGTCAAATCGTTCTTCCAGCTTCTTATATTTCTCAATAATTAAGTCGAGAACCTCTCCTATCTTACCTTTATTCTTTTTTTTGATTAACCTGCTTTTGGTAATAGCATACGCATCGTCAAACGGAATATCAAGGTTAAAATACGACAAAACAGTTTCGATATGATTATCTACCTCACCATCCACAAAATCTTCGATTATAGGTCTAAAATATCCTACTTTAGCCGTTTTACCAATTAAGATACTCATCAAACCGAGCGTTATAATTGATTTACCACTATTATGGTCGCTAGTGGCTATATATATTGCTTTACTCATGATTATTTATATTTATTCTAAATAACAAAATTACATAAATACTACTTCTCTGGGTTGTAACAAATGTTAAAACCAGCGTCTTTTTTTAAAATAAATGATCAGGGCGACTACAAGCAAGAACATAATACCCATGACAACAAAATAGCCATTTTGGGTTTTAAGTTCTGGCATGTTTTCAAAGTTCATTCCGTACACTCCAACAATAAAAGTAAGCGGAATAAAGATTGCTGAAATAATTGTCAGCGTTTTCATAATTTCGTTCATTTTTCGGCTTTGCTCTGAGAAATAAAAGTTTGAGGCACTTTCCAGTGCACTCATATCAGATTCTATCTGCTCCAAAAGCTCTAAGCTTTTTTGATGCAGCCTGATAAAGAAATTAAATGTTTCTTTTTGAATTAAACCGTTTGATTCATCGTCATCCTTAATTGTTTTTAAGTAGTATAACGAATCTCGAAGCGGCACAATGGAACGTTTTAAAAAATTAAAATTATCGCGATGATTTTCAATTTTTTCAAGAATAACAGGGTGCGCTCCTTTTTTAGCCTGATTAATTAATTCTTCAATTTTATCTTCCTCATCTTCAATAGTAATATAGAAGTTTTCCATTACAGCATCAAGCAATAAATAAAGGAGATAATCCACTTTTTTAGTTCTTACAATTCCTGCATGAGTGCGAAGACGCTCGCGGATATGGGTAAAAAAATCACTTCGCTTTTCCTGAAAAGAAATTAGAATTCCCTCTTTCAAAATAAAACTGATCTGCTCAACACTAAGATTGTCCGAATACTCAGATGGTAAAAGTGATTTTATATTAAAGAATAAAACATTTTGCTGTTCTTCTAATTTGGTTCTTTTAGTTGTGTTTAAGATATCCGCTAAAAGAAAATCGTCAAGCTTAAAATGCGCTCCGATAGTTTTTATCAGATTAATATCATTTAAACCATGAATATTGAGCCAATTGTTTTTAGTATAATCAAAACAAGAATTAAGGGCAAGAACTGTAAACTTATCATATTCAACAACATCACTATCATCATAAACAAAAAGTTGCATTTCTGTTTCGTGCTCTTTATGCGTGCCAGTATACTCTAAGGTAATGTGTTGCAACTTACGTCCTTTCTTGTATTTGATCTTTCTCATCCATGAAAATTTACATTAGTAATATTACGAAAAAGAATTCGAACAGGAAATGACAATTATCAGTTTGTGAAAAAGGCAGGAAATTAAAAAAATATAGTATTTTTACTACTTTTTCAAATTAAACCCGACAGGTTTTAAAAACCTGTCGGGTTTCTCAACATATTAATAATGCGAAAAACTCAAACTCTTGAATCTGGAAAATATTATCATATTTATAATCGAGGAATTAACAGCGAAAATTTATTTAAAGAAAATAGAAATCATGAGTATTTCTTAATGCTTTACACTAAGCATATTGATCCAATTGCGGAAACATTGGCTTGGTGTTTACTAAAAAATCATTTCCATCTATTAGTAAGAATTAAAACTTTCGAAGAAATCCTAAAAACTCACAAAGAACATGAAATTAAAAAAATAATCCCTCCACATCAATCATTTGGAAATTTATTTAACTCTTATACAAAAGCCATCAACAAAGGATATAACAGACACGGCGCTTTATTTGAAAGGCCTTTTAGAAGAAAATTAATTGATAATGACGCTTACTTACGTTCTGTTATAAAATATATTCATTACAACCCTGTAAATCATGGTTTTTGCGATCATCCAATAGAATATCCTTGGAGCTCTTATTTGACTTGCATATCTGAAAAACCCACTAAATTAAAACGTGAAAAAGTATTATTATTATTTAAAAATACTGATAACTTAAAAACTTTTCATGACCAAAGAGAAAATTTTGCTTCTCTTGAAGAATTTTTAAATTTATAATTTCTTTTTAGCAAACCCGACAGGTTTTAAAAACCTGTCGGGTTTAATAAGCGTAAATATTGCCCACAAAAAAACCGAGCCATTTCTGACTCGGTTTTATATTCCAATGGTAAAGACGCACTGCGGTGCGTCTCTACGATTAAATTATTTTACTTCTTCGAATTCAACGTCTTCAACATTGTCTCCAGAAGACTGCTCTTGTTGTGGAGCAGCTTGTTGTCCTTCACCACCTTGAGCATACATTGCTTCTGTAGCTGTTTTCCAAGCTGCATTTACATTGTCTAATCCTTTTTGGATTGCGTCAAGATCTTGAGATTGGTGAGCCATTCTCAATTCAGTTAAAGCGTATTCGATAGCTGTTTTTTGATCGTCTGTCAATTTATCTCCTAACTCTTTCAATTGAGATTCAGTTTGGAAGATAGTACTGTCAGCTTCGTTCAATTTCTCAGCTCTTTCTTTTGCAATTCTGTCAGCATCAGCGTTAGCTTCAGCATCTTTTTTCATTTTTTCGATTTCTTCAGCTGTTAAACCAGAAGAAGCTTCGATACGGATATCGTGAGATTTTCCAGTTCCTTTGTCAGTTGCAGAAACTTTGATGATACCATTAGCATCGATATCGAAAGTTACTTCGATTTGAGGAACTCCTCTTGGTGCTGGTGGAATACCATCTAAGTGGAAACGACCGATAGTTTTGTTATCAGCAGCCATCGCTCTTTCTCCTTGTAATACGTGGATTTCAACAGATGGTTGAGAATCAGCAGCAGTAGAGAATACTTGAGATTTTTTAGTTGGGATAGTTGTGTTAGACTCGATTAATTTAGTCAATACACCACCCATAGTTTCGATACCTAAAGAAAGAGGTGTTACGTCAAGTAACAATACATCTTTTACATCTCCAGATAAAACTCCACCTTGAATAGCAGCTCCAATAGCAACAACCTCATCAGGATTAACACCTTTAGACGCTTTTTTACCGAAGAATTTTTCAACTTCGTCAGCGATTCTTGGCATACGAGTAGAACCTCCTACAAGGATAACTTCGTCAATATCAGATGTAGATAAACCTGCATCTTTTAATGCTTTAGCAACTGGCTCCATAGAACGTTTTACTAAAGAATCAGATAATTGCTCAAATTTAGCTCTAGATAATTTTTTCACTAAGTGTTTTGGTCCAGAAGCAGTAGCAGTTACGTATGGTAAGTTGATTTCTGTTTCAGCAGAAGATGATAATTCAATCTTAGCTTTCTCAGCAGCTTCTTTCAAACGTTGTAATGACATTGGATCTAAACGTAAATCAATACCTTCTTCAGTTTTGAATTCGTCAGCTAACCAGTCAATAATAACTTGGTCAAAATCATCACCACCTAAGTGAGTATCACCATTTGTAGATAATACTTCAAATACACCGTCTCCTAATTCAAGAACAGAGATATCAAAAGTACCTCCACCTAAATCGTAAACAGCAATTTTTTGATCATTTCCTTTTTTATCTAATCCGTAAGCAAGTGCAGCAGCAGTTGGCTCGTTGATGATACGCATAACTTTAAGACCAGCGATTTCACCAGCTTCTTTTGTAGCTTGACGCTGAGCATCGTTAAAGTATGCAGGAACAGTGATAACTGCCTCAGTTACTGTTTGACCTAAATAGTCTTCAGCAGTTTTTTTCATTTTTTGAAGTGTCATAGCAGACAATTCTTGAGCAGTGTATAAACGACCGTCAATATCCACACGTGGAGTATTGTTGTCACCTTTTACAACACTGTAAGGAACTCTTTTTGCCTCTTCTTGAGTTTCAGCAAAAGTGTGTCCCATAAAACGTTTAATAGAAGCAATCGTTTTTGTAGGATTCGTTACTGCTTGTCTTTTTGCAGGATCACCTACTTTAATTTCTCCACCTTCAACAAAAGCGATGATAGATGGTGTAGTTCTTTTTCCTTCTGCGTTAGGGATAACAACTGCTTCGTTACCTTCCATTACAGAAACACAAGAGTTCGTCGTACCTAAGTCAATTCCGATTATTTTACCCATTTTTTATATATTTAATTTTTGATTTAATTTTATAACTCAGGTGGCATAAGTCAATCTTTGTGCCAATATAAAAAACTAAATAAAATTGTCAGTTTTAGCGTCAGTGCCCTAAAAATCATCTGACAACATGACATTTTCCAAACCTGACATTCGTGGCACGTCCTATTTTTTTCCTGTCATTATGAAGCAATTATGAAGCTGTTTCCCGCTATCCGCTATATCTTTTGTGCCGAACACCGGCACAAAAGGATGTCGCTGCTATCGGGGCTAGGGCAATAATTTTCATAAGAACTTATTTTTATAAAAACAGCATACTTTCATTAACCCGAAATTAATTACATTAGCCTTTTTCAAAATTAGAAGAATGGAAAACTACAGCATTATTATATTCATACTTGCCATTGTCATAGGACTATCAGCTTTTGCCGATAAAGCCAAACTTCCCTACCCGATTCTACTTGTTATCGTTGGAGTCGCAATCGGGTTTATTCCGACTATGCAGGAAATCGAGATCAATCCCGAAATTATTTTCCTGATTTTTCTTCCTCCATTATTATATGATGCTTCTTTCAATATTTCACCCAAACATTTTAAAACGAATCTTAGCACTATTAGCACATTAGCGATTCCGCTTGTATTTCTTACTACATTTTGGATTGCAGTTGTTTCTCACTACATGATACCAGGCATGACCTGGCCTTTGTCTTTTGTACTAGGAGCCATTCTCTCCGCTACAGACGCTGTTGCAGCAGTAAACATTACAAAAGGTCTTGGTTTACCCGAAAAAACACTTACCATTTTAGAAGGCGAAAGTCTTATAAATGATGCCTCTGCTCTTGTTGCTTATCGCTTTGCAGTTGCGACAGCAATGGGTTCTGCTTTTATTATTTGGAAAGCAACCCTAAACTTTGTTTTATTGCTTGGAGGAGGTTTTTTGGTTGGTTTTGTAATGAGTAAAATCTTGGCTTTTATTCTTGCAAAAGTTCGTAAAAATATCAATGTGACCATTAGTTTTATGCTTTTAATGCCATTTGTAACCTATCTAGTCGCAGAGCATTTAAGTGTTTCTGGAGTAATTGCAGTTGTTATTCTAGGTTTAGCAATGGCACGTTTGAGCAATAAAATCTTTCCCGAAAATTTAAAAAACAATTCAAAAAGTCTTTGGGATGTTATTATTTTTTTACTCAACGGATTGATTTTCATATTAATCGGACTCAATTTTCGATATATATTAAAAGACATTGACGACAGTATGATCTTACCCTATATTGGTTATGCCTTAATAATTACAATCGTTGCATTAATAACGAGAATGACAAGAGTCTTTTTTCAAAAGAAAAACCTGCAAAAGGCCTTTCTAAACAACAAAAGAGGAAAACGAAAAGTAAGCGAAAATGCCCTTCTGGATTTTGGAAACAGCCTAATTATAAGCTGGTCTGGAATGCGAGGCATAGTATCGCTGGCCATTGCGATTGGACTTCCTAAATTTCTAGAAGACGGAACTCCTTTTCCACTCAGAAATGCTATTATCTTTATCTCTGTTGCAGTTGTATTATTGACATTAATCGGACAAGGATTAACACTGCCATGGATTGTCAAAAAAATAAATGAAATTGAAGAAAAAAGACAGCTTAAAGAATAAACTCAAAATACATTTAACCAACCAATCTAAACTAAAAAAAAAAAACTACGGAACAGGAAATAAAAAGTCATTTTGATGAATTTGAAAAACCAGAAATAATAAGACGTAAACTTCTTCCTTGGTGGATAAAAGTTTTTTGCTGGATCTTTATGCTGATGGGAGTTTGCGCAATAGGTTCTCTCATTATAAATTTATTTGTTCCTAATGTAAATTTATCACTTTACGGATTTTCAACCGACACTGCTTATTCTGGAACTGGAATTTTTATAATTTGTGTTATGCTTTTAAAAGCATTTGCAGCGTTTTCACTTTGGTTCGAAAAACCTAATGCCATTATGATTGCCAAAATAGATGCTATTGTTGGAATTGCGATCTGTATAGCTTCTCTTTTTATACTTCCTTTCAGTGCAGGAAAAGATCATTTTTCTTTTAGATTAGAAATTCTGCTGCTGATTCCTTATTTCATGAAAATAAACAAAATAGAGTACGAATGGGACAATCTTGAAAGTATATAAAAATAACGTAATTTTATAACTGTGCATTTTTATTTAATTTAAAAACTTTAAAGAAATGACTTCAGATATTCTTACTACAACATCAGATTCAGAAATTGTAACCACACGAGTTCTGAATTTTCCTCAAGAACTTGTTTTTAAAGCATGGAGCAATCCAGAACATTTGAAAAATTGGTGGGGACCAAAAGGTTTTACCAATACGTTTCATGAATTTGATTTTCGCGTAGGCGGAATATGGAAATTCACCATGCATGGCCCTGAAAGAGGAAATTTTGAAAACGAATGCGAATTCATAAAAATAGACAAACCCAATCTTATTGCTTGGAAACGCCATTCGAAACCGCTTTTTCAAATTCTGACAACATTTGAAGCTATTACTGAAAATGAAACCAAAGTAGTTTTTAAAATGCTTTTTGAAACTGAAGCTGAATGCCAGAAATTAAAGCCTTATGTTGTCGATAAAAACGAAGAAAACTTTGATAAACTAGAAGTTGAATTATCTAAAATGAAATTATGAAAACTTAATTCCTTATTTTTACTATATCATCAATCATTAAACAATCAAAAATCAATCACATGAAAAAAATCATTCTTCTAGCAATTTTTCTAATTGCTCAAACATTTTATGCGCAAAAACAAGTCGCAAAAAAACCTGAAACCGTTATTATTATCAACAACGAAATTGCCACAATGGATCAAGTTATGAAATATGGCAATGAGGGTTATGTCAAATCAATGAATAAAGGCGTTAGTGAAGAAAAGCGAAATGAACTAGCAAAAAAATTTGGCGATAAAATTGGCGACAGAGAATTTATAGTGGTCGTAGAGGTTTTTACTGAGCAAGAAAAAATCGAAAACGATAAAAAGATTAAAGCTACTGCCTTAGATCCAAAATATCAAGTCAAACAAGAACAATTTCTTTTAAATATAAACGATAAAGCCAAAGACTTTACTTTAAAACTTGTAGACGGAAAAGAGGTAAAACTATCTGACTTAAAAGGAAAAGTAGTACTGGTTAATTTCTGGGCAACTTGGTGCGCGCCTTGCTTGCAAGAGTTTTACGATATTCCATCAAAAATTCTTGAGCCTTTTAAAAATGACAACTTTGTTTTTTTAGCAATTTCAAGCGGAGAGTCTGAAACTGCAGTGGCTAAAAAAGTAGTGAAACTAAAAAGTGACGGTCTTGATTTTAACTTTGGCTTTGATCCAAAAGAAGTAATTTGGAATCAATATGCAACAAATGCAATTCCTAAAAACTTTTTAATCGATCAAAACGGAATTATAAAATATGTGGCAGTAGGAAATGCTGAAGGAAACCTAGACAAGATAGCAAGTGAAATCAAAAAACTGCTTTCAAAATAGATTATTCAACCACTTATTTATAATTTGAAAATGAAAAAAAATTATGCATGCATAGTAATTTTGTGCTATTCGTTAGTTTTTTATTTGTAATTTCGGATTTTCAATAAAATACAATATTAAAAATGGCTTCATTTACAAAAGAAATATCTTTCCGTTGGTCAGATCTTGATCCTAATTTTCATGTTCGCCACAGTGCTTACTATGATTTTGGTGCTCAACATCGTATCGAAATTTTAGAAGAATTGGGTTTAACATTAAAAGTAATGCAAACGCAAGGTTTTGGTCCTGTTTTGTTCAGAGAAGAATGCGTTTTCAGAAAAGAATTAAAACTTTCAGACAAAATATTCATTCATACTAAAACTTCAAAAATGAAAGCCGACGCTTCACGTTGGTCTATCATTCACGAATTTAGAAGAGAAGACGATACGCTTTGCGCAACAATCACAGTTGATGGTGCGTGGATGGATACCAAACTGAGAAAGCTAGCTTTTCCAACGCCAGAAATCGCGATTCAGGCTTTGAGTATTTTTCCAAAAAGTGATGATTTTATTGGACTATAAACCAGTAAATCTTAATCTTATAAAAAATCCCAAAAACAATTGCTGATATTGTCTTTGGGATTTTTCTCTTAACCAAACTGTATTTTCAATTTCGTTATTCAAACTTTAATCCAAAATTTACTTTTTCAAAAGTTGTACTGCAGGAAAAGGCAAATCGTCCAACATTTACAGTTCCGAAAATTCCGCCAACTGAATGTCCAGAATAAAATCCACCAGCAGAAAATCGGCGAATCTGATATTTTAAAGCAATATCATTTACCCTCGAACTCAACTGACCGAAAGCAATTACATGCGGAATAATTTCATAACTCCCAAAGGCTTTGGGAACCAGTTTTTTGTAATAATCAAAACTTTCGTCAGTTTCATAATCAATAATTGATGAATGCAAATTTTCGAGGTTTCCGCCAATATAAGTGTTTTCAGAAAAATGCCATGAGATACTGAAACCTGTAAAAGTTCCCTCATAACCGCTTCTAGAATCTACATAACCAATACCAATTGTAGCCCTAAATTTTTCGCAAATTTTTCCTATATAACCCACATAGGTGCGATCGATTTCTGACTTGTCAATTCCAGCACCAAAAATTATATCATCTTCACACATCGTAAGAGCATACTGAAAATAAGCTGAATATTGATCTTGATTTGCCGCAATAACACTCCGGCCTTTATCGAGATCTATATTTGGAGAAATTAAGGTTGAGTTTATAACGGCGAAATCAAAAGTATTGAGTTCTTGGGCAAATGTGGGGACAGTGAGCAGGAGCAAAAGTAGTGTCTTTTTCATAATACTATTTTTTAAGGCTTACAACATTCTAACACTAAATTACATGCATTTTTCCTGTTAATAAAAGAAGTTCTTTGAAGAGCCACATTACTCGTTAAAATACATTATTTTCACAATCAACATCATTTAATCGATAAAATCTCAGCAAATTATCGACTATTGGCATTAAAAACAACAATACCATTTCAACTGCTTTTTTTCTGATAACTTTAAGATTTTAAGCTTTGTTTTAAAAATGGTTCGGTTTAACTTTATAAATCATAAAAACAATCGCTTCTAAAATGAAAATCCTGAGACTATTATTCATACTTATTCCCTACTTAAGTTTTGCCCAACAGGGAAATATAAAAGCTTTAGATATTAATTTAAGTAATTACGAATATCCTTTCCCTGTTCATTTTATCGAATTGAGCAGTCAGCGCCAGTACATGAAAATGAGTTACATGGATATCATTCCAGAAAACTACAATCAAAAAAATATTGTCTTACTCCACGGAAAAAATTTCAATGGCGCTTATTGGGAAACTACTATTAAAGCTTTGACAAAAGAAGGTTATCGAGTAATTGTTCCCGACCAGATTGGATTTGGAAAATCGACAAAACCAGACAATTTTCAATACACTTTTCAGCAGTTAGCCGAAAACACCAAGAAACTTTTAGACCATTTGGGAATTCAAAAAACGACCATTTTAGGACATTCTATGGGCGGCATGCTGGCGACACGTTTTGCATTGATGTATCCTGAAACTACAGAAAAATTAGTTTTAGAAAATCCGATTGGTTTGGAAGACTGGAAATTAGTCGTTCCTTATAAACCCGTTGATTGGTGGTACGAATCGGAATTAAAACAGAATTACGAAGGGATCAAACAATATCAAATGGCAAATTATTACGATGGAAAGTGGAATGCCGATTACCAAAAATGGGCCGAACTGGGCGCAGGATGGACAACCGCACCAGATTATAACATTGTTGCTTGGAATTCTGCTCTTTTGTACGATATGATTTTTACACAACCTGTTTTATATGAATTCAAAAACATAAAATGTCCCACATTATTAATTATCGGAACAAGAGATAAAACAGCTTTAGGAAAACCCTTAGTTTCTGAAGAAGTGAGAAAAACGATGGGAAATTATGCCGAATTGGGCAAGAAAACACAAAAAGCAATTCCGAATGCAAAATTGGTGGAAATTCCAAATACGGGACATTTGCCACATATCGAATCTTTTGATTCGTTTATAAAATCATTAATCGTATTTTTGAAATAATTTTTTTTCACCACGAATTTTTCTTTTATTTAAAATCAAATTCGTGTAATTCGTGACAAAATCTAAAATCTAAAATCAACAATCTAAAATTAAAAATATGTTTACAATCGAACAAATAAAAGAAGCACATGGAAAAGTAAAAAGTGGTGCAGATTTTCCAAATTATATCCAGGATTTAATCATTTTAGGCGTAAAAGGATATGATACTTACGTTCACGACGGAAGCACTGTTTACTATGGATTAAACAATTATACCGCAACAGCTGAAGAAAAATATCCGGAGATTAAAGTTGCCGATTCTCCAAACAAAGAACTTTTTATAGAAAATTTGGTAAAACACCAGCATGGCGAAACGGATTATATGACTTTCTGTAATCATTGTGCACAAGCTGGAATTGCAAAATGGCGCGTTGATATTATTGAAATGACTTGCACTTACTTTGATAAATCTGAACACGAAATTTTAATCGAAAAAATTCCTGTTTAATCGCTTTACTATTCATGACTATTTTCAACCAAAACCACCAAACCATCTTCAAGAAAAGTATTCTACTTGTAGTTTTAATGGTTTCTTTCTTTGGCTTTTCCCAAAATAAAAAAGAACATTCAAAATTTAAAGTCATTGCTTTTTATACTGCTAAAAACGATCAGGCCCATATTAGTTTTGTGCACGAAGCCAATAAATACTTCCCAAAACTAGCTGCGCAAAATCATTTTCAATATGATTCGACCAGTAACTGGGACAATTTGAATGCTAAGTTTCTATCTAAATATCAAATTGTTTTGTTTTTAGATACAAGACCTGAAAAAAAAGAACAGCGCGATGCTTTTCAAAAATACATGGAAAATGGTGGTGGTTTCATCGGATTTCATTTTTCGGCATTTGCCTTAAATGATTCTAGTTATCCTCAAGATTGGAACTGGTATCATAATACTTTTTTAGGTTCTGGCGAATATGGAAGCAATACTTGGAAACCAACTTCAGCAGTTTTAAGAGTAGAAAACCAACATCCTGTTACTAAAAATCTGCCAAAAACATTCTCATCTGCTCCAAACGAATGGTATAGATGGTCTGATGATTTGACCAAAAATCCTGATATCGAGATTTTGCTTGCAATAGACGAATCTAGCTTTCCTCTTGGAACAGGTCCAAAAGCACATGAAATCTGGCACAGCGGTTATTATCCTGTTGTCTGGACCAATAAAAAATACAAAATGGTATATGTGAATATGGGGCATAATGATATTGATTATGAAGGCGGAACAAACAAAACCTTATCGTACACTTTTGAAAACAAAACACAAAGTCAATTAATTTTGAATGCTTTGCTTTGGCTTGGAAATTCAAAGAAAAAATAAAAAATGTCAACTACTTTTTCTCCTATTATTACGGCTCAAGAATTAATTGCTAATTCTAAAATCATTTTAATTGATGCTAGAGCTGGCGTGAATACTTTTGAAAATTATCAAAAAGAACATTTAAAAGGCGCTCGTTTTGTCGATTTAAATCGTGACTTGGCAACAATTCCAGAAAATCCTGCAAACGGAGGAAGACATCCATTGCCTTCTCCAAAGGATTTTTCACATACTCTTTCTGCATTAGGAATTTCACCTTCCGATCATGTTGTAGTTTACGATGATAAAAATGGTTCTAATTTCGCAGCACGTTTCTGGTGGATGATGCGCGCCATTGGACATGAAAAAATTCAGGTTTTAAATGGTGGTTTTCAAGCTGCAATTCAAGCTGGCTTTCCAACCAATTCTGGAAATGAGACTTTTGAAAAAACAGACTATCCTTCTCAAGAATGGAAATTGGCTTTAGCAGATATTGAAGAGGTTGAAAAAGCCCGTAAAAACGATCAAAATATCGTAATCGATGTTCGTGACAAGAACCGTTACGATGGCTTAACAGAACCTCTGGATTTAATTGCAGGACATATTCCGGGAGCTGTCAATGTTCCGTTAACTGAAAATTTAGACGAAAACGGATTGTTTAAATCTGCCGATGAATTGGCAGAAAAATACAAAGCAATTCTTGGAAATAAAAAAACAGAAAATACAATTGTTCATTGCGGTTCGGGAGTTACAGCTTGCCACACATTATTAGCAATGGATTACGCCGGGCTTCCAATTCCGAAATTGTATGTGGGTTCGTGGAGCGAATGGTCAAGAAACGATCGAGAAATGGCGTTGAAAGAAAATAAATAATACTTACAAAAATATAATGCAACACTGGGATATACTTTTATCAAATCAGGTAAATAAAAAGAAATTAATAGACAATATATTAAATGGAGAAGCAACGGGAGAATTAGCCGTTTTTAACCATCAAAAAGGAATACTGTTTTCTGATATTGCAATCGAAAAATTCATCGAAAAAGAGTTTCAATATGACAGCGTAGAAGCTTCTCCAGATTCGCATAGACAACTTCGAACTTTTTCTTCTGGCGAACGTAAAAAAGAGTTTCTAAAATATTGTATCAATCAAAAACCTGATTACATTATTTTCGATAATCCTTTTGATCATTTGGATCAGGCTTCAAGAGTAATTTTAGCCGATTCGCTAAAAGATCTAACTCAGGATATTGCAATTATTCAGCTTTTAAATCGTACTGTTGATGTACTTGAATTTGTGCCAAATAAAGCTCAAATTAAAGACAATACATTCGAATTACATCCATTTAAAAAAACTGAAAATCATTTCAAAACATTAAATACAACTTCAATTCCTAAAGCAACTTCAATTCCTACTTTTCCAGAAGATGAACTAATCAGACTTGAAAATGTTTCGGTGAGTTATGACGAAAGAAAGATTCTCGACAACATTTCCTGGACAATCAAACAAGGCGAATTCTGGCAGTTAATTGGTCCAAATGGTTCTGGAAAAAGCACCATTTTATCTTTGATAACAGGAGACAATCCGAAAGGTTTTGGGCAGAATTTGTTTTTGTTTGGAAGAAAAAAAGGAACTGGCGAAAGTGTTTGGGATATTAAAAAACAAATCGGGATTTACACTACTTCTATGATGGATCTGTTTCAGAAAGGTCATACGGTCGAACAGATGATATTATCGGGATTCTTTGACCAAATCGGACTTTATACAGAACCTACGACGCATCAAAAAAATATAGTAACGCAATGGCTTGAAGTGATTGAAATGACGCATTTAAGAAAAAAGCGTTTTATAGATCTTTCTATTGGGCAGCAGCGTGTGGCATTAATTGTTCGCGCCGTTTTAAAACATCCGCCATTATTAATTTTAGACGAACCTGTAGAAGGTTTAGATGACGAAAATGTAGATTTGGTAATTCAGCTTATCAACACGATAAAACAAGAAACCAATGTTTCTATACTTTATGTATCGCACCGAATCGAACAAGGCCTCGCTCCTACTTCTGTTTTCGAACTTCTGCCATCACAAACGGGATCAATAGGAAAAATAAAATAGCAATCAGAATTAAATTAAATGAAAATAAAATTTGCAGTATTTCTTCTTTTGCAGTTAATCTTGATTTCGTGTTCTAGCACCATTTCAACAGCAAAAAAAGAATATACTTTAAACAATTCAAAAGAACTAAAATCAAATTGGAAAATCCATTCTAAAGAATGGGTTTTAAAAAACGATACCCTTACAGGAAACGGTTCTCTTTCGCCATGGGGAGTTTTGGTTTCAAAGAAACAGCTCCCAAATAATTATGAAATCGATTTGAAAGTCAACATGACAAATTCATCTTTATTCGAAATAATGCTCAATTTGGATAAAGGAAAATACATTAGAACGTACTTGTATCAGATTGATCAAAACATTGTAATTGGTGACGGGGTCTACGATAAAAAAGACGATTCGTATGGCAAACGAGGTGGAAAAACCTTATTCAAAAAACCAATGAAATTAGAAAATAACAAATGGTATGCTGTAAAAATCAGAGTCACAAACAACCAATTATATTTTTCCGTAGACAACAAAACTTATTTGGAATGTTCGCTCGAAAAAAGCAACCTAAACCAAAAAGGAAAACTGGGTTTCATAACCAATGGAGAAGTCAAAATTATCGATTTAACAATAAAATCTCTATAATAATTAAATTAATGGAAACAAATATGCCATTAATATTCTAACACAAAGCATATCCGTAGAGGCGCACAGCAGTGCGTCTCCGCAACGAGAATCCACAACGTTAGACGCACTGCAGTGCGCCTCTACAGAATATTGGAACGATAATAAAATTGCGGTAAAATAAAAAAGCTCCTTTTAAGGAGCTTTTTTTCTATATTCTTTAATCTATTCTCTATTTTCTAAAGAATTTAATTCTCATCTTCCGTGTTATGCGACTTCACATAAACGCGCCATTTCTCGATACAATCCTGAAAATCCTGAGGTAATTCTGTATCAAAACGCATTAACTCTCCAGTATTCGGATGCACAAATCCAAGTGTTTTTGCATGCAGCGCCTGACGTGACAAAGCTTTAAAACAATTTTCGATAAACTGTTTGTATTTTGTAAAAGTCGTTCCTTTCAAAATCAAATGCCCGCCGTAACGCTCATCATTAAATAAAGGATGACCGATGTGTTTCATGTGCGCGCGAATCTGATGCGTTCTTCCCGTTTCCAGTTTACAAGAAATAAGAGTCACATAACCAAAACGCTCCAAAACTTTATAATGCGTAATCGCAGGTTTTCCAATTTCTGGATCGTCAAAAACTGCCATCTGCATACGATCTTTTAAATGTCTTGCCAGATTTCCTTCAATAGTCCCGCTTTCAGCCACAACATTTCCCCAAACTAGAGCAATATACTCACGTTCAGTCGTTTTAGCTTCAAACTGTTTTGCTAAATGTGTCATTGCAGCTTCTGTTTTAGCCACAACCAAAAGACCAGAAGTATCTTTATCGATTCTATGAACCAAACCTGGGCGTTCGCTGCTATTCATTGGCAAATTATCAAAATGATGCGCCAAAGCATTTACCAAAGTTCCAGTATAATTTCCGTGACCTGGGTGCACAACCATTCCAGGCTCTTTATTAATCAGTAAAAGAGCATCATCTTCATAAACAATATTCAGCGGAATATCTTCAGGAAGAATATGATTCTCAAAAGGAGGATGAGACAACATAACCGTTATCACATCAAAAGGTTTTACTTTATAATTTGATTTTACTGGAATATCATTTACAAAAATATTCCCATTAGTTGCCGCGTTCTGAATTTTATTTCGCGTGGCATTCGGAATCAAATACATTAAATATTTGTCAATACGCAAAAACGCTTGACCTTTTGGGACTTCAAATCTGTAGTGCTCAAATAATTCGTCTTCCAGATCTAAATTTTCTTCAATATTATTGTTCATCACTTGGGGTTTCTACAGGCGCTGCAGTACTATCTGTTGCCTGACTTTCATCTACATAACTTGCTTTTCCGTCACCTAAAACCAAATCGATTTTAGACGCCTTCAAAACGCGATCTCCTACTTTTAAGTTTCTTCCTTTTAAACGCATTTCCAAAACCATATCTTTTCCAAGATTCGGAATATACGTAATCGTTCCTGGCTCAAGACCTAACGCTTTCAAAGTTGGCACCGCTTCACGATATGTTTTTTCTATTAAATCTGGAATTTTTACAGAAGAAAAACCAGATGCATTAATCTTAATATAAATTTTTCTACCCACTTTTACCATCGTTCCTGGCAATGGATCCTGCTCTACAACACTATATTTTGGGTATTCACTTCTGTAATCAACACTGTCTAAAAGAACATAATCTAAATCCAGTTCATCCAATTTATTTTCAACTTGCTCTTCAGTCAATTTAGACAAATTCGGCACCGCAATTTCGTGTCCGTGATCTGTTGTAAAAGTTAACCAATGCATAAATAAATAACCAATAACCGCAATAATAGCTGCGGCCGCAAGCAATTGCAAGAAAAAAACTCGGCTTGTTAAATACTGACGTAAACTCATAAATTTATTTTTAATAGCGACAAAGATAAAGTATTTCATTTCAAAAAAAATGATAATTTTGTTTAAAACAAGAAAGTCCCAAGATTGTCGTCGTGAGCATCCCTAAGTTTTGGGAGAACGATAATTTTCAGGAGCTATTTACTGCTATCCGCTGTATCTTTTGCGCCGAACCCCGGCACAAAAGGATGCCGCTTCTATCAGGGCTAGGACACTCGGTTTCAATAAGAACGTTATTTATAAAAAAATCATATACTCAATAAAAGTTTCAATAACAGATCTACAAAATTTCCAGCAGTACCTGAAACTTGAAACAAATTAAAACCTGAAACAAAAACATGAAAAACATTGCCATCATCATGGGCGGCTATTCCAGCGAATACAAAATATCTTTAATCAGCGGGAATGTCGTGTATCAATATCTTGACAAAACAAAATACAACGGATTCCGTATTCACATTTTTAAAGAAAAATGGGTTTATGTCGATCAAAACGATGCCGAATTCCCAATCGATAGAAATGATTTTTCAGTTACAGTAAACGGAGAAAAAATCACTTTTGATTGTGTTTTCAACGCCATTCACGGAACTCCAGGCGAAGACGGATTAATGCAAGCGTATTTCGAATTGATTGGTCTGCCACAATCTTCTTGTGATTATTACCAATCGGCACTAACATTCAATAAAAGAGATTTATTATCGGTTTTAAAACCATACGGAATTAAAACAGCGATCTCTTATTACTTGAATAAAGGAGACGAAATCAATACCGCAGAAATCGTTAAAAAAGTTGGATTGCCTTGTTTCGTAAAACCAAACAAAGCAGGTTCAAGTTTCGGAATCTCGAAAGTAAAAACCGAAGCAGAATTACCAATCGCGATAGAAGTTGCCTATAAAGAAGACAACGAAATCATCATCGAAAGTTTCCTTGACGGAACTGAAGTTTCTGTTGGGGTTATCAACTATCAAGGAGAAATTAAAGTATTGCCAATTACAGAAATTGTATCAGATAATGATTTCTTTGATTATGAAGCTAAATACGAAGGAAAATCGCAAGAAATCACGCCAGCGAGAATCTCTGACGAATTGACCAAGAAAGTAAGCGAAACGGCAAAACGTGCTTACGAAGTTTTAAAAATGAAAGGCTTCTCAAGAAGCGAATTCATTATCGTAAACGACGAACCTCATATGCTAGAAATGAATACCATTCCAGGTTTAACGACAGAAAGTTTGATTCCGCAGCAAGCAAAAGCAGCTGGAATTTCTTTAGAAGATCTATTCACTAATGCAATTGAGCTAGCCCTTTCTTAAAGATACTAAGGTTCTGAGATTCTAAGTTACTAAGATTTCAGAACCTTTTTTTAATATACTATGTCCTACTGAGCGAATTGAAGTCCGCCGCGAAAAAAACTTAGAATCTCAGCAACTTAGAACCTTAGCACCTTCAAAAAAAATGAAACAAATCTTCGAATGGAATAGACTATTTTTTAATGAATTGCCAGAAGTTTTTCTTTTGGAAGTAATATTTCGTTCGACAGTAATGTTTACCATTTTGCTGCTAACGCTAAAACTAGCTGGTAAAAGGGGTGTCAAACAATTATCAATTTTCGAAACCGTAATCATTATTGCATTGGGTTCTGCTGCTGGCGATCCTATGTTTTATGAAGATGTTGGAATCGTTCCTGCAGCAATTGTCTTTTTGGTCATCATTATTTTGTACCGATCTGTGACATGGCTTACTGGAAAAAGCAAAAAATTCGAAGAGTTTATAGAAGGTAAAACGGAATGTTTAATCAATGATGGAAAATTTTCTATATCGAGTTTTAAAAAAGAAACTTTGGCACAAGATGAATTTTTCTCAGAACTTCGTGTAAAATCAATAGAGCATTTAGGGCAGGTAAAACATGCTTTTATAGAACCAAGTGGCGAAATAAGTGTTTTTTACTATCCAGACGAAAATGTAAAATACGGACTTCCTATTTTGCCTTCCTTGTTTAATGCTAAGAGCAAATTCATTCCAACCGACGGAATCTATGCTTGTTCTTTCTGCGGACACACGCAAGAAGTTAAAAAAGGAAATGCAAAATGTGATGTCTGTAAAAGAGAAGAATGGGTCGAAGCGATAAATACCAAAAGAATAACTTAGAATAAATTTCAAATTATAAATTTCAAAAAGCAAAGCTTTGGCCAATTTCATTTAATTTGCGCCTTTATGTCTTTGCAGCTTTGAACCTTAAAAAGAAAAGAAAATGCGAAAAGCCATATTTCCAGGATCATTTGACCCAATTACGTTAGGACACGAAGACATTATCAAAAGAGCCATTCCTTTATTTGATGAAATTGTAATTGCCATTGGTGTCAATGCCGAAAAAAAATACATGTTTTCATTAGAAGAAAGAAAGCGTTTTATTGAAGAAACTTTCAAAGACGAACCAAAAGTTTCGGTTATTACTTATGAAGGATTAACAATCGATTTGGCAAAAAAAGAAAAAGCAAACTTCATCTTGCGAGGATTGCGCAACCCAGCCGATTTCGAATTCGAAAAAGCAATTGCACACACCAATAGAAAATTGTCTAAAATAGAAACCGTTTTCTTATTGACAGCCGCAAGCACTTCATTTATCAGTTCAAGCATTGTACGCGATGTATTGCGTCATGGTGGCGAATATGAGATGTTGGTTCCAGATGCGGTTAGGATCACAAAATAGTGCAATAACAAACCATAAAACTTGCCAGCGAAGTAAAATATAAGTAATTTCGCATTTTTAAAATAAACACCAAACAATGAGCATCGAAAGAGAATTAAGCAAACGAAGCGGATCTAAATGTGAACTTTGCGGAAATGAAGAAAATTTAAAAGTTTATCAAGTCCTGCCAACTAAAAAAGGCGGAATTGATGAAGCTGTATTAGCCTGTAACACTTGTATTGACCAAATTGAAAATCCAGACAACGTCGATTTAAATCACTGGAGATGCCTTAATGACAGCATGTGGAACGAAAATATTCCCGTGCAGGTTGTAGCTTGGAGAATGTTAAGCCGTATGCGCGCTGCAGGATGGCCACAAGAATTGCTAGATATGATGTATCTGGATGAAGATACTCTAGAATGGGCAAAAGCAACAGGAGAAGGCGAAGATGAAGAGAATAAATTGGTTCACCGTGATAGCAACGGTGTAGTACTACAACATGGAGATTCTGTAGTTTTAATCAAAGATCTTAAAGTAAAAGGTTCTAGCATGGTTGCCAAACAAGGAACTGCTGTTAGAAACATTCGTTTAGACCACGAAAACACCGAATATATTGAAGGAAAAGTAGATGGCCAACAGATTGTGATTATTACGCAATACGTGAAGAAGATTTAAATAAAGTTGCTAAGGTTCTGAGATGCTAAGATTCTAAGTTTTTTTTTTAGAATACTCACTATTTAACCGCAAAACACAAAAAGATTTACGCAAAGTTCACAAAGTTTTATTCACAAAGCTTTGCGAACTTTGTACTTTTAAAAGCCTTTAAATAAAAAAACTTAGCGAGCTTTGCGTTAAAATTAAAGACAAAGTGTATCAACCTTAAACTTGAAACAAAAAAAAGCTGTTCGATTAGAACAGCTTTTTATAATTATAGATAAAGGTTAAAAACTTTGTTCCTTAGAAACTTTGAGCCTTTGAACCTTAAAAATTACTTTTGGAATAATTTATTGATTTGGTCTTTTACGAATGGCTCAGAAACGTTGTTTGTTGCTGCGTCTCTTTCTTTACCAGAAACCATAAACTGAACTGTAGCTTTGTCTGGAACTACATTTCCTGTGTAGTGCAACCAAATGTAGTTGTTAGGTAACTCTAATTTGATATCGTACAACGGAGAAGCTGTAAATCCGCCCATGATAATGTTGTATAAAGAGTTATAAGCATTATCGATGTTCTTGAATGAAAATTTTCTCAAAGTCGAATCGTCATCACTTTGAACAATAGTGTAATACACAGTGTATTCGTCACCAATTTTCTGAATGTAGTTGTTATTTACTTTTCCTAATTTTTCTACAGGAACCGTTTCTAGAACCTTAACCTGTGCAAACGAAACAAAAGTAAAAAACAATGCGGCAAGAGTAATAATCTTTTTCATATAGTATTTGGGGTTACAATTTTACGAACACAAAAAAACACAGAAATATTGAAAAAACACCTATCAATTCGTTATTTTTTTAACATAAAATTGTAAAACTTAGCCACACAATCCTAAACTATTGAAATACAAGGAAATAAATTTTAAAACTTAAAATTCCAATCTTCATATCTACATCTTGCTTCTTGCATCTTACATCTTGCTTCTTTCCTCTAATTACCTAAAATCAATATTTCCCTCTCTTCTCCTCTTCTTCTTTCTTGATCACATTTCGGGCGACTTCTATTTTAAACTTCTTCCCTTTCATTTTTTCATCCTTAATATTCTTCAGAAGATCTTTTACTTTATTGTATTTTACCGCCGCAAACGAAACAAAATCTTTTACTTCAATCAAACCTAAATCGTCTTTTTCTAGTTTTCCCTTTTGCGAAAAGAATCCAACAATATCAAATTTATTCAGTTTGGTTTTCTTTCCACCGCTGATATAAATCGTTTGAAATTGAGGTGGGTTTGGCAACGAAACTTTACCTTCAACATCCAAAACCTCCATTTCATAATCAATGTAATCTAACTTTTTTTCACTTTCGTGAATGATAATATACGCCGTTCCCGTCGCCTGCATACGCGCTGTACGACCGTTACGATGTGTAAACTCGTCTTCTTTTAAAGGCAGATGATAATGAATAACATGCTTCATTTCTGGAATATCCAAACCTCTCGCTGCCAAATCGGTTGTCACTAAATATGTAACACTTCCGTTTCGAAACTGAATTAAGGCGCGCTCACGTTCTTCCTGATCCATTCCGCCATGATAATACACCGAATAGATCCCTTTTTCGTTTAAGGTGTCACTAATGCGTTCAGCAGCATCACGATGATTACAGAAAATAATTGCCGATTCTGATTTTAAAGAGCAAATCAAATTGAATAAACTTTGCAGTTTATCTTTTGCTGACGAAATCACCATTTTCATCGAAAGATTTGCTTTCTCTTCCTCCTCTGGAATAAAATCCAAAACAACCGGATTTACCACTCGTGTATATTTCGGAATTTCAATATCAGACGTCGCCGAAACCAAAACTCTTTTATTTACTTTAGATAACCTTCCGATGATAAAAGACATCTGTTCGTGAAATCCTAATTGAAGCGATTTATCAAATTCATCCAAAATTAAAGTTTGAATTTTATCTGTTCTAAAAGTTTCTCTTTCAATATGATCAGCGATTCTTCCAGGCGTTCCAATTAAAACCGCTGGCGGATTGCTTAAATTCTTGATTTCAGTTTCTATTGAATGTCCACCGTAACAAATATTAACTTTGTATTGCGTTCCCATTTTTTTCCAAACCTGTTCAATTTGAAGTCCCAATTCGCGTGATGGAACCAAAATCAAACACTGAACAGACAACACTTCTGGCTGTAACAATTCTAATATTGGAAGCAGGAAAGCCAATGTTTTTCCAGATCCTGTTGGAGAAAGTAATAAAGTATTGTTTTCGTTTAAAATGGCATCATGTGCCATTTCCTGCATTTCGTTTAGACTTTTAACCCCTAAATTCGAAAGTATATCGTTGGAATGGTGTTTTTTATTCATTTTGCAAAAGTAGGGAAAGTTTTTTAACCGCAAAGCACGCAAAGGTTTACACAAAGCTCACAAAGTTTAAGTTCAAAGCTTTGCGAACTTTACGTTTTTATAAAATCCATATATAAAAAACCTTGCGTGCTTTGCGGTAAAAAAACACAAAGCATATCAACTTGAAACCTGAAACTTGAAACTTTTAAACAAATAAAAAACTATATATTTGATTCCTATTAAAAAATCAAAACATGAAACTTTTTACTTTTTTCATTTCACTTTTCACCATTACCCTTTTCGCTCAAAACAATAAAAAATACGATACTTTTTTTGAGAAAGGAAACGGAAACCAATCGGCAACTTATCAAGAAACTATAGCTTATTTTAAAATGCTTGCTGCCGATTTTCCAACGATTCAAATGAAAGAAATGGGACTAACCGATTCTGGAGAACCTTTGCACATGATTACCTTCAATGCTGACAAAGAATTTGATTTTGACAAAATACAGAAAACCAAAGCCGTTTTATTTGTGAATAACGGAATCCACGCAGGCGAACCTGACGGAATCGATGCAACCATGCAATTCTACAGAGATTTGGCAATAGGCAAACTGAAAGCGCCTAAAAATACGGTTTTAGTGACCATTCCAGTTTATAATATTGGCGGAGCGTTAAATAGAAATTCTACAACACGAGCCAATCAAGACGGACCAGAAATTTATGGTTTCAGAGGAAATGCGAGAAACTACGATTTGAATCGCGATATGATGAAATCTGACACAAGAAACACTAAAAGTTTTGTCGAGATTTTTCAAAAGATAAATGCCGATGTTTTTATTGACAATCACGTAAGTAACGGCTCTGATTATCAATACAAATTGACGTACATTATGACACAGCACAATAAACTCGGAACTGTTTTGGGCGATTTTATGAATAACGAAATGATGCCGGCTTTGGTCAAAGATCTTCAGAAAAAGAAAATCGAAACTACGCCTTATGTCGATTCGTTTAAAGATACTCCAGACAAAGGTTTTGGGCAGTTTGTCGATAGTCCGCGATACACAACGGGTTACACTTCCCTATTTAATACGATTGGTTTTGTGGTGGAAACACACATGCTGAAAAAATACGCAGAACGTGTAAAAATGACTTACGAATACATGAAATCGACTTTGGATTTTACCGATGCGAATTATCAAAAGATAAAAGATTTAAGAGCAAAGAATTTAGAACAATATCAGCCTAAAAAATCGTACACTCTAAAATGGGAACTGGATAGCACAAAAGCGACCACTTTTTCGTTTTTGGGTTATGAAGCAGGTTACAAAAAAAGCGAAGCTACAACAGGAAATCGTTTGTATTATGACAGAACCAAACCATACCAAAAAGATGTTCCGTATATCAAAGAATTCAAATCGGTAAAAGATGTTGTTATTCCGTCTGCTTATATCATTCCGCGTGGTTATTGGAATATTATTGACCTTTTGAAAAACAATAATATCTCGTTTAAGCAAATTAAAAACGATACAATTATAGAAGTTGAAAGCTACAGAATTTCAGATTTTAAAACCGTTCCGTCTGCTTACGAAGGGCATTATTTACACAGAAACACAACCGTAACTTCTAAAATAGTTAAAATGGCTTTCGCCAAAGGAGATTACCTAGTTCCAACAACTCAAAAAGGTGTAAAATATCTTCTAGAAGTTTTTGAACCAGAAGGTATTGATTCTTTTTTTAATTGGAATTTCTTCGATCCTATTTTACAGCAAAAAGAACATTACTCAGAATATATTTTTGAAGATACTGCGGCGAATCTCTTAAAAGCAAACCCAGCTCTAAAAGCAGCATTAGAAACTAAAAAACAAAACGACCGCGAATTTGCTAAAAATTCTGAAGCTCAATTGGACTGGATTTACAAACATTCAGTTTATTATGAAAAGGCTCATATGCAGTATCCTGTTTATCGTGTTTTGTAGATTTTTTTGATTTGATGTGGTCTTTAAAAAGTCCCATATCGCAAAGCGAGAAACGTTTGTGACAGAATACGGACATCTCATCGATAGAAAAAATAATATCATTATGTATTGTGTCCTGACAGGACACCTGTTTATGGACATAATTACTCCGTTAATCAAACGTTCCTAAGGAACGTATAACTGTAATTCATTTTTTTTCTACCGATGAAACATTCCTACGGAATGAGTTTTTCAATTGCAAAGTTCAAAATTCACAAAGCAAGTATAAATTTAATTAACTTTTTTCCGACTTATCCTAAAAGTTATATATTTGAAATCATCAATTTAAAACTCTAAAAATCATAAAGAAATGGGGCTATTCAATAATCTTTTTAAAAAGAAAGAAGAAAATATAGAATCAACAACTAATCAATCAAACAATACCATACACTTCACATCTGAAAATGATTTTTTAGAAAAATTTGGAGCTCTTGCTTTAGAAAAACAAAGAAATCTATTTGAGATAACTGGTGGTCTTTCTTGGAATGTTGATATGAATAAAGAAGAAATCACTTTTGGTGATGATCTTACTTTTCCGATGCAGGTTTTGGGTTCATTTTCGCATTCGTCAGAAACTTGGCTTTGGCTTTGGGAAAATAAAGCGGGCGGTTATGCAGAATCTGTTATGCAGCAAGCACTTTCATTAAAGAAATATGGAGAAGAAAACAATATAGAGTTATTAAGCGTTGGAAAATTTGACGCTGTTCCTAATGATTTACATCTTATTGGAATGGTTGCTACTACGATGTTTAATTTAAGCGGTTATTATCTTGGAAATTACGGTCAAGGAACAATGGTTGTTACAATAAAAGATGATGCAATTGATAAGACTGAAAGCGAGGAATTTTCTAGAATTTTGACTGTTTTTCCAGAATTGATTTCGACGTTTGAAATTCAAAATCACAAGAATGCTTTTTCAAATTATCTTTCTCAAAAAGGTTTTGAATTGACTTCTAATGGAAATGAAGTGAAAGCTGAAAAAAATGGTCAAATAATTACTGCTACTTTTAATGAGAATAATCTTTTAACTAACTTAAATGGTAATTCTTAATCACTAAATGATATTGTTTGCTCTCGCGTGAGGGATAGAAGCAAGCTACCGAAGTAGCGCGGATAGCCCGACAGCAATTAAAAAAAGACCCAATGAACGCAAAGTTTATTGTGTCTTTTTTTAATTGGTGGCACGCCCAAATATTTAATTATTTCGAATTTGGAGCCGATCGATAAGCTACAGGTGGTTCAATTTTTTCCGTTGGAATTTTTTCTTCTTCAAACAACAATTTGATATTCTCGTATGAGTTTTTAAGCGCTTCTTTGATTTGTTCTGGGTTTAACCAGGCGACTTTTTCGATTCCTTCCTCGATTTGTCCGTGAGGAGTTCCTTCAAAATCAGACTGCATTTCGAACCAATGCGTGATTTTGAGTTTGTATTTTCCGTTGCGTTTAAAGATATGATAGGTTTTTTGAAGTTTATTCGTAATACGAAGCTGGTTTACTCCCGTCTCCTCCTCTACCTCACGCATAGCCGTCGCTTCAATGTCTTCCCCTTTCTCGATTCCGCCTTTTGGCAGATCCCATTTTCCGTTTCTAAAGATGAACAAGACTTCGCCTTTCTTATTGTAGACAAAGCCTCCGCCCGCTTTATTTACCGGAATCTTGGCTTTTAGGGTTTTCATGATCTCACTTTCGTCGGGATGATATAGAATCGCTTTTTGAATTTTATTTTGAAAAATTTTTATAATAAGCTGTTCGATATCAATACTCTCCAACAAGAACAATTGGAAATCTGTTTCGCGCGAGATTTCATTTGTCAAAAAAAGTGGTTTGTCGTTTACAAAAACTTTATACATTTGTACTATGATTTTTAATAAAGATACTGCCGAAAAAACAGCCGAATTGCTTTTGCAAATAAATGCAATTAAATTGAATCCCGAAAATCCTTTTACATGGGCTTCTGGTTGGAAATCTCCTATTTATTGCGATAATAGGTTAATTCTTTCATTTCCGAGCATCAGAAACTATGTTCGTGATGAGTTTGCTAAGAACATCGAAAAACAATTTGGAAAACCTGATGTGATCGCTGGTGTTGCTACTGGAGCCATTGGAGTTGGAATTTTGGTTGCCGAAAGTTTAGGGCTTCCGTTCGTATATGTGCGTCCAGAGCCTAAAAAACACGGCAGACAAAACCAAGTAGAAGGTTTTTTACAAAAAGGACAAAATGTTGTGGTTGTCGAAGATTTAATTAGTACTGGAAAAAGTAGTTTGATGGCTGTGGAAGCTTTAAGAAATGAAGGTGCAAACATTAAAGGTATGGCCGCAATTTTTACATATGGTTTTGGCGTTGCTGAAGAAAATTTTAAAGAAGCTAATATTGATTTATTCACTTTGAGCAACTACGAGAATTTATTAGACTTGGCGGTTCAAAAACAATATATCACCGAAGATCAGCAATCGACTCTATTGGAATGGAATGAAAGTCCATCGACTTGGGGACAAGAGGATTAATTTTAGATTTTAGATTTTCTAAAAAAATCGCTTCGCTCTTTTTTGGGAATTTAATCTCGCTTTGCGATCTTAGTGTTTTATAAACCTAGCATATAAAAAAACCTTAGCGCGCTTTGCGGTAAAAACAAAAAAAATAAAAATATATGAACTTAGAAAGTCCAAAAGTTACTGTTCAGAAATCAGCTCAAGATTTATTTGATCAATTGACTGATGTTAAGAATTT
Organism: Flavobacterium humidisoli; assembly: GCF_023272795.1. Lineage (NCBI taxonomy): Bacteria > Pseudomonadati > Bacteroidota > Flavobacteriia > Flavobacteriales > Flavobacteriaceae > Flavobacterium > Flavobacterium humidisoli. The sequence continues at coordinate 3,386,740 of NZ_CP096829.1, read as the reverse complement.
TGAAAAATTAATGCCAGATAATATCGCTAAATTTGAAGTGACTGGCGAAGACGCTTTTATTTTTGGATTGAAAGGGATGCCTGAAATCAAATTAAAAATGAAAGACAAAGAGGCTCCAAACAAAATCGTTTTGGGTGCTGCAAGTGATAAACTTCCATTTACATTAACTTCAAACATTGATAGTATTTCTGATTCAGAAAGTGCAGTTCAGTTATTTTTTGAAGGCGAATTCAATGCTATGATGGCAATGATGGTTAAAGGTCCAATCAGTAAGTTTATTGAAACTTTAGCAAACAATATGAACAAATTATAATGGTTAATTGTAAATTGTGAATTATAAATGAAAAGTCCAATCTAACGATTGGACTTTTTTATTTTTTGTAATTTATCATTCTTGAAGGTGATAAACTATGTGGTAACTTTATGTTAGACGCAGTGTAGTGCGTCTCTACGGAAAATTCTTTATCAAAAATCTTAGAATCTTAGCAACTCAGAACCTTAGTTAGACGCACTGCAGTGCGTCTCTACGAAAAACCTTTGCCACTTTGTCCCTCTGTCCCTTTGCAACTTTCAATAAAGCATTTTAACCTCTTTAATCTCAAACTCTACCACAGAATCATCTTCTAGCAAAACCTGCAATTTTCCTATTGGAGAAACGCCTTGAATGATTCCCATAAAATCTTGATTGTTATTGTCTCTAAATGCAGTTGGAATTCCTTTTTTAAATAAAAAATTAAAATAATCATCCCAAAAAATTTGTGCTGAGGTATTCCAAGATTGAATTTTCTCTTTTAGTTTTTCAACGATTAGAATTGCCAATTCTTCTTTGTCAAAAGTTTTTCCAGAAATTACTGCCAACGAAGAAGCATTTGGCAATTCGTCAAAATCGGTTTGATTGACATTAATTCCGATTCCGACAACTGACACGATTCTGCCATCGCTTTTTAAGGTATTTTCGATTAATATGCCAACTAACTTCTTATTGTATGACAGAATGTCGTTTGGCCATTTTATGCATATATCAGGAATATTTAACGATTTTAAAACCTCTGCTACCGATAAAGAAACCAAGACGCTTAAATTAAAAACTTTGTCATTATTAAACAAAAAATCTTTCACCAAGACACTCATAGTTAAGTTCTTACCAGCTTCAGTCTTCCATAAGCCTCCAACTTGCCCCTTCCCTTTTGTCTGATTTTCAGCTGTTACCGTTGTAAAATTCTCCAGTTCATCCTGACTTGACAAAGCTTTTAAGAAGTCATTTGTAGAATCTATGGCATCGAGTTTGATTAGTTTCATTAAATAATTTAAATATCTTAATTTAATATTTTGTTAAGGTTCAAAAATAATCACAAAATTTGGTAACTTTACAAATTCATATAAAATAATTCATGGCGAAAAAGACTATTAATAATGATGTTCTACTGGCGAACATAATCAAAGGGATTGAGGAAGTAAAAGGAAATGATATCGATATTCTTGACTTAAGAGAAATAGATACAGCTGTATGCGACTATTTTGTTATTTGCAACGGTAGCTCAAACACCCAAGTTAACGCCATCGTAAACTCAATTCAAAAAACAGTATCAAAAGACTTAAAAGATAAACCCTGGCACGTAGAAGGAACAGATAATGCAGAATGGGTTCTTATGGACTATGTACACATTGTAGTACACGTTTTCCAGAAGCACATTCGCGAATATTACAACATCGAAAGCCTTTGGGGCGATGCCAAAATAACTTCAATCGAGAACAAATACTAAAGAAACTTTCATTAAATGGCTAAAGATAATAATCCAAATCCGAATAAATTTAAAATAAGTCCTTGGTTAATATACACCGCAATACTTTTAGTTTTTTTATTCATAAGTTTTGCCACAGGAGGATCAAGCTTAAGCGAACCTGCTCAATTAACTTCTTCTAAATTCAACACGCTTTTAGAAAAAGGACAGATTGAAAAAGTAATTGTGTACAACAAAGCAGAAGCTGAGGTATATTTAAATGCTGCCGCTCTTAAAGATCCGGCAAATAAAAAAGTAGCTGAAGATATTTTCAAACAGCCAAACAAAGGTCCACACTATACCTTGGAAATTGGTAATGATCAAATCTTTCAGACTAAACTGGAAAAAGCAGTTAGCGAAGGGAAATTAAAAGATTTTAACTTCCTTCAAAAAAATAACTGGAGCGATATTTTAATCAGCTTACTTCCTATCATCATCATTGTTGGTGTATGGATTTTCATCATGCGTAAAATGTCTGGCGGAGGCGCTGGCGGAGGCGGTCAGATTTTCAATATCGGAAAATCTAAAGCTAAACTTTTTGACGAAAAAACAGACATTAAAACAACTTTTAAAGATGTTGCAGGTCTAGAAGGTGCAAAAGAAGAAATTCAAGAAATTGTTGAGTTCCTTAAAAACCCTGAAAAATACACTAATCTTGGAGGTAAAATTCCTAAAGGAGCTTTACTTGTAGGTCCTCCGGGAACTGGTAAAACTTTATTAGCGAAAGCTGTTGCTGGTGAAGCTCAAGTACCCTTCTTCTCTTTATCAGGTTCTGATTTCGTTGAGATGTTCGTTGGAGTTGGTGCTTCACGTGTACGTGACTTATTTAAACAAGCAAAAGAAAAATCTCCTGCTATTATCTTCATCGATGAAATTGATGCTGTTGGTAGAGCAAGAGGAAAAAGCAATATGTCTGGCGGAAACGACGAAAGAGAAAACACCTTGAACCAATTATTAACAGAAATGGATGGTTTTGGTACAAACTCTAACGTAATTGTTTTAGCAGCAACAAACAGAGCTGATGTTCTTGATAAAGCTTTAATGCGTGCAGGACGTTTTGACAGACAAATTTTTGTTGACTTACCAGATATTCGCGAAAGAGCTGAAATCTTTAAAGTTCACTTAGCTCCTATCAAAAAAGTTGAAGGCCTTGATTTAGATTTCTTAGCCAAACAAACTCCAGGTTTCTCTGGTGCTGATATTGCTAACGTTTGTAATGAAGCTGCTCTTATTGCTGCTCGTAACAATAAAGCGGCAGTTGACAGACAAGACTTCCTTGATGCTGTAGATAGAATTATCGGTGGTTTAGAAAAGAAAAATAAAATCATTACTCCAGACGAAAAGAGAGCAATTGCAATTCACGAGGCTGGACACGCTACTGTAAGTTGGATGTTAGAGCATGCTGCTCCACTTATTAAAGTTACAATTGTTCCTCGTGGGCAAAGTTTAGGAGCTGCATGGTATTTACCAGAAGAAAGACAAATCGTAAGAACAGATCAAATGTTAGACGAGATGTGTGCTACTATGGGTGGTAGAGCTGCTGAAAAAGTTACTTTCGATAGAATTTCGACTGGTGCTTTGAGTGATTTAGAAAAAGTAACACGTCAAGCTCGCGCAATGGTAACCATTTACGGACTGAACGATAAAATCGGAAATGTTACTTATTATGATTCAACTGGACAAAATGAGTACAACTTCTCGAAACCGTATTCTGATGAGACTGCAAAAATTATTGACAAAGAAATTTCAGAGTTAATAGAAGGTCAATATCAAAGAGCGATTCAGATTTTAGAGGAAAACAAAGACAAGTTAAACCAACTTGCTGATATTCTGATTGAAAAAGAAGTAATCTTTAAAGATGACTTAGAAAACATATTCGGAAAACGTACTTTTGACAAAAATTTAGAAGAAGTAGTTTCATAAATAATTACGAAAAACGTAATAAATTTTTAAAATCTTAATTCAAAAGTCCCTTTTGAATTAAGATTTTTTTATCTTTGAACGTTTTCAATTAACATGTAAAGCATTTCATATAAAAAATGAATTTTTTCAAAAAAATATTTGGCTCTAGTGAAGCCGCTTCTGACGAAGAGAACGAAAGCGAATATGCAGGTTCATCTGCGCAGAACAGTCATTTATCTTTAGACGAGCAATTTATTTTCAACTTCAAAAAAAATGGAGGAAAGTTCTTGTATTGCGAAAACATGGAAGAAGTTGCAGAGCAGTTTGAAAATATTTTAGAAGAAAACGACTGGTTCGAGAATGAAGTTTTATGCTATGAGCAAGCCTTATTTAACTTACTAGAAGAAAATAAATTATTTTACATCGCTCCAACTAAGCCAAAATTTTTATTGGCTAGCTGTGAAAACCTTATAGCTGATGAAGGTTCTATTTTATTTTCATCAAAACAAATCAGACAAAATAAACCTAACGAATTACCTGCAAATATTGTTATTATAGCAACCACAAGCCAAATCCTTCCAATGAAAAGCGACGGATTAAGCGCTATAAAACGAAAATACGAAAGAGACTATCCTACTAATATCACTACAATAAAATATTTCGAAAAAGCCAAAGACGAGGACTTTACACAATACGGAAGTGTTGCAAAAAACCTTTATTTACTGCTTTTAGAAGACCTTTAAGATGAACGAAACACTGAAGAGGGCCATTTCTGGTGCTGTTTATATCGCTTTATTACTAACTTCGATATTGTTTTCTACAGAAAGCTTCATTACTCTTTTTGGCGTTTTCTTAATTATCACGATATACGAGTTTTCTAATATCGTAAACTTGAACAAAGTGTTTTCTATCCTTTTTGGAACTTTGATTTATTCTTCCATTATTCTTGTAAGTCATTACAACAAACAAACAACCAAGTTTCTTAACGATACCTTTAACACCAACATAAGTTTAGAAACCAATATTAAACAGCTCGATTTAATTCTTCTGGCTATAACTATTGTCGTTTCAATAAAATGCATCATATTTTTATTTTACGATTCGGTTCAAAAAGTGAGCACTTCTTCAAAATATCTATATCTGCTTGGATATATTACACTTCCCTTTGTGTTTATCGTAAAAATCTCATTTGGAACAAATGATTATAATCCGAAAATTATTCTTGGTCTATTTGTTTTAATCTGGACCAATGATACTTTTGCCTATTTGGTTGGAAAATCAATGGGAAAACACAAATTATTTGAGCGAGTTTCTCCTAAAAAAACAATTGAAGGTTTTCTAGGTGGTGTTGTATTTGCCGCTTTTGCTGGCTTTTTGATTTCTAAACTCTATATTCAGCCTAAACCTGAATTTAGCAACACATCAATCTTAATCTGGACTATTATCGCATTAATTGTTAGTATTTTTGGAACTATTGGAGACTTAATAGAATCCAAATTTAAACGAATTGCAGGCATAAAAGACAGCGGTTCGATAATGCCTGGTCACGGAGGTATTCTAGATCGATTAGATAGTGTTATATTTGTAGCACCAATTATATTTTTATTTTATCAAATTTTATATTATGTTTCATAAAGAGGGAGGCCCGTCCATTTTATTAGGTACTGTATTTACTGTAGCTGTACTTTTAATTGCTGATAAATTCATTGATATTGCTTGGCTGAGAATGCTTGTGCAATTTGCAGCGCTTGTAATTTTGATTATTATTTTACAATTCTTCAGAAATCCGAAAAGAATTGCAATTAGAAACAGTGATCATATCCTTGCGCCAGTAGATGGAAAAGTGGTGGTTATTGAAGAAGTTTATGAAGGAGAATATTTTAAAGATAAACGTTTGCAGGTGTCTATTTTTATGTCGCCAATCAATGTGCACGTAACACGTTACGCAATGGATGGAATCATTAAATTTAGCAAATACCACCCTGGAAAATTCCTTGTTGCTTGGCACCCTAAAGCAAGTGAAGAAAACGAAAGAACTACAGTAGTGATAGAAAATGAAACTTTTGGTTCGATTTTATACAGACAAATTGCAGGTGCATTGGCTCGCAGAATTGTAAATTACGCTAAAGAAGGAATGCAGGTTGTTCAAGGAACCGACGCTGGTTTCATTAAATTTGGATCAAGAGTCGATTTATTTTTACCTTTAGGCACACCAATCAATGTCGAGTTAAACCAAAAAGCGATTGGAGGAAAAACAATTATTGCTACAAAAGCATAAATGGCTGATAAAGATTTAGATATTCGCTTCACTAAAGCCGTCGAAGCTGCAATGGCTATGACTCAGGCTTCACTGCCGCAGGATGTGCAGTTAAGACTTTATGCTTTTTACAAACAGGCTACTTTTGGAACAGCTGTTTACAATCAATCTGAAAATTTTGATTTGCGAAATGCTTTTAAAACCAATGCCTGGATGCAGATAAGCCATATGTCTGTAGACGAAGCCAAAGAAAATTATATCGAAATCATCAATTCATTAACATCAAAATAAAACATTATGAAGAAAAACGTTGTCCTTTTCAGCACTTTAACTTCATTTTTACTATTGTTTTCTTGTAAAGAAGATAAACTGACAGAAGTAGTTGAAGTTCCTCTTCCAACAAAAGAAGAAAAAATTACTATTGGTTCGCCAAATGATGTTAAAGCCGATCCAGGCTCTTTTGAAATGACGAAACTGCCATTTAATTATGATGGTCTTGCTCCCGACATTAGAACCTTAACTTTAGAAACACATTACTCAAAACATTACCTGTCATACACAAATGCTTTTAATAAAGAGATTGTTTCGACCGAGTTTGAAAATATGCCTATTGAAGACATTTTAAAAAAAATGCCTCTTACTAATTTAAAACTCCGTCAGAATGCAGGTGGGTATTACAACCATACACTGTATTTTAACATTCTGACTCCAAAAGAGCAGACTCCAAAAGATACTCTTGCAGGTTCTATTAATAAAGAATTTGGTTCTTTTAACAATCTAACCAATCAATTTAAAGCACAGTCAGAAAAGCAGTTTGGTTCTGGATGGGTTTGGCTGGTTGTAGACCGATATGGCAAATTACAAATTACCACAACTGACAATCAAGATAATCCATTGATGAAGAATGCCTTGATTCCAGGAACTCCAATTATGGGAATTGATCTTTGGGAACATGCTTATTATTTAGATTATCAAAATCGAAAAGGCAGTTACATTGACGCTTTTTACAATCACATAAATTGGGAAAAAGTAAACGAATATTACGTTGAAGCGCTCAAAAAGGTTAAAAAAGTATAGAAAAAAAGCTGATGCAATTAAGTATCAGCTTTTTTTTATACCTTTTAAGTACTTAAACGAAGATTATGAAAGACATTGCCAATCGTTTTACAGAAAACCCTATATTATCGCCGTCAGATATACCGCCAAGTAGAGAAGGTCTAGAAATTACGTGTCTATTGAATCCGGGCGTGTTTCAGTTTCAAAACAAAATCTGGCTAGCGATGCGTGTCGCCGAAAGACCAAAACAAATTGAAAACACTATTTCTTTTCCGATATTAACAGAAGCAGGCACCATTCAGATTATTGAAATTTTAAAAGATCATCCTGAACTTATTGCAACAGATGCACGCGTAATTAATTATCAAGGCATTGATTACTTAACTACCTTATCTCATATTCGATTGTTGTGCAGTGAAGACGGTAAACGATTTTATGAACCTGAAGATTATCCGCATTTAGTTGGCGAAGGAATACTAGAAACTTTTGGAATTGAAGATTGCCGGGTTTCTCTCATAGAAGGAAAATACTACCTCACTTTTACATCTGTTTCTCCTAGCGGTGTGGGCGTTGGCTTAAGAACTACAACCGATTGGAAGAATTTTGAAAAGCACGGACTAATATTTCCTCCTCACAATAAAGACTGTGCCATTTTTGAAGAAAAAATAAACGGCTTGTTTTATGCCTTGCATCGCCCTAGCAGTGTAGATATTGGAGGGAACTACATTTGGATTGCTTCTTCTCCAGATGGAATTCATTGGGGAAATCATAAATGCATTATCAAAACCAGAAAAGATAGTTGGGACAGCAAAAGAGTTGGCGCTGGAGCCGCACCGATAAAAACAGAATTAGGCTGGCTAGAAATTTATCATGGAGCCAACGAATTTCATCAATATTCTTTAGGCGCTTTTTTATTGGATTTAGAAGATCCCACAAAAGTGATTTCGAGAACCGAAACTCCTATTATGTTTCCTAAAACAAGTTACGAACTAAGCGGTTTCTTTGGAAATGTTGTCTTCACAAACGGCCATATAGTGGAACCCGACGGCGACACGCTTACAATTTATTATGGTGCTTCTGATGAATTTGTATGCGGTGCGACTTTTTCAATAAAAGAGATTTTTTCACTTTTAAAAAATGTTTAAAAACAAAAACTTGTTTAGTTTAATCTCTTAATCCAAACAAGTTTTATATTATTTAAATTTCAGTAATTAAAATCGCTAATTACTATTCACTTTTAACCAATCACTAATTATTTCAACTCTAAAATCAAAGATTCCGAAGGCTGAATGGAAACTTTAGCAACTCCTTCTCCATTTTGCACTTTCAATATAAATGTTTTGTTTTGATACAATTGCTCTTTCAATTGATATTCTCCATCTTTTAAATTCCATTTTGAAATAAGCGATGACGGAACTTTTAAATTGAATCCATTTCCTTTCTCAGAAGAAAAATTGTCAATTATGATCAGTTTCTGATTTTCAGACCAACGTGCATAAGAATACAACAACGCATCATAACTTTCATTATTTTGTCTATTTGCAGATTGAATCTCTTCAAAACTTCCCATCAAAGCACTGCTTTTGATTGTAAAATTGAGTAAACGTTTATAAAAATCACGTAATTCTTTTTCTGAATTAGAAAGCTTCGCTCCGTCAAATTTACCGTCATTCATCCAGCGCTGATGATTTGGAACTCCGATATAATCAAAAATCGAGGTTCTCGATCGTTTTCCAAAACCTGCATCTTCGTTCCCGGCCTCTCCTACTTCTTGTCCAAAATAAATCATTGTTGGCGAAGTACTGATTGTTGCCGAGACAACCATTAAAGGCTTCCCTCTTTCTGGAGTTCCTGCAAATTCTGGACTTGCTAAACGCTGTTCGTCATGATTATCAAGAAAATGAAGCATATGATGTTCAATATCCGACATGCCATTTTGGATTTTTGTTAATTCATCAGGCGAAGATTTTCCGCGAATAACATCTTTCAGCTTATCGTACGTTTCTACTTTATCATATAGATAATCCATTTTTCCTAGGCGAATATAATTTCGGTATTCATTCGGATTATAAACTTCAGCCAACAAAAATGCATTTGGATTTTTCATTTTAATCGAAGAATTCATATAACTCCAGAATTCATACGGAACCATTTCGGCCATATCATAACGAAATCCGTCAACTCCTTTTGCTGTCCAGTATAACGCAATATCTCTAAACTTCTTCCAAGAATCGGGAACATCTTTGTCTTGCCAAAAAGCAAAATGTTCCTGATAGGATTTCTGGTCAAAACCAGCAGGAAGTTCAGGAAAATCTTTAGTTCCGTCAGGACGTACTCCATAATTTACTTTTACCGTTTCGTACCAATCGTTTTGATCTGGTTTAATTTTACGAGAACCATTCCCTGTCCATTTTGCTGGATTTTCATCAAATTTCCCATCAATAAGCGGATTTTTCTCTCCGTTTAACGGAATATCTCCGTCAGGAATTTCAAAATGCTGTTGAGGAATGTAGTAAAAATTATTGTCTCTTTTATATTCAACTGTCACATCATCATCTGCTCCAAAATCCCTTACACCTTCTGGATTCGTTTTTCCTTCATATTTTCTCGCGATATGATTGGGAACAATATCAATTAATATTTTCAGATTTGCATTATGAGTACGTTTTATTAGAGCCTCAAATTCCTCTAATCGCTTTGCGGGATTTACAGCCAAATCTGGATTTACATTATAATAATCTTTCACAGCATAAGGAGAACCTGCACGCCCTTTTACCACTTCTGGATCATCATTTGAAATTCCGTATGCGGTATAGTCTCGCACTAAAGCATGATGCGGAACTCCCGTGTACCAAATGTAAGTAACACCTAAATCTTTTATTTCATGAAGAGCTTTATCTGTAAAATCATTAAACTTTCCAACACCGTTCTCCTCAATAGTTCCCCACGGTTTATTGGTTGTATTTTTATTTCCAAATAGGCGCGTAAATACTTGATAGACTACAACTTTTTTATCTGTTGCAGTTTGTTCGTTTGCAGTACTCATTTTTAAATCTTTTGTTTTACAGGCTGAAAAAAGTACAGTTAATGTAATTCCGACTGCAATTATTTTTTTACTTATCATATTTTCTTGGGCTATTCTTATTTCGTCTATTGGTTTCATCTCTAAAAAACATGAAAACAATTTTCTAAAAATAGCTCATTTTTTAAAACTTCGAAAACGATTTATCTAATTTACACTGTTTTCAGTCTAAACACAACTACTACAACGTGAGAGTATGCCATTTTGTTGAAAAATAAAAAAACGCCTTGATTCAACTTTAGACTGTTAATGACTAATTATAAATTAATGCTAATAACCGCCACAGGTTGTAACCTTTTTTATAAATTTGACAAAAATTTAATCAGTTGAAGAAATCACTCTTTTTCATATTTATTTGTCTGTCTTTTTTAAGCATTCAATTCACTTTCGCGCAAGCAAAAAAAACTGCTCAATCTCCAAAAACAATTGTCATCGAGAATGCTGACTTTTCTGATGTGGATCAAGTTAATGTACCTGATGCGCTTTTACTTACTGGAAATGTAAAAGTGAATCATGATGGTGTTGTGCTAACTTGCAACAAAGCTTATTTTTTTCAGAAAGAAAATTATTTAAAAGCATTCGGAAATGTACAATTAGTACAAGGAGACACTTTATTCTTGAATAGTAAATATGCCGAATATAGTGGAAATGAAAAAAAAGCTTTTGCTACAGGAAATGCCGTTTTAACTTCTCCTGATGCCACTTTGCAAACTGACACTATTAATTTTGACAGAAATGTTCAAGAAGCATTTTATAATACAAAAGGTACTATAGTAAACAAAGACAATACTTTGGTAAGTAAATCTGGGAGGTATTATGTAAAAGAAAAGAAATTTCAGTTCTTGACTGAAGTTACGATTACGAATCCGAAATATGTGATTAAATCAAACCATTTGGATTATTACAGCAATTCTGGACATACGTATCTTCTTGGCCCTTCAACTATTACAAGTAAAGCCAATTACATTTATACCGAAAAAGGTTTTTACGATACGAAGAAAAACTTAGCCCATTTTCTGCGAAGATCCTACATTAAGTACGATGACCGACTTATAGAAGGCGACAGTTTGTATTATAATCGAAATATCGAATTTGCATCGGCAACACGAAATGTAAAAATTACCGATTCGATTAATAAAGGAATTGTAAAAGGACATTACGCAGAGCTCTACAAACTTAAGGATTCAATGTTTGTAACCAAAAGAGCTGTTGCCATCAATTTAGTTGAAAATGACTCGGTTTATATTCACGGAAAAAAATTAATGGTAACAGGAAAAGAAGGCGAACGAATTCTGCGCGCTTTTAACAATGTTCGTTTTTATAAAACCGATATGAGCGGTAAGTGCGATTCTATACACTCAGATTCTAAAAGCGCTTTGACAAAGCTTATAGGAAATCCGATTCTTTGGAATGGCGACAACCAGATTACAGGTGATGTAATGCACTTAATTGGCGACAATAAAACGAGAAAAATTGACTCGTTAAAGGTGCTAAATAATACTTTTGTCCTCTCCAAGGATACACTCGGAACAGGTTTCAATCAAGTCAAGGGAATTAATTTGTTTGGAAAATTCCGGGATGGAAAATTGCATGATGTTGATGTCATTAAAAATACCGAAGTCATTTACTACATGAGAAATGATGCCAACGAGTTAATTGGAATCAATAAAAATGTCAGCAGTAAAATCAACATGATATTGGAAAATAATGCAATCGAAACCATCACTTTCTTCAATAAAGTGGATGGCGATATTTTTCCTGAAGATGAACTTCCAGAAAATGCTCGAAAACTTCGAGGAATGAAATGGAGAGGCGATGAAAGAATCAAATCTAAAGATGATATTTTTTCTGCAGAAGACAATGAACTGAATGAAAAACTGATTAAAGAAGGAAAAGAACAAGAAGAAAAAGGTAAAAACGTTCCTCTGAAAATCAGGAAAGAAACCTTGAATTACGACAAGAAGAAACCAGCTGCCAAAGCGGAACCGAAGCCTAAAATCAAATAGTTTTTCAGTCCCAGTCCCAGTTTAAGGTTCTATGGCGATTATTTAAAACACAAAATTAACTTCAATCGTAAAGTTAAAAAACCTCAGAATCTCAGTACCTTTGCAGCTTTGAACCTCTAAAAAAGTTAACCTAAGCGTAAAGTAAAAAAAACTTAGAATCTTAGTATCTCAGTACCTTAGCAACTTAAAAAAAATGAATCCAGATTTTATAAAATACCAAGCACAAACCTCTCCTTACCCACTCGGAATGGAAGTTTCGCACGCCGTTGGCTCTTACATATACGATACAAACGATAAAAAATATTTAGATTTTGTTGCTGGAGTTTCGGCTTGCACTTTAGGACATCAGCATCCACGTGTAAATCAGGCAATAAAAGATCAGTTAGACAAATATTCGCATGTGATGGTTTACGGAGAATACTCTCAGAGTCCGGCCGTTCAGTATTGCAAATTAATGGCTTCTCTGCTTCCAGAATCCTTAAATAAAACCTACCTAGTAAATTCAGGCACAGAAGCTATTGAAGGCTCTTTAAAGCTTGCAAAAAGAGTTACAGGGCGCAGTCAGCTTATTTCTTGTCACAACGCTTATCATGGAAATACCATGGGCTCGATGAGCGTTATGGGATTTGAAGAGCGTAAACAAGCTTTTAGACCTTTACTTCCAGATGTTGATTTTATTACGTTCAATAACGAAGAAGACCTGCAAAAAATAACTACAAGAACTGCAGCCATTCTTTTAGAAACCATTCAAGGAGGAGCTGGTTTTATTCAGCCAGAAAATAATTTCCTTCAAAAAGTCCGTAAACGCTGTGATGAGGTTGGAGCTTTAATGATTGTGGATGAAATTCAGCCCGGTTTTGGAAGAACAGGAAAACTTTTTGGTTTCCAAAATTATGATGTTATTCCAGATATTGTGGTTATGGGTAAAGGAATGGGCGGCGGAATGCCTGTTGGTGCATTTACTGCTTCTGCTGAAAAAATGGATCTTTTAACAGAAAATCCAAAACTGGGACATATTACCACTTTTGGAGGTCACCCTGTCATTGCGTCAGCTTGCCTGGCTACTTTGCAAGAATTAACTGAAACAAATTTAATGGCAGAAACGCTAGAGAAGGAAAAACTCTTCAGATCACTTTTGGTACATCCTTTGATTAAAGAAGTTAGAGGAAAAGGATTAATGCTTGCCGCTATGACAGAATCGGCAGATATTACAAACGAAGTCATTTTAACCTGTCAAGACAGAGGACTTATTTTATTCTGGCTTTTATTTGAAGGATGCGCAATAAGAATTACACCTCCTTTGACTATTTCTGAAGACGAAATTAGAGAAGGTTGCGCAATCATTTTAGACGTGATGGACGAAATAATGAAGAAGAGCAATAACTAAAACACAAAACTATTTGAGCGCTGTTTTAATAAAACTGACAGAAATTAATGCTCCATTTCTATTTCTACAAAGTCTTCTGATACAAATAAAAAAATGACAATACCGAAGCTAATCCCTTGTAAACAAAGGAGATTTCTTCCCAAAATAGAATAAAAAACGCCATATATTGTTAATTAAATTGTTCAAAACAATTAATTCCTTATCCTTACAGCGATTATATGGTTGCCTAAATTTATAACAGGCTAATTTCAAATATACGAAGTATGCAATTAAGCAACGAAGAAGAAGATTATAACCTATCCCTATCCAAATTTGAGTCGATGTTAAAAACTAACAAAGTGCTCTTTTTTGATTCTGAAGAATTTGAAGAAATAATTCTTCATTATTTAGACATAGGTAAGGCTAATTTAGCAAAAAAGGCCTTAAAACTTGCATTAGACCAGCACCCAAAATCTACAGGCTTAAAATTAGTACAAGTAGAAATGCTGGTTTATGATGACAAACTCGACATTGCTGAAAAGCTTTTGAATGAGTTATACGCAATTGAACCCAACAACGAGGAAATCTATATCCAGAAAGCCAATATCTGCTCAAAAAGAGATCAGCACGAAAAAGCGGTCGAACTGTTAAAAATCGCGCTTCAATACACTGATGATTATGCTGATGTGTACAATTTGATCGGAATGGAATATCTTTTTATGGATAATCTTGAGCTTGCAAAGGACAGTTTTATCAAATGTCTTGAAGAAGACTTAGAAGATCAATCTGCTCTCTATAACGTAGTGTATTGCTTTGAGTTTTTAGACCAAAATCAAGAAGCTATTGTCTATCTAAACGAATACATCAACAGAAATCCATACAGCGAAATCGCTTGGCATCAGCTTGGACGTCTTCATTATGGCATAAAAGAATATGAAGCGGCGATTCGTGCATTTGATTATGCAACGCTGATTGATGATGAATTTTTAGGCGCTTTTATGGAAAAAGCAAAAGCTTACGAGCGTCTAAAAAAATACAATGAAGCAATTGAAAGTTATAACAGAACCATCGAATTGGACGATGCGACTTCGTATGCCCTTCTTCGAATTGGAAAATGTTATGAAAAACTTGGAAATTTAGCGAAAGCAATTCAATATTATAACCAAACTGTACATGAAGATCCGCTTTTAGATAAAGGTTGGATTGCGATTACAGATTTTCATCTTCGCCAGAAAAACTATCAAAAAGCATTGTTTTTTGTGAATAAAGCTTTAGCGATTGACAATCAGAATCGTTTGTACTGGAAAAGATATGCTACAATCAACAAGCAAATGAATTTCTTTGAAGAAGCCGAATTCGGTTTTAGAAAAGCGGTTGAATTTGGAGATTATGCACTAGACACTTGGTTGTATTGGGTTGATATCCTTCAGTTTTTAGGAGAATTTGAAACGGCTATTCAAACTTTATTGCAAGCTTCAGAATATTTTCCTGAAGAAAACGAAATCGAATATCGTTTGGCTGGATTGTATTTTATGATTCAAGATAATACAAAAGCTAAATTTCATTTAAGCAATGGCTTACGTCTAAATTTTGATAATTATATCTTAATTGAAGACTTATTCCCAGTTGTTTGGGCAAAAAAAACAGTAAAAAATTATATAGAAAAACATCGTAAATAAGAATGGTTGATATTTTATTAAGAAGACGTTTTGGATTATTAGGACGCAACATAAGCTACTCTTTTTCAAAAGGTTATTTTACAGAAAAATTTAACAATGAAGTTTTTGCTGGCAACAGCTATGAGAATTTTGACATTTCTGAAATTAATTACTTCACAGAATTAATTAAAAACAATCCTGATTTAAAGGGCTTAAATGTTACTATTCCGTACAAAGAACAAGTTATTCCATTCTTAGATAAATTATCAAAAAAAGCTGCTTTGATTGGTGCTGTTAATACCATTAAATTTACTAAAAGTGGTAAATTAAAGGGCTACAATACAGATTATTACGGATTCAAAAAGTCTCTTAAGCCACTATTAGAGCCACATCACAAAAAAGCGCTTATTTTGGGAACAGGAGGAGCCTCTAAAGGCGTAGCTTTTGCTTTGGACGAATTGGATATTCCTTATACTTTTGTTTCTCGAGAAGCAAAAGAAAACATCATTGACTATGATTTGATCAACGCGACTACTTTTGACAATTTTCAAATTATAATCAACTGTACACCAGTTGGAACAAGCCCGAATATTGAAGCTTGTCCGAATTTGCCATATGAGTTTTTCACAGAAAAACACATTGCATACGATTTAATCTATAATCCAGCAGAAACCACTTTCTTACGAAAAGCAAAAGAAATGGGCGCTGTAATTAAAAATGGTCACGATATGCTTATTTTTCAAGCTGAAAAAGCATGGAAAATCTGGAATAAATAAAATAAGTATCAAAAAATAAAATGTTAACGTATTTTTTGTATTTTTAATCCACTAACTAACAAGTGGTTATGAATAAAATACAATTACTTAGCATTTTATTTTTTTTATTACACAACCTACTTTCAGCTCAAAACTCAGACACTCTCAAAAGTCCGTTATCTGAGCCTCGCTATCATTATTTTCTTAAAACAATTCTATTTTACAATGAATATTTAGATACCGACAAAGGTTCGTTTAATACCACACAAGTTCGTTTTTTATGGCCAATTGGCAATAAAGCCTGGAATCTACGATTTGATCTTCCTCTTGTTTCTACTAACACCACTTCTACAAACAAGACTGCAATTGGGGATGTGGGAGGCGGAATCAGCTTTATTCCTTACTTAAGAAATAACAATGGTATTGCGGTAAGAACCAGAGTTTATTCTAACACAGCCGCAGATCCAAATTTTGGAACCGGAAAATGGGTTGTTATGCCTGCCATGGTTTACGGAAGATACTTTAATAGAAAAAAGTTTTTGCTACTCTCTACAGTTGAATATCAACAGAGTTTTGCCGGAAATAGTGATCGTTCCGATATTAGTACTGCACTTTTAGAAAATCTATTAATGCATTTTTTTGGAAAAAACTGGATTTCTGGAGATGTAGCACTTCGATATAATACTGTTATTGAAGGTTTTCAAAATAATGCTTTTGTTGAATTTGGACGAAAAATTACACCCTCAAATCTTGTTTACATACACCCCAGCGCTGGTTTCGGTCCTGAGAGGACCTATAATTGGGGGCTGGAAGCTGGAGTGTTAATTCTTTTTTAATTAAAGAAATAGCAATAGAAGTCCCAAAAAAATGGATAATTGAGAGTGTATTTTAGATACAATGCCAATTTTTGAATTTATATATCCTTTAATAATTCACTAAAAATAGATTCAACATACTAGAAAACTTTTAGAAAGAATAGGAATTTCGTCGTAAAATACCGTATAAACAAGTGATTTATTTTGTAGTTAGAAACACCTTTACTATCTTTCGCATTGTTTAAAATAAAAACCTTATACATTTTAAAGATGTTAGAAGAAAAGAATGATAACCTGCATGAAGCAGACGGAAAATCTGGAATCGAAATAAATGATTCTGTAGCAAATGATGCAATCGAAACATCAGATTCTGAAACTTTGACCCAAGATTTGGTCTCAGAAACGGAAAACGAAGTAGAAAAACAAGAAAATGATCATCAAGAAGCATTAGATGTCATTACAAATTCAAATGCTGCTGAAAGTGAGGACGAAACTTTAAAGGATCGTCATGACATTCCTATGCAGGATTACAACACTTTCTCGCTTGACGCTCTTGTTGATGAACTTAAAAAACTGGTTAATATAGACAAAGTAATGTCTGTAAAAGATCATATTGAAGAAATCAAAAAGGCTTTTTTACTACAGTATCATCATCTTATAGAGGAGAAAAAAGAAGAATTTTTAGCTTCTAATCCAGATCCTAATGAAGAATTTGAATATCACCTTCCTTTAAAATCAAAATTTGACGAATATTATAATGTTTTTAGAGATAAAAGAAATGCTCATTTTAAACATTTACAAACCAATCTAAAAAGCAATTTAGAGAATCGTCTGGCTATTGTTGAGGAATTAAAGGAATTAATCAATCCGCAAGAAAACATCAAAGACACTCTTAAGCATTTTAATGAATTAAGAGAAAGATGGAAAAATGCTGGAGCAATTCCAAAAGACAAATACAATCACGTCTGGAACAATTACCATTTTCATGTAGAAAACTTCTACGATTATCTACATTTAGATCGCGAGGCTAGAGATTTAGACTTTAAACATAATTTAGAACTAAAACAAAAGATTATAGCGCGCGTTGAAGAATTGGTAAATGACACTGATGTCAGCAAATCTTTCCGCGAATTACAGGATCTACACAGAATCTGGAAAGAAGAAATCGGACCAGTTTCTAAAGAGCACCGTGATGCCATCTGGAATCAATTTAGCGAATTGACTAAAAAAATACACGATAAAAGAGAACTTTTATTTGAAAGCCAAAGAGCAAACGAGCAAAAAAATCTTGAAACTAAAAAAGAAATTATTGCTAAAATTGAAGTACTTGGAAGTGAAAAAGTAAATTCTCACTCGCAATGGCTTATTCAGATTCAGAAAGTAGAAGAGTTAAGAAATGAGTTCTTTGCCGCAGGAAAAGTTCCTTCTGAAGTAAACGAAGAAACTTGGGCCGCATTTAAAACTGCTGTTCGAAATTTCAATGCTTTCAAAAATTCTTTCTATAAAGACATTAAAAAAGATCAAAACGATAATTTAAATAAAAAACTGGCTCTTGTTGCAAAAGCGAAAGAATTACAGGAAAGCACCGATTTCTCAGCTACAACTCCTGTAATGAAACAGATCCAGGAAGAATGGAAACAAATTGGCCACGTTCCTAAAAAATATTCAGATAAAATCTGGAAAGAATTTAAGGATGCCTGCAACCATTATTTTGATAAATTAAAAGAGCATAAATCTGAAGAAAACAGTGAAGAAGTTGCCGCTTTTGACAATAAAAAAACATACCTAGACACTTTAAGATCTTTCCAATTAACTGGAGATCATAAAACAGATTTAGATGCCATAAAAGCACATATTGAAACTTGGAAAGGATTTGGAAAAGTTCCTTTCTCTAGAAGACATATCGAAGGAAAGTTCAATAAAATCTTAGATGCTCTTTTTGAAAAACTAAGTTTAAGCAAAAAAGAATCTGAAATGATGCGTTTTGCAAACCGTATTGATTCTCTAAGTGACAGCAATGACACTCGCAAATTAGATAATGAAAAAATCTTTATTATGCGTAAAATTGAGGAAGTTCAAAATGAAATCTTCCAGTTAGAGAACAACATTCAGTTCTTTACCAATACTAAAAATGCCAAAAAAGAGAATTCAATAGTTACAGAGGTTCGTAAAAACATTGCAATTCATAAAGAAAGCCTTGAAGTTTGGAAAGATAAATTGAAACAATTAAGAAACTTGGGACAGGAATAAACACTAGAAATTCCAATTTTTTAAATTCCAAATTCCAATTAACAAAGCTTAATTCGAATTTGGAATTTTTTATAATTTAAAAGATGCAATGATCTCATTGCATTTTTTTTTAACCTCAAAGTTCTCAAAGCGTTGTCTTAATATTATGCAGATCTTTTTAAAAGTTTTAAACTTTGAGAAAGATTACAAAGCCTCGAACAAACCTAAAAACTCCGCTCCCGATAGCTATCGGGATTACGTAAACCTTTGCGCAATTTGCAGTTAAAACTCACTCCAACCTAAAACCCAAAACTTAACAATCTCATTAAATTTCATAAAACTATTCTGCAAAATATTGATTATATTTGAGTTACCACTATTAAATAGCAATCAAGCAAATAACATTTAACACTAATTTTTAAATAACGAGAATATGAAATTTACAAGAAAAGCACACGCCAACTGGAAAGGAACTGGCATGGAAGGAAAAGGAACAATTAGCACGCAAAGCACAACTCTAGATAATGCACAGCTGTCTTTTAAAACAAGATTTGCTGATGGCGTAGGTACAAATCCAGAAGAATTGGTTGCTGCAGCGCATTCGGGCTGTTTTACAATGCAATTAAGCTTTTTATTGAACGAAGCAGGCTTTACAGCCGATGATTTAACTACAGAAGCTACAGTAACTTTTGAAGACGGGTCAATCACCTTAATTCATTTAGATTTAAAAGGTAAAGTGCCATCAATCTCTGCCGAAGAATTTGCGGCAACTGCAGCCAAAGCTAAAGAAATCTGTCCGATTTCAAAACTATTAAATACCACAATTACTTTATCATCTGAATTAGTCAGCTAAAAGCATAAAAAAACCATTCAACGAGGTGAATGGTTTTTTATTTATTTTAAAAAAAGTAACGTTTACATTTTTGCTTTTAAAGCTTTAGCTTCTGCAGTCATTTCAAGAGCATTGTAAACTCCTAATAATGTTTTAGAAACGTCCTCGTTTTTAGGATCTAATTCGTTAGCTTTTTTAAGGTAAGGAATAACTCCTTTGAAAACAGCTTCTCTTTGTGCTTTTAAAACATCGTAACGTTTCATGTCTTTAGCAGAAGTACCTAATTTATTCATCTCGTCGATGATTGGTTTTTCAGCTTCTAATTTTAAAGCAGCAAGATTTAAGTAAGCATTTGTATACTCAGGATTGATTTCAATTGCTTTTAAATAGTATTTCTCTGCGTCAGCATTGTTTTTAGCTCCAGAGCTAATTACTCCTAAATTAAATACTAAATCAGCATTTTTCGGATCTTTTTCTAAAGCTTCACCAACTAATTTTTTGTATGTCTCGTAATCTTTGCTTTCTAAGTATAAATTCGCTTCAGTTAGAATTAAAGATGAATCTTCTGGATTCGCTTTTCTAGCATCAGAGATTGCTTTTTTAGCATCTTCGGTACGTCCTTTTTGAACTAAAATCAAGGCTAAGTTTTTGTAGATTTCACCTCTTTTAGAAGGAATTGCTTCAGTTTTAGGTTTTTCGTGAGTTCCTAATTTAACAGCTAAATCTCTTTCTTTAGCATTAGCAAAGTTATCTTCACTTCCGTTAGCTTTGTTTACCGCTAAGTATAAAGTTCCTTTTCCAGAAAAGTTTAATTTTTTCAACTCTTCATACATTGGCAAAGCAAGATCGTAATCTTGTGAATTTACAGCTGTAGAAGCCGCATAATACAAGTTGATTGTATCTTTCTTGTCTAACTCATACGCTTCATACAATTTCTTTGCACCTTCAGCATGTTTGTTTACTTGCGTGTCAGCAATTGCAGAATTAATTAATAATCCTTTAATGTTAGTGATTGACGCTGCTGCTTGTGTAGAATATTTTTGTTTTCCCGAAGCTTTTTCTACATCAATTAATTTCTTGTAGCTATCTGCTGCTGCTAATAAGTTTTTACCTTCTTCAACCTTTTTGTTTGCAAGGTCAAGAAAAGCATTTCCTTGAACGAAATAGTATTGTGCCTGTTCTGTATCTTTAGCATTCGCAATTAAGTTCTCTGCATCTTTTAATTGAGCAAGAGCACCTTGTGCATCTCCGCCTTTTAATGCCTTTTCAGCATTTTTAATTTGATCTTTCTGAGCAAACGTAGCTACAGAGATCAGTAATGCTGATGCAAGTATTACATATTTACTTTTCATAATGGTATTTATTTGTATTTAATTTTCTTTTTTTACTTATTCTTCAGACTCTTCGTCTTCTGCTTCAGCATCGTCTTCCTCTTCTACTTCATCATCAGAGTCGTCTTCCTCTTCTGCAGATCCGTCATCTTCTAAAACCTCCATATCTGGTTTAACTCGCTCAATTGCACCGATTACATTTCCATCTTCATCCAATTCTACTTCTTCTGCATCATCTTTCATTACAGTTGTTACAGCAGCGATAGAATCTTTTCCTTTAAGATTAATCAATCTAACACCTTGAGTTGCACGTCCCATAACACGTAAATCTTCGATTGCCATTCTAATCGTTAATCCAGATTTATTAATAATCATTAAGTCATCTGCATCAGTAACAGCGTTTATCGAGATCAACTTACCAGTTTTCTCAGTGATATTAAGCGTTTTAACCCCTTTACCTCCACGGTTTGTAATTCTGTACACATCTTCTCCGTCGTCGTCAACCAATTTAGTACGTTTTCCGTATCCGTTTTCAGTTACAACTAAGATTTGAGATGTAGAAATATCATTTTTATCTACAGTAACCATTCCGATTACCTCGTCACTTTCATCTTTTAAGGTAATTCCACGAACTCCCGAAGCTGTTCTTCCCATCGGACGTGTTTTAGTTTCTTCAAAACGAACTAATTTACCAGATTTAACCGCCAAGATAATCTGGCTTTCTCCGTTAGTCAACTGAGCACCAATTAATTCATCTCCTTCTTTAATTGTAATTGCAGCAACTCCATTTGCTCTTGGTTTAGAATATTTCTCTAAAGAAGTTTTCTTCACCTGACCTTGTTTTGTCACCATTACAAGATTATGCGTATTGATATAATCTTTGTCTTTTAAATCTTGTGTACAAATGAAAGCTTTTACTTTATCATCACTTTCAATATTTACCAAGTTCTGAATTGCTCTACCTTTTGCTGTTTTACTTCCTTCTGGAATTTCGTAAACACGCATCCAGAAACATTTTCCTTTTTGGGTAAAGAACATCATATATTGGTGGTTTGTTGCCACGAACATATGCTCCAAGAAATCTTGATCTCTTGTTCCAGCACTTTTCTGTCCAACCCCACCTCTATTTTGTGTTTTGTATTCTGTAAGGTTTGTACGTTTGATGTAACCTGCGTGTGAAATTGTAATAACTACATTTTCGTCAGCAATTAAATCTTCAATACTCACATCTCCACCAGAATACTCAATTTGAGAACGTCTTTCGTCACCGTATTTATCACGAATTTCTGTAAGCTCTTCTTTAATCAAATCTGTTCTCAAATTAACATCTGCTAATAAAGCTTTCAAATGCTCAATTAACTTCATTAATTCTTCAAACTCAGCTCTTAATTTATCTTGCTCCAGACCTGTTAACTGACGTAAACGCATCTCAACAATCGCACGAGCTTGAATATCTGATAATTTAAATCTTTCGATTAATTTTTCTCTAGCTTCATCTGTGTTTTTAGATCCCCTGATTAACGCAATTACTTCGTCGATATTGTCAGAAGCAATAATTAATCCTTCTAAGATATGAGCTCTCTCTTCTGCCTTACGCAATTCAAACTGCGTTCTTCTAACTACAACTTCGTGACGGTGCTCAATAAAATAATGAATCATATCTTTCAGATTCAACATTTGCGGACGCCCTTTTACTAATGCAATATTATTTACACTAAAAGAAGATTGTAATGAAGTATATTTATACAAGGTATTTAAAACTACGTTTGGTGTAGCATCTCGTTTCAAGATATAAACGATACGCATACCATTTCGGTCAGATTCGTCACGAATGTTCGCAATACCTTCAATTTTTTTCTCGTTAACCAAATCAGCCGTACGTTTGATCATTTCGGCTTTGTTAACTTGATATGGAATTTCAGTAACAATGATACACTCTCTTCCGTCAACTTCTTCAAAACCAACTTTAGCACGCATTACAATACGTCCTCTACCCGTTTTAAAAGCTTCACGAACGCCTTCATAACCATATATTACACCTCCCGTTGGAAAATCAGGAGCTTTAATATGTGTCATTAATTCGTCAACCTCAATATCATTATTATCTAAATACGCTAAAGTACCATTGATAACCTCTGTTAAATTGTGTGGAGGCATATTAGTTGCCATACCAACCGCAATACCAGTTGCTCCATTTACTAATAAAGTAGGAACTCTTGTAGGCATTACTTTTGGCTCATATAAAGTATCGTCAAAGTTCAGCTGAAAATCAACTGTTTCTTTTTCGATATCTGCCATAATATCTTCTGAGATTTTACGCATTCTGGCCTCAGTATAACGCATTGCTGCGGGACTGTCTCCATCGACAGATCCAAAGTTACCTTGTCCGTCAACTAATAAATAACGCATACTCCATTCCTGCGCCATACGTACCATTGCATCATAAACAGAGGTATCACCGTGCGGGTGGTACTTACCTAAAACCTCCCCTACGATTCTTGCAGACTTTTTGTGGGCAGATCTTGACGTTACACCTAAATCATACATTCCGTAAAGAACTCTTCGATGCACTGGTTTCAAGCCATCTCTAACATCAGGAAGTGCTCTCGATACAATTACTGACATCGAATAATCGATGTAAGCTGACTTCATTTCATCCTCTATGTTAATAGGAATTAACTTTTCTCCTTCAGACATAAGTTGTTATATTAAATAATTATATTAGTTTTCAAAGCGTGCCAAGATACGTTTTTTTAAAATTTTTTCAGCCATTTCCTTACACTTATTTAAATGATTTATTAACAACTTTATTTCGGCTTTTAGTTAATAAATTAAGCGTTTTTTAACTCTTTTATTGTCTTTTTTTTCGTCTATTAGCTGACAGTAGTTCTTGAAGGTACGGTTTTTGTTTTTAAAACAGTAATTCACTAAATTTACAATACCAATTATATATTATGGATGATAATTTTTCACCAAGAGTAAAAGATGTAATTACGTACAGTAAGGAAGAAGCTCTTCGTTTAGGGCACGACTTTATTGGTACAGAACATCTTATGCTAGGTATTTTAAGAGATGGTAACGGAAAAGCTATTCATATACTTAATAACCTAGCTGTCGATTTAGATCATTTACGCAGAAAAGTAGAAGTACTTAGCCCTGCCAACTTGAGCGTTGAAGTAAATGCAGAAAAGAAAAACCTTCATCTTACCCGACAGGCAGAAAGAGCCCTGAAGACCACTTTTCTTGAAGCAAAAGTATTTCAAAGTTCATCGATAAGCACGGCACATTTGCTGTTATGTATCTTGAGAAACGAAAACGATCCAACAACCAAGCTATTGAATAAACTAAAAATAGATTATGACGTAGCTAAAGAACAGTATTTAAATATGACTCCAAACGAAGAAGAATTCTTAGAAAACTTGCCAAGAAACGAATCATATAATGATGATTCAGGACAAGATGACAGTCTTAAAGAAAGCAGTTTTAATAATCCCGCCAATAAGTCAAACAAAAAATCTAAGACTCCAGTTTTAGATAATTTTGGGAGAGATTTAACAGAAATGGCTGAAGAAGGAAAATTAGACCCTGTTGTAGGACGTGAAAAAGAAATTGAGCGTGTATCGCAAATTTTAAGCCGTAGAAAAAAGAACAATCCGCTTCTTATTGGAGAACCTGGAGTTGGTAAATCTGCTATTGCAGAAGGACTTGCTTTACGTATTATCCAAAAGAAAGTATCGCGTATCCTTTTCCACAAACGTGTTGTAACCCTTGACCTAGCAAGTTTAGTTGCAGGAACAAAATACAGAGGACAGTTTGAAGAAAGAATGAAAGCCGTAATGAACGAGCTGGAGAAAAACGACGATATTATTCTTTTTATTGACGAAATCCACACTATTGTAGGCGCTGGTGGAGCAACAGGTTCTCTTGATGCTTCAAATATGTTTAAGCCTGCTTTAGCTAGAGGAGAAATTCAATGTATTGGAGCTACTACTCTTGATGAGTACAGACAGTATATTGAAAAAGATGGTGCTTTAGAAAGACGTTTTCAAAAAGTAATTGTAGAACCAACTTCTGTTGAAGAAACAATCGCAATTTTGAACAACGTAAAAGATAAATACGAAGATCACCACAACGTAACTTACACTCCAGAAGCAATCGAAGCTTGTGTTAAGCTAACAAACAGATATATGTCTGAGCGTTTCTTACCAGACAAAGCAATCGATGCAATGGACGAAGCTGGTTCACGTGTACACATCACTAACATTGATGTTCCAAAACAAATTTTGGATTTAGAACGTCAGTTAGAAGAAGTTCGCGAAATGAAAAATATGGTTGTTAAAAAACAAAAATATGAAGAAGCAGCCAAACTTCGCGATGATGAAAAACGTATCGAAAAAGATCTTGCTACAGCACAAGAACAATGGGAAGAAGATTCTAAAAACAACAGAATTGAAGTTACAGAAGATAACGTAGCCGATGTTGTTTCTATGATGACTGGAATTCCTGTTAACAGAATTGCTCAAACAGAAAGCAACAAATTGGCTCAATTGCCTGAATTAATTCAGAACAAAGTAATTGGTCAAAATGAAGCTGTTCTAAAAATCGCTCGTTCTATTCAACGTAATAGAGCTGGACTTAAAGATCCGAACAAACCAATTGGTTCATTCATTTTCTTAGGTCAGACTGGTGTTGGTAAAACACAGTTGGCAAAAGTATTAGCAAAAGAATTATTTGATTCTGAAGATGCTTTAGTTCGTATCGATATGAGTGAATACATGGAGAAATTTGCAATTTCTCGTTTAGTTGGAGCGCCTCCAGGATACGTTGGATACGAAGAAGGTGGTCAATTGACTGAGAAAGTTCGCAGAAAACCATACTGTGTGGTTCTTTTAGATGAGATCGAAAAAGCACACCCAGACGTTTTTAACATGATGCTTCAAGTTTTAGATGACGGATATTTAACGGATAGTTTAGGTCGTAAAATTGACTTTAAAAACACTATTATTATCATGACTTCTAACGTTGGTGCCCGTCAGTTGAAAGATTTCGGACAGGGTGTTGGATTTGGTACTGCAGCAAGAACAGCTCAGGCTGATGAAAACTCAAAAAGCATTATCGAAAACGCTTTGAAGAAAACTTTTGCTCCTGAGTTCTTAAACAGAATTGATGATGTAATTGTATTTAATGCATTAGAAAAAGCTGATATTGATTTGATTATCGAAATCGAATTGAAAAAACTTTATTCTCGTATTGCAGAGCTAGGCTATAAATTAAGCTTAACTGATAAAGCAAAAGCGTTTATCGCCGAAAAAGGTTTTGACAAACAATTTGGAGCAAGACCGCTAAAAAGAGCTATTCAGAAATATGTTGAAGATTTGCTAGCCGAAGAAATCATCACTTCAAAAATACATTCTGGTGATGAAATTATGATGGATCTAAAAGAAGATTCTCAAGAATTATCAGTAGAGATTCATAAAGCCGAAGAGCCGACTAATCAATAAATTAGTCAAAAATTATAACATTCATAATATACCCGTTACGTTTTCATAACATAACGGGTATTTTTTTTATTAAAAATCACTATCTTTAGTAAAAGCAAATAGCTATTTTTGAATTTAAATTCTATAATAAAAAACAAAATATGCTTCAAAATAAAGTCATTTTAGGTAGCGAAGAATGGTGCTCATTTCCAGAACTTGGAATCCCGACAATCAAGGCTCGCGTTGATTCTGGTGCTAAAACTTCGGCAATGCATGCTTTAAACATAGCTCCTTTCATAAAAAATGATGCCAATTGGGTTAAATTTGACATTAACCCGATTCAGAATAATATCAAAACCATTATTCATTGTGAAGCGCCTTTGGTTGATAAACGAATTGTAAAAAGTTCGAGCGGTTTTAGAGAACATCGTTATGTGATCCAGACCAACTTAAAAATTGGCGACGCCAAATGGCCAATCGAAATGACCTTAACCAATCGCGATTCTATGGGTTTTAGAATGCTTTTAGGGCGTGAAGCCATGAGCGGAAGGGTTTTGGTTGATCCTGAACAAAAATATCTTTTAGGACAGCCAACAGCTGAATCTTTAAAAGAATTATACCAAAATTCTGAAAAAGCAACTTCTGGTTTACGAATTGGACTTTTAGCCAGTAATCCGGAATTGTACAGCAACAAAAGAATCATGGAAGCGGGAGAAATGCGCGGCCACGAAATGCATTTCTTAAACATTAAGGAATGCTACATGAAATTGGACGCCAAAACCCCAGAAATTCACTATAGAGGCGGAAAAATATTAAATCAGTTTGATGCTATTATTCCGAGAATACGACCAAGTATTACTTTTTACGGATGTGCATTAACGCGCCAGTTTGAAGCTTTGAAAGTTTTTTGCTTGAACTCGGCTACAGCAATTACACAATCGAGAGATAAATTATATTCGCTTCAATTGCTTTTAAATAGCGGAATTGATATTCCAACTACCGGATTTGCCAATTCTCCGTTGGATACAGACAATCTTATCAAAATGGTTGGAGGCTCGCCTTTAATTGTAAAACTATTAGAAGGAACACAAGGAAAAGGTGTTGTTTTGGCCGAAACCAAAAAAGCAGCAGAAAGTGTTATCAATGCTTTTAAAAGTTTAAATGCCAATATCTTAGTTCAGGAATTTATTAAAGAAGCCAACGGAAAAGATATTCGCTGCTTTGTAATTGACGGAAAAGTTGTTGCAGCGATTCAGCGCGAGGCGATGCCTGGCGAATTTAGAGCCAATATTCACCTTGGAGGAACTGCATCTGTTATCAAAATCACTCCTGAAGAGAAAAAGATCGCTATAAAAGCCGCAAAAGCAATGGACTTAAAAGTAGCAGGTGTTGATATTATTCGTTCTTCTAAAGGCCCTTTATTACTAGAAGTAAACTCTTCTCCAGGTCTTGAAGGAATTGAAGGCGCAACTAACAAAGATGTGGCAGGAGAAATGATTAGAGCTATTGAAAAGAATTTCAAACTATAGTTAAGTTAATTTAAACTTAATTCTACATAAATAATTTAGCAGCTTTGCCAAAGTTTAAAACTTGGCAAAGCTTTTTTATTTAACTTTAAAATAAAAAATATGCATTTTCCTTATTTAGATATTATTGTGCGCAGCGTTGCTGTTTATTTTTTCATGACCATTGCGCTACGCATTTTTGGAAAAAAAGAACTTTCGCAATTAAACACGGCCGACATTATCCTTATTTTACTGATTAGTAATTCTGTTCAAAATGCAATGGTTGGGCCTGACACTAGTCTTGTTGGAGGTTTAATCGCCGCTTTAGTTTTGTTTGTCATAAACTTTGCCATCAAAAAATTAACAAAGAGATTCAAAACTCTTGGTGACTTACTACTTGGCAAACCTGAAATATTAATACATGATGGCGTATTAGATTTTAAAACTTTAAGCCGATTGGATGTTTCGCACGAAGAACTAAAAGAAGCCGCTCGCGAACACGGTTTAGAACATTTAACAGACATTAAACTCGCTATGCTTGAAATTGACGGCACCATAAGCATCATTTCGAAAGACCAGAAACACCTTAAACAGACACACTACAAACGAAAACACAATCATAAAAATCTTCAAAAGTTTTAGCCAATAAAAAAGCCGATTCCAAATTGAAATCGGCTTTTTTTATATTTAAAAGAAATGAAATTTACATTTCACAATAATCATTTTATTACATAAATACACTTAGAATAAAATAAACCAAACCTGCTAGAATAGCTGAAATTGGAATAGTTAAGATCCAAGCCCAGATTAAACTTACGGTAACTCCCCAACGAACTGCAGATACACGTTTTGTTAATCCAACTCCAATGATAGAACCTGTAATAGTGTGCGTTGTACTTACTGGAATTTTTAAGTGTTCTGTAAAATAAAGCGTTAGAGCACCAGCAGTTTCAGCAGCAACACCTTCGAAAGAACTTACTTTTGTGATTTTAGAACCCATGGTTTTCACAATTTTCCATCCACCACTTAAAGTTCCTGCTGCAATGGCAGAATAACACGCTAAAGGAATCCAGCTTGGCATTACACCTTTAATACCTGCATCATCGTTTGGAAGCACAACATCTAACCAAGCATCCATATGAACTCCTGGGTTTGTATTGATATATACCGCAACCGCAGCCGCAATAATACCCATTACTTTTTGAGAATCATTTCCTCCGTGGCCTAAACTAAATGCCGCAGAAGATAATAATTGCATTTTCTTTAAAGCAGCATCGGCTTGATGAAGATTTAAACTGCTGAATATTAAACAGAATGCGCTTACTGTTAAAATGATAAAAGCAACTAAGAACCATTTAATGTTATGAGAGTCAAAGACTACACTCCAAAAATGAGAATCAAAACGAGGTTTTCCGTGCTCTACAATTTCTTCATAAGAAACCATTTGAACGTAAACAAACCAAATAGTTGCAATCATCAAAGCAACAGTAAAGATTTTTGGTCCGATACTTTTACGTGAAGCATTTAACAGCCAAATAGAAATTAAGTAAGATGCAATAACTCCTAAAAGTGGCGCTAATACGATAAAAGCAATAATAATGAGGACTCCCGAGGGCATTCCGCCATCTTTACCAGCCTTATACCAGCTTACAATTTCATACCAGTAGTGAGTTGCTCCGTCTTCTCCAACATAACCAGAAAAACCATGAACTGCAATAGCGTGCGCAACGGCAGCTCCTGCAAAACCTCCAATTAATGTATGCGAAGAACTTGAAGGGATTCCTAACCACCAAGTCAATAAATTCCAACAGATTGCTGCAATTACTCCGGCTAGGATAACAACCAGGTTAATTTCCATTGTGTGCGCTGTTTTCGCAACAGTATCCGCAACACCAAATCCAAAAACCCAATAAGCCAGAAAGTTAAAAAATGCTGCCCAGACAACCGCCTGAAAAGGTGTCAAAACCTTTGTTGCAACAACAGTCGCTATAGCATTTGCCGCATCATGAAAACCATTGATGTAATCAAAAATTAAGGCTAATACTATAATTAATATAAGTAGCGTCATAAAATTATAACTTCAGATTGAAAAATTGAATTAAGAATGTTTTACAGAAATAGATTCTAGTATGTTCGCAACACTCTTACATTTGTCTGTTGCTGATTCTAAAACAGATAACACTTCTTTATATTTAATAATATTTTTAGCATCTGTTTCGTTTTCAAAAATTTCAAAAACTGCTTTGTTATATACGTTATCAGACTTGTTCTCTAGTTTGTTGATTCTAGCACAAGCATCTTTAATAACTTTAAAATTTTGTAAGTTTCTCAACTCTTTTACAGCACTATCAATGTTTTGACAAGCTTCAAGGTTGATCTCTGTCATTTTTCTGATAGATTTTGTAATCTTATCAACCTGATACAATCTCATACGGCTCGATGCACCATGAAGGTAATCGGCAACGTTGTCAATTGAAGTAATTAACGTGTGAATATCTTCTCTATCAAATGGAGTAATAAAGTTTCTGCTTAACTCAAGGTTAGTCTGACGCGTAATGTCTTCTCCTTTTTGTTCTAATTCGTCAATCTTTTGAAAAAGAATTTCTCTTTCTTTTAATGGTAAATTTACAGCTTCGTGTAAGTTAGAAGCTAATTCAATTAAATTGCTAGAAGCCTCTTCAAAAAGTGGAAAGAATTTTTTGTCTTTCGGCACTAAAAATTGGAAAATACTGTTTATTGACATTGTTTTATTTTTGATAGTGCAAAATTACCTTCAATAACACGTTTCAGTGTTAAGCCATTGTTAACAAATCGTTTTCAATTTGAAAACTCGAAAGGAATAAAACCGTGTTTTCTATGTCATTATGTAAGATTCTATCTTCTTTTACCAAAGGCACCACTTCTCTGTAGCTGCTTAAGAACATTTCGATGAAATCACTTGATTTCAGGGGCTCTCTGTAAGCAATGGCCTGTGAAGCATTTAATAATTCAATTGCCAAAATACGCTCTAAATTATCTAAAATTCGTAAGGCTTTTGTAGCACCATTCGCTCCCATGCTCACGTGATCTTCCTGGCCATTGCTTGAAACAATACTGTCGATACTCGCTGGAGTTGCCAATTGTTTGTTCTGACTGGCAATACTTGCCGCGGTATATTGCGGAATCATTAAACCTGAATTCAATCCTGGATTATCCACCAAAAATGCTGGCAGATTGCGCAATCCTGAAATTAACTGATACGTTCTTCTTTCTGAAATGCTTCCTAATTCGGCCAAAGCAATTGCCATAAAATCTAAAGCCAATGCTAAAGGCTGTCCGTGGAAATTTCCGCCAGAAATAATCTGATCGGCTTCTATAAATATATTTGGATTATCGGTAACTGAGTTGATTTCTGTTTTGAATACTTTTCTAACATAATCAATCGCATCTTTTGAAGCTCCGTGAACTTGTGGCATACAACGGAAAGAATACGGATCTTGAACGTGTTTCTTTTCCTGAGTGATGATTTCACTTCCGTCTAAGAATTCAGTAATTCTTTGTGCCGTTACGATTTGTCCTTTGTGTGGACGTATATAATGTATCAATTCGTTGAATGGCTCAATTCTTCCATCAAAACCTTCTAAAGAAATGGTTCCGATTAAATCGGCCAAATACGAATATTTATATGCTTTAATTAAAATATGAGCTCCGTACGCACTCATAAACTGCGTTCCGTTCAGCAAAGCCAAACCTTCTTTTGATTGAAGCACAATCGGTTCCCAGTTGAAATGTTTTAAAATCTCAGCAGAAGCCACTTTCTTTCCTTCAAAAAGCACAATTCCCTCCCCTATTAAAGGTAAAGATAAGTGTGCCAAAGGCGCTAAATCTCCCGAAGCTCCAAGTGAACCTTGCGTATAAATAATTGGCAGAATATCATTATTGTAAAAGTCAACCAAACGTTGCAATGTGATTAACTGAATTCCAGAATGTCCGTAACTTAAAGATTGGATTTTAAGTAAAAGCATCATTTTCACAATTTCCGCTGGAACTTCCTCTCCTGTTCCGCAGGCGTGCGATTTCACTAAGTTTTCCTGAAGTTTAGATAAATTTTCATTAGAGATTTTTACACTATATAAAGATCCGAAACCTGTATTGATTCCGTAAATTGGTGCAGTATGAGATGCCATTTTTTTATCTAAATAATCACGGCATTTCTGAACATTTACTTTTGCTTCCTCCGATAATTCAAGTTTTTTATTTTGGCTTAAAATTTCTTGTAACGTCTCTAAAGTAATCGTTTCTGAACTTATATAATGAATCTCTCTCATGATGATTTTAAATTTTAAACGCCAAAATTCAACAAATCAATATTAAAAAGCAACATTTTATCACAATAATTAAAATTTCAACAAAACTCATTTAAAAGCTTTAACAATTATTTTTAAGCCATACAACCTGCTTTCTCTCACTTTTCAGGCTGTTTTTACCTAAATTTCAATCTTTTGTCTAGACTAAATCACCAAAAAATAGATTCCAAAATATACCAAAACATCAATTTAACATCTGCAATTTTAACAAATACTCAATATTGATTTATAGAGATTTGAATTATTAAAATATTCGTAAAAAAGCCTTTTAAGTTTTTAACTCTTATAAAAAGCTGTACTTTTGAAAAATCAAAAATGAAAAGTAACAGCATAAAATATCAATCTACAATTATTACATCTCCAACAGGAGTTGCAATTGCTGCTACCATTATTTCTACTACAACAACTACTACCCCTTAGGGGTATACATTTTTACATATCATCCTAGGTTACCTATACTTTTTTCTTGAAAGAAGAGAGTTATTGGATACATAAAAAACATTTACAAAAAAGAAAAAAAAAAGTCGCAGTTTTCAGTTTCAGTTCATAGCCAATAACCTTGAACCTTTGTTACTCAAAATCTTTGCACCTTATTAAAAAATATCAAAAATGAAAGTATTAAAATTTGGCGGAACTTCGGTTGCCAATGCTCAAAATATAAAACTCGTTCTCGAAATTGTTAACCAAAAAGCAAAACAAGACCAATTAGTTGTTGTAGTTTCTGCCCTAAGCAAAGTGACAGATTTACTGCAATTGGCGGCAGCAAAAGCAGCGGCAAACGACGAAAGCTTTAGAGAGGTTGTTGCCGAAATCGAGAAAAAACACCTTGACACGCTAAAAGAACTGATTCCGGTAAGCGAACAGAGCAGTCTTTTAAGCCATGTAAAAAGAATCATCAACCATTTAGAAACTTTATTGGACGGATGTTTCTTGCTTGGCGAATTATCTCCAAGAACTGCCGATACTATTTTAAGTTTTGGTGAATTGCTTTCTTCTTTTATCATTGCTCAGGCATTTCAGCAAACTGAAAAAGATGCTGTTTACAAAGACAGCCGCGAGTTAATAAAAACAGATAATAATTTCGGAAAAGCAGCAGTTAATTTCGAAGTTTCAAATCAGTTAATAAAAGATTATTTCGCTTCGAATAAATCCAAAATAAATATCCTTCCAGGATTTATTGCGCAGACTTTAGACGGAATCACTTCGACTCTAGGGCGCGGAGGATCTGATTATACTGCAGCCATTATCGCTGGAGCAATCGATGCAGAACAACTGGAAATATGGACTGACGTAAACGGAATGTTTACTGCAAATCCAAAAATTGTAAAACAAGCACAGCCAATTGCAAACATTTCGTATCAGGAAGCGATGGAATTATCGCATTTTGGTGCAAAAGTGTTGTATCCTCCAACAATTCAACCGGTTTTAAGAAAAAATATTCCAATTTTAATCAAAAATACTTTTGAGCCAGAAGCCGAGGGAACTTTTATTTCGAGTCAGGTTTCATCAAAAGATACTGTTGTAAAAGGAATTAGCCATATAGATCATATTTCGCTTCTAACTCTTGAAGGTCCGGGAATGATTGGAGTTGCGGGTTCGTCAAGACGTTTGTTTGAAGTATTGTCTCAGGAAAAAATCAACGTCATTTTTATTACTCAGGCTTCTTCTGAGCACTCTATTTGTATCGGAATTTTAAATTCGGATGCTGATAATGCTGAAATTGCGATTAACAGCGCTTTTGAAATCGAAATTTCACAAAACAAAATCGATCCTTGTTACGTAGAAAAAGATCTTTGCATTATTGCTTTGGTGGGCGAAAACATGAAAAATCACCAAGGATTGAGCGGAAGAATGTTCAGCACTTTAGGAAAAAACAATGTAAACATTCGTGCGATTGCGCAAGGTGCTTCTGAAAGAAATATCTCGACTGTAATTAACGAAAGAGACGTTAAAAAGGCATTGAATACACTTCACGAAAACTTCTTCGAAGAAAACACCAAACAGCTGAACCTATTTGTAATGGGAGTTGGAAATGTGGGAGAAAAATTCATCGAGCAGATTCACAATCAAAGAAAATTTTTAAAAGATAATTTAAAGATCAATGTTCGCGTAATTGCTTTATCAAATTCAAGAAAAATGATTTTTGATGAAGACGGAATTTCATTAAAAAATTGGGATTCGGCTTTAGCTGAAGGCGAAACTGCAGACATCGAAGCATTCATCAAACGTGCAAAAGAACTGAATTTACGTAACAGTATTTTTGTGGATATTACAGCAAATGCAACGGTTTCTGAAGCCTACGAGAAATTCTTAAAAGAAAGTATTGCGGTTGTAACTTGCAACAAAATTGCTTGTTCTTCGGCTTACGACAATTATAAAAAACTAAAAAGCTTATCACGCCAGTACAACGCTCCGTTTTTGTTTGAAACGAATGTTGGTGCGGGATTGCCAATTATAGACACCGTAAAAAACTTAATTGCTTCTGGCGATAAAGTGCATAAAATTCAGGCGGTTTTATCGGGAAGTTTGAACTTCATTTTCAACAATTTCGACAAAGACAATTCTTTCCACGATGTGGTAAAAGAAGCAGGAGTTCAAGGTTTCACAGAGCCAGATCCAAAAATTGACTTAAGCGGAATCGACGTAGCGCGTAAAATCCTGATTCTGATTCGCGAAAGCGGTTACGAAATGGATATTGACGCCATTGCAAACGAATCGTTTTTGCCAGCAGAATGTTTAGCAACAACAAACAACGAGGATTTCTTTGCATCGTTAATCAAACACGCTGCTCATTTTGAAGGTATTTATAATGAAGCTCTAGCGAAAGATTCAAGATTGAAATATGTAGCGCAATTCGAAAACGGAAAAGCAAGCGTTGGCCTGCAATTTATCCCAAAAGATCATCCTTTCTACAATTTGGAAGGAAAAGATAATATTGTTCTTTTCTACACCGATCGTTACGTAGATCAGCCTTTATTGATAAAAGGAGCCGGAGCTGGAGCAGCAGTTACAGCATCAGGAATTTTTGCTGACGTAATCCGTATCGGGAATGTGTAATATTTATTAGCCGCTAAGACGCAAAGGCGCTAAGTTTTTAAGTTTTTTAAGCTCAGAAACTTAAATTCTTAATAATAAAAAAACTTAGTGCCTTCGTGGCAAAAAAAAAATAAAAACTTTGTGACTTTGTGCCTTCGTGGCAAAACCAACCAAAAATGAAAGAAATAAAACTATTTTGCCCAGCAACTATCGCAAACCTCTCATGCGGATTTGACGTACTTGGACTTTGCTTAGACAATGCGGGCGATGAAATGATTGTTCGAAAAGTAGATCAAAAAGGAGTTCGAATCACAAAAATTGTGGGTGCCGATCTGCCTTTGGAAACCGAGAAAAACGTTTCTGGAGTTGCAGCTTTAGCCATGCTTGAAACTTTAGACGAACTAGATTTCGGATTTGAAATTGAAATTTACAAAAATATCAAAGCCGGAAGCGGAATCGGAAGCAGCGCTGCAAGTTCTGCTGGAGCGGTTTTCGGAATTAATGAATTATTAGGAAGACCTTATTCTCGT
This sequence comes from Flavobacterium humidisoli, assembly GCF_023272795.1. Taxonomy (NCBI): domain Bacteria; kingdom Pseudomonadati; phylum Bacteroidota; class Flavobacteriia; order Flavobacteriales; family Flavobacteriaceae; genus Flavobacterium; species Flavobacterium humidisoli. Next base: position 3,350,773 of record NZ_CP096829.1, on the reverse strand, counting down.
AAAGATTTGGTTCAGTTTGCGATGCAGGGCGAAAAATTAGCCAGCGGAAACGCGCATGCCGACAACGTTGCTCCTGCCCTTTTAGGCGGATTTACTTTGGTAAGAAGTTATGCGCCGCTTGATATTATCAGAATTGACAGTCCAGAGGAATTGTACGCAACGGTGGTTCACCCGCAGATTGAATTGAAAACGTCTGATGCACGTTCGGTTTTAAAACAAAATGTTTCCCTAAAAAGCGCCATTATGCAATGGGGAAATGTAGGCGGATTGGTTGCAGGTCTTTACACTAAAGATTACGATTTGATCGGAAGATCGCTTCATGACGAAATCGTTGAGCCTCTAAGAAGTGTTTTAATTCCAGGTTTCGATTTAATCAAACAAACGGCTTACGAAAACGGCGCTTTAGGTTCTGGAATTTCTGGTTCTGGCCCATCAATTTTCGCATTAAGCAGAGGAAAAGAAACCGCAGACCAAATCGCAAAAGCCATGAGCGAAGTGTACGAAAAAATGAGTTTACCATATGAAATTCATGTTTCGAAAATAAACCCTGATGGAGTAAGAATTCTTTAATTCAATTAAAAATTAAAAATTTAGAATTAAAAATAAATACGTAGCGTTTGTCAGGCTGAGCGAAGTCGAAGCCAACGCAAAGTATAAACACAAAGCATAACCGTCCAGTTTGTCATTTCGAGGAACGAGAAATCGCACTAGTTTGTCGACAAAGATTGGCGAATTTCAATTCGGAGTTTCGAGTGCGATTTCTCCTTTCAGTCGAAATGACAAACTTTATGTCTACACTTTGCGGGGCTTCGACTTCGCTCAACCTGACAAAAGCAAAACATAATTGAAAATATAAATTATTGGAATTTGGAATTTAAAAATTTGGAATTTCCTTCCAAAAATCTAAAATCTAAAGCCTAAAGCAATAAAAAAAAATGAAATACTACAGTTTAAACCACAATGCCCCAAAAGTTTCTTTTCAAGAAGCTGTTATACAAGGATTAGCGAGTGATAAAGGATTATATTTCCCAGAAAGCATCACGTCTTTAGACCCTTCATTTTTTGATAAAATTGAAAGTTTAAGCCACGAAGAAATTGCTTTTGAAGCGATTAAACAATTCGTAGGCGATGAAATACCTGCTGAAAAACTAAAAGAAATTATTGCCGAAACTTTAGTTTTTGATTTTCCTGTTGTGAAAGTCGAAGACGGAATCTATTCGTTAGAATTATTTCATGGGCCGACAATGGCTTTTAAAGACGTTGGAGCACGTTTTATGTCTCGTTGTTTGGGCTATTTCAATAAAGATAAAAAAGATGCTAAAAACACCGTTTTAGTAGCGACTTCTGGAGATACAGGCGGAGCCGTTGCCAGCGGATTTCTTGGCGTTGACGGCGTTGATGTTGTCATTTTATATCCGTCAGGAAAAGTGAGCGATATTCAGGAAAAACAATTGACGACTTTAGGGCAAAACATTAAAGCGCTTGAAGTTGACGGTGTTTTTGACGATTGTCAGGATATGGTAAAAAAAGCGTTTTTAGATGAAACTTTAGCGCACAAAAACCTGACTTCGGCAAACTCGATCAATATTGCGCGCTGGTTACCGCAAATGTTTTATTTCTTCTTTGCTTACAAAGCTTTGAAAAGCCAAAACAAACCTTTAGTTTTCTCTTGCCCAAGCGGAAACTTCGGGAATATCTGCGCCGGAATTATGGCAAAGAAATTAGGTTTGCCAATTGAACATTTCGTAGCTTCTACAAACGTAAACGACACCGTACCAAGATTCTTAGAAAATGGAAAATACGACCCGAAACCTTCTAAAGCCACAATTTCTAACGCCATGGACGTTGGAAACCCAAGTAACTTTATTAGAATTCAGGAATTATATAATAATGATTTAAAGGCTTTCGAAAAAGATTTCTCTTCTTACAGCTATACAGACGAACAAACACTCGAAGCCCTAAAGAAAATTTATAACACAAACGGTTATATCGCAGAACCGCACGGCGCTGTTGGTTATTTAGGTTTGAAAAAAGAATTGAAAAAACATGACAACGCAATTGGTGTTTTCTTAGAAACGGCGCATCCTATTAAATTTCTGGATGTTGTTGAACCTGCTTTGGGCATTACGCTTTCTATTCCTGAACAAATTGAGAGTGTTATTAATGAGGAAAAAGTTAGTGTTAAGATTGGGACTTATGAGGAGTTGAAGGCGTTTTTAGATTAGTTCGCTTAAATATGTTATATTAAAAAACGGCTTTGTAAGCCGTTTTTTTTTATGGTGCTTTATCTGGCATAGGAGCTCCAATACTAGGAAGTAAATAGGGAGCTGGCGCATCAAAAATTATAAAATCTTTCACGTTACTCATTTCATAAATAAGGGTTTGATTTTTGGATTTGTCATAGATAAAAATATTATCATTTGTTTTCCCAATCAAATATTGATTGAATTTCTCCCCTGTTTCTACGGTTTTATATTCATTATAGCAAAAAAATAAATGATCAGTTTTCGGAAAGTAGTTTACTTCCAGTAAAATCAGTTGACACATGAAATATGGTACTATTAACAAAACAAAAAAATACATCTTAAGCTTGTTTGCTGATATTTTAAATTTAAAGAAAATTAATTTGCTTAATCTATCAATCGCGGATAGAATGCCCACTGCTATAAAAGCAATAAATATTGCCTTCTTTTGTAAGGGAGTTCTAATACCTGATAGCAGAAGAGCCCATGCGCCAACAAAAATTACCAGAAGTAATATTAAAATGTATAATGTTCTTCTTAAAGAAACTTTATTGAATGCCTGACTAACGACAATATTTTTTTCCGAAATGCCCATCCAAGCGATTAAAACAATAGTCACAAAAATCAGGATTTTAATCATATTACTAAGAAAAAGTGTCAAAACACCTTGTAAATCAGTATAATAAAAAATATTAACACCATAAAACCCATAGTATACGAAAACGTAGACTATGGAGTAAAATGTAAACAAAATTCCTAAATTTTTAAAATTTAAATTGTCAGTCATTTGTCAAATTTCAAAATCGATTTTGTTTCTTCTACAGTATTCGTCAATACTTGCATGCATCAATGTCGTGTGTCCATTAGATACAACTACATATACTCTTAACTCCGTTCCAGCAGGTAACAGTTGGCAAGCTTTTAATGTCGCTTCTTTATTTGAAAGAGCATGGTGTATTGTCCTAGATAAAGCTACCACAGGTGCAATTAAATTTGCATTAGATGCAAATGGTTGTATTAGTAAATTTTGATCTTCAGGTCCAACAAATGTATAATCATTGCCCAATAAAAAAGGTTGAAATCTCTGTTCTAATTCAAATACTTTTTCGTTCATCTTTTTTGGTTTGTTAGTTGTAAATATTAAATATGATTTTCCACAATAGGCACGAGCGGGACGCTCGCGTCAGCAGGAGGAAATATCATCTTTTTTATAAAATTTTAAAGCCACAATTACGTGTTTATTCTTTTGTAATTGTGGCTTATATCTGTAAGGCATATTAAGAAAGAATCATAAAATTATTACTTGACTTTCTCAACAAGAACTGTTTTAATTGTTTTACTTAACACATTAAAAATTTCTTGTTTTTCTAGCGGAATATCTTCATCTGTTATTGAAAAAAATAATAAGTAAGATACTGGAATATCAAGTGCCTTACATATCTTTTCGATTGTACTTTTCTGCGGAAAAGAGGCATTAATTTCAATCTGACTTAGAGCATTTATAGAAATATCACATTTCTCTGCCAAATCTCTTTGCCCCATTTTCTTTTCTTTTCTTAACAATTTTATTGCATTCCCTATATTCATAACTAGTTAATTAAGCTCAGATATCAATTCCGAACAATTTTAATATCTCTTTACTGATTGAACAGATTCCGAGAAAACCTTTTATAAAATCGTCTAAATCTAATTGATTATCCGATAATTTTGAAATTAATGTATTTTTATCTTCTTCAGATAAGTCACTTTGTTTTATATTTTCTATGAGTAATTTATATTTTTCCATGAGATTTGCTTAAAATAAATGTTGAATTTTATAAAAGCTTCTCTTCTAAAGTTATTCCAAGAGAAGCAAAAAAATGAATTTTTGATTCTCGAAATATCTTCATCATCTGTAAAAATATAATAATGATTTGAAATTAAAATTGGAGATAAAAAAGCCCTTAAATCTTTATTAATTTTATTGATTTTTAAACTAATTTTTTTCAATATCTTTCTAGTTATTACAAAAAAGTTATCTCTAGAAATCGTTTTGGTTTGTATTACATAAACATTTCTATAAAAGAAATTTATAATTAAATCATTATCTAAATTACAATCAAGAATTGGAATAAATGATAAACTTAGTTTATCAAAAAACAAATCTTCTTGCTTAATGAAATTTAGAAAAAAACTAAAATAATTAGCTGAATTTTCAAAACCTCTTTTTCGTTTATTTTTAAAATCCTGAAATAATGAATTAACGGCTTTAACATAAAAACCCGAAATTATTCTAACTTGATTTTGATCTAGAAAAGTAAATGATCCATCTCCAAAAACATTATAACCAGATTCATTAAGAATTGCAATAATTGTAGATTGTGGCAAGCCTGTTCTCTTACTAAGCTGAACAAGACTTATCATTCTTCTATCTTTTTTTATTCTTACCGACTTCATATTTCATAATTTTAGACAAAGATACAAACATTTTTAAAAATTACAAGTGAAACATGTATTTTTAACAAAAAATTAATACCTGCACATGTATTAAACACACCTCATTCTAAATCTAGCCACATCACTCAAAAAGTTTAAAATAAAAAAGAGACCTCATCAAAGGTCTCTTCTCAATTCAATATATCTTCAAAACGTTTATTTCCCGTTCAATAATTTCTCTAAATACTCTACTTTATCTTTTTCAGCTTGCACCAAACGTTCGTAAAGTTCAACCACTTTATCTAAAGGATTAAAAGTACAACCGTAATTGCCTGTAGTAATAGCACCATGATCTTGAAAACTATTTCCAATAATATTAAAAACCGCTTCTTCTGAAAAGTTTTTAATTGCTTCAACAGAAACATCAAGAGCTTTTGCAATCTCAATTAGTTTTTGTTCGTCTACAGTTTCGCTGTTTTCAATAACAGAAATTGCCTGCTGGCTCATTCCTAAAGCCTGTGCCAGTGCTTCCTGTTTCATATCTTTAAGCTCTCTGATACGGCTTATATTTCTGCCGATATGTTTTGGTTTTATTGCTGTACTCATAATTCAAAGATATTTAAAATTCTGAAACGAAAATAGATTTCGGTAAAAAACAAAGTTGTTTTTGTAAGATACGTATTTCATATTTCACATAAATTATTGTTTTTCAAACTTACCATTCAATAAATCTAAAAAATACTTTCTCTGTGGCTTTCTTTTTAAAATTTGATTATGTTTGATTAAAAAACAATAAAATTTAAAATGGGTACAAACATTGTTCTGGTCTTTTTAGCATTAATTATTATTTCTCTTATCTGTTACCCGAAAGTTCAATCTTGGGTTGATTACTATAGAGAAAAAAGAGCAATAGAATTTAAGAAAAGAACAGGTCTCGATTTGTGGACTCTATGTAGATTATCAGCACCAACACCATTTTTCTGGGGTTTAGAAAAATTCATCTTTAACACTACGGTTTTTTACTTCGATGAAAATAATTTATACCTAATAAAATCAAATGAGCCTGTAATTAAGTATCCTCTCTCCGCAATTATTGAAGCGAGAAGAACTATGGTTACTATTAACAAAAGAAGAGTCTGGAAAATAATTATAGACCATGAAGGCCAACAATTAATTTATAAGCTAAGAACTTATAACAACTTCAGCCTTTTCTTAGAAAAAGTAAGCGAAAATCCAAATGCAATTGTAGACGATAGGTATATTTGGGGAATATTTGAATGATTAAGAAATCAGGAAGTTTTTGTAGATTCGTTTTTATCTAATGTAAAAATTAAACCATGAAAAAACCATTACTATTATCTTCATTACTTCTCTTAATCTCTTGCCAAAAAAGTGAAAGTAACGACGGGAGTAAAGAAGAACCAAGCGCCTTACAAGAGAAGAGTATTGACATAGGAAGATTTAAAAGTAGAAATGATTTAGTAGATGATTTATATCAGGAACTTGTAAATAAATCTCCTGAACTAAAAACTTTAGAAGATGAATTAAATGAAATAAATCCTAGAGATACTACTGAGATTTTTAATAATTACGACGATAAATCTTATAGTTACTATGGCTCTGCCAAAGGTAACACTGAAGGTATCAGAGATAGTATATTGAAAAAGAAAATTCTAAATTTAATTAGTAAAAGTTCAGATAGATATGATTCTAAAAAAGCTGAAATCGAGAGTCTGGTAACTACTATTAACAAGAAAAGAACTGAAATAACCAATTATCATACTGCTTTGAAAATTGTTTTAACTCTTCCTCTTATAGAAAAATATCAAAACGATCATTTACCTAAAAAATCTCCTTTTGAAAAGGTGATTGAAAAAGAAAATCAATTACTAGAAAAAGTTAAAGAAAATACTCCAAAGTATTAATTGAAGCTAAAGATATTTACATAAAGCAAAAAATCAATTGCCTCCAGCTTTAGCTGGAGGTTTTGTTTTTGCAAACTAAATCGGCTTTAGCCAAAAAACACAAAAGATTAGGCTAAAGCCATTTTCTGCTCTAACTTTGTTCCTCCAGCTAAAGCTGGAGGCAATTCAAATTTTCTCCAGTTAAATCTGGAAACCATTTATATTTATAATACAGTCAGCTTAATATGATTACAAAAGCAACAATCGAAGACATTCCAGCATTAACCATCTTAATAAACTCAGCATACAGAGGTGAAACTTCCAAAAAAGGCTGGACAACCGAAGCGCATTTACTAGAAGGAAAAAGAACCGACGAACCCGAAATGACCGAAATCTTTCTGGATCCAAAAAATACGATTCTGAAATTTACAGAAAATGACAAGATTATTGGTTCGGTTTTGTTGGTTGAAAAAGGACATCAATTGTATTTAGGAATGCTGACGGTTTCGCCAGAACTTCAGAACAGCGGCATCGGGAAAAAGCTTTTGGCAGAAGCCGAAAATCATGCTAAAACTTTAGGATTATCGAGTATTATTATGACCGTTATTTCGGTTCGTGAAGAACTTGTGGCTTGGTACAAACGCCACGGTTATGCTGATACTGGTAAAAGAGAAGCTTTCCCACAAAGCGAAATTCACGTTACGATTTCTGATGTGCCTTTGGAGTTTATCTATTTGGAGAAGAAGATTTAGTTTTATTTGTTTCAAGTTTCAGGTTTAAACGCAAAGTTTCCATACAGTTTGTCATTTCGACGAAGGAGAAATCACACCTGGAATTCCGCAAACAGAATCGCCAATCTCTGTCGAGCTTCTAGTGCGATTTCTCCTTTCAGTCGAAATGACAAAATTGAGATTAAATACTAAAAAAAACAGAAAATGAACGTACACGTTTTTCCTAAAAAAGATAGTAAAGCTTCTGTTTGGAGTGGCGGATTGACATATGAATATATGATCTATCCCAAAATGGCAAAGTATGCCGATAGAGATTTTGTATTTAGAATAAGCAGTGCTACAATAGAGGAAGTACCTTCAGAGTTTACCAAATTTAAAGGCTATTACCGATATTTGGTTATGCTTGATAATGGCTTAGAGATTGAGATAAACAAAGAAAAAAAAGCATATAGGAAATATGAAATCATAGAATTTAATTCGGATGATGAGGTAACTTCTTTTACAAAAGGCATTGATTTTAATTGGATGGTTTCTGAAAAAACATCTCATCATAAACTCGAAATAGCGAGCAACAATCAGAATTGTAATGCTGACATAGTAATTTTGTTTTCTTTAGATACAACAGTTATTACAGTTAATGAAAAGCCGTACGATTTAGAACCTTATGATTTATTGTTTATTGAAAATGAAGAAAAGGAAAATATAAGGCTTCATTTTTCTAATGAATGTCTCTTTGGAATATTGGATTTTTAATCGAGAGAACAAAATTGGTTTAAATTTATTCCACAGAGATTCGCAGAGAATTTCTCAAAGATTCGCTAAGTTTTTTAATCTCGCAATTCTGATAGCTATCTGGAGCGAAGACGCAAAGTATTTTAAGCAAAAAGCCATATAGTTTGTCATTTCGACGAAGGAGAAATCTTCGCTAGAAGCTCTACAAAGATTGGCGAGATACTTTGCGGAGTTACGTGCGAAGATTTCTCTCCCGAAGCCTCGGGATCGAAATGACAAAAGAGCCTAAAAAATCTGCGTGAAATAAGAACCTAGAACTATCGCATCTCAGGATCTTAGCATCTCCTTTTTAATCTTCGATAAAAACTCATGCGAAACACCTAAATAGGAAGAAAGATTCTTATTATTTATCGAACTTACCTTTTGCGGGTAACGCTCTTTAAAATCAAGATAACGCTGTTTTGAGGTTTTGTTGAGTACATCTAAAAGCCGCTGCTGAATGGCAACATTGGCTCTTTCGATCATTAGGACATGAAACTTAAGAAGCTTCGGAATTACAGCAAACAAATACGCTTTTTGCATTTTATTGATGACCACTATTTCACTGTCTTCAATTGCTTTAATGTTGTACGTTGTGGGCTTTTGGTGATAAAAACTTTCCAGATCACACATCCATTCGTTTTCGAAAGAAAAGAAAATGACCGTTTCAGTTCCGTTTTCGTTTAGAATGTAGGTTTTAAATGATCCTTTCAAAATGAATCCCTCATAACTATTATGAGAATTTTGAATTTGCAAAAACTGATTCTTTTTCAGCTTTATCAATTCTGCTTTAGAGACAATAATATCCCATTCTTCATCTGTGAGCGGAATTTTCCTTTCAATGTTTTTTCTTAGTAGGTTGTACATTTTTGTGGTTTTTGTTTAAGGAATAAGTTTGTTTATCGACTCATCTTAATTAGGGGCTTAAAATCAATGTAATCGATTACGTAAAAATACGCTATTTGTGCATTTTTGTAAATTTACAAGTGTTAAAAAAAACACATTTCGTAGATTTTTTTGTAAAAGTTTGAACTTGTTCAACTTTTTTCCTATAAATAATATTGAGTTTTGCGTTGTTAAACTTTTATAAATAACCAAACTTATTATGAACTTAAAATCAAAACTTTCAATGTTCGCTGCAGCATTGATTTTCGGATTTACGGCATGTAATTCTGAAGAAATCGCTTCAAACACTGAAGCAAGTACTCCAACAAATGAAACAACCGTTGAAACACCTGCAACCAATCCAACGGGTAAAATCGGAAACTGTGCTGAAGTTCCTGGATGGGCTTCTCAAAACGGAGGCACAACAGGTGGTGGCTCTGCTGCCGAAACTACAGTTACTACTTATGCTCAGTTGAAATCGGCTATTGAGAACACTTCTGTAAAAGTGATTAAAGTCTCTGGAACCATTACAATTACAACAAGATTGTCTTTTCAAGATCAAACTGGAAAAACAATTTATGGAGCAAGTGGAGCAAAATTAGTTTCAACGAATCAAACCAAAGATGGTTCTGGAATCATCAACATTAAAAGATGTAAAAACATCATCATCAGAAACTTGATTTTTGAAGGTCCAGGCGCTTACGACACTGACGGATGGGATAATGCAATCCTTGACGAATGTACAAACGTTTGGGTAGATCATTGCGAATTTAGAGATGGTGTTGATGGAAACTTCGACATCAAAAACAAATCAGATTATATCTCGGTTACGTATTCTAAATTTCATTATTTAAAACCACCAAAAGCAGGCGGTTCTGGAGGATCAGATGATCATAGATATTCAAATTTAATTGGTTCAAGCGATGGTGCAACTGCTGATCGCGGTAAATTGAGAATCACTTTTGCAAGATGCTGGTGGGCTCCAGGCTGTAAAGAAAGAATGCCAAGAGTTCGTTTTGGAAAAGTGCATATTGTAAACAGTTTCTTTAACAGCACAGTAAGCAACAAATGTATCGCTGCAGGTTTTGAAGCGAATATTTTCGTAGAAAGCAATGTTTTTGAAGGTGTAAAAAATCCAATCGATTTAATGTCAGGTTATACTGCCGTTACTGCTACTGATAACGTATTTACAAGTGTAACAGGAACTCAGGCTGGAAGTGGTACTGCTTTTACTCCGCCTTACTCAATCGTAAAATTGGCTAAAACTGCGGTTAAAGCTGATGTTTCCGCCAATGCAGGACCTACTTTAGGAGGAAATGTTTGCGGCTCTTTTTAATTGCCTCTGGATAGCAAAATATGAGTTAGTTTAGTTTTTAAAGCCATGCATTATTATAATGTGTGGCTTTGTTTTTTTGTTTCAGGTTTCAGGTTTTATACCGTTTGTCATTTCGACGAAGGAGAAATCACACGCGTAACTCGACAAAGATTGGCGATTAAGATTGCGGAGTTTCTAGTGTGATTTCTCCTTCGTCGAAATGACAAAAATGGGAATAAATTATTTTACTTGAATAATAACTTTTTACGAGATTTTTAAATTGTAATGTTAGACGCACTGCAGTCCGTCTCTACAAAAAACCTTTGTAACTTTGAACCTCTGCCCCTTTGCCCCTTTTCACTAAAGAACCAACTCTTCAAACAAACGTTGAATCGTTTTCTCCAAATCCTGACTCAAACCCGGATGAGGTCTTGACGTTTGAATTGCCGAACTTCTAATTGCGGTTAACCATCTAAAACGCTCTGGAATTTCAAATTCGGCAATTGGACCGCCGTCTTTGGCTCCGTTAGCAATTTTAACCAGTGAAGTTAAATTGCATTCTAACTGTTCGATGTCGAAATCCGAAGAAAGCGCTTGTATTTTTTCTTTATTTAAATGAAAAAGAACCTTAATAAATTTGGCTTTTTTGCAAAACAAAATGATTCCGATATTCAGGAATTCTTCGCGCTCTACCCTTGGCACAACACGAATCACAGCATATTCGTATAAGTGATTATCTTGCATTTTGAGCCTGATTTACAAATATTTCTGAATTCTCTAATCTTGTTTTTAAAAACTGCAAATAAACATTTCGCAATGCTTCTGGAGTTTCGTCAGCATCTTCCCATTGCAGCCAGTCTAACGGAATTGTATTGACAATTTCTTCTAAAATTTCTGGGGTTAAAATGGCTTTAAATTCGGCATCGACTTCTTTTAATAGCGAAGCTTGTGGCAATAAAACGTGATCTTTTATCAATGCAAACGGACTTTTAGCATGCTGTTCCCAGTTGTTCCAAGAATGATGAAAATACAAACACGCACCATGATCAATCAGCCATAATTCTTTATGCCAAATCAGCATATTGGTGTTTTTGAAAGTTCTGTCTACGTTTGTAATATAAGCGTCTAGCCAAACAATCTGCGAAGCCAATTTAGTATCTACCGTGGTTACAGCAGGATCAAAAGTAATAGCACCAGATAAAAAGTGAAGCGCTAAGTTTAACCCTTGACTTCCTTGCAATAAATCCTGAATTTCTTCATCAGCTTCGGTTCTTCCGAAAGCTTCATCGAGATTGGCGAATACTAATTCTGGCAATTGTAGTTTTAAAGCTTTTGCTATTTGTCCGCCAACTAATTCAGCGATTAAGGCTTTTACGCCGTGTCCGGCTCCTCTAAATTTTAATACGTATTTAAAATCGTCATCGGCTTCTGCTAAAGCAGGTAAAGAACCGCCTTCACGCAGTGGCGTTATATATCGCATGACGTTTACCGTTCTGAGATCGAAGTTGTTTTTCATTTTTTTTAAGATTCAAAGATGCTAAGGTTCTGAGTTGCTAAGTTCCTAATCTTTGACATTACAAACTTACAATTTTTGATTCTAGATTATAGAGGGTAGATTTTAGATTTTTTTTTCTAACTGAGAAGTTTTTTTGTAGCGCAAAGTCCACGGAGGTTTTACGCAAAGAGCGCTGAGTTTTTTTGAGTTTGCTTTGCTTTTTTTAAAGGTCACAAAGTTTTTTATTGCAGAATAAAACATTTGACTTGTCATCCTGAGGAACGAAGGATCACACTAGGAGCTCGACAAAGATTGACAAATTACTTTATGGTTACTGTGCAGAGTTTCTTTTGTGATCCTTCGTTCCTCAGGATGACAAAACTTACAACTAATTATCTAATTGACACATTCTCTAATTCTCTAATTCTCTAATTCTCTAATTCCAAAAAAGCTTTTCCTAAATACTTAATAATTGTAGACGCTGTAAAAGATTCATAGCCCGTTTTTGGGAGAGCTAGATCGGCTGTTAGTCCGTGGAGGTAGACGCCAAATTTTGAGGCGTATTTGGGTTCGTAGCCTTGTGCTAGAAGACTTGTGAGGATTCCGGTTAATGTGTCTCCGCTTCCTGCTGTTGCCAACGCTGCATTTCCAGTCGTATTTTCGTATACCGAAGTTCTATTGATAATGAATGTTGGTGCGCCCTTCATAACCACAATCACTTTATATTTTTCTGAAAAAGCAATTGTTTTTTGAAATTTCTCGGCTTCAGAGTTCCATTTTCCAATCAAACGTTCTAATTCTTTTGGATGAGGTGTTAGAATCGTGTCTTCTGGAACCAATTCTAACCATGATAAATTTTCTGAAATGATATTCAATGCATCGGCATCTAAAACCAAAGGCGCTTTATTGACTCTTAAAAACTCAAATAAAGCTTTTTGCGTTCCGAGTTCCTTCCCTATTCCTGGGCCAAATCCAACTGCTTGCGGAATTAATGGCAGATGAATATTGGTTATAAAATTGACGTTTTCATCGGTTGCAACCATCACTTCTAGAATGGAGATTTGAAGGATCTGGTAACCGCATTTGGGTACAAAAGTTGTTACGAGTCCGCAGCCTGTTTTTAGACAGGATTTTGAGGCTAAAACCGCTGCTCCTATTTTGCCATAACTTCCGGCAATAATCACCGCATGACCTTGTGTTCCCTTGTGCGCTTTGGAATCTATTGGTTTGTATAATTTCAGAATCTCTTCTTTTGTAATTAAATACGATGATTTCATTTGAATACTTTTATATAATAAAATTACGGAAAAAATCGAAATCATGATTGTTCTTTTGAAACTGTTAGCCCTAGCCCTGATAGTAGCGGCATCCTTTTTGTTTTTTCTTTAAAAACAAAAAGATATAGCGGATAGCAGGAAATAGCTCCTAATTATTGCGAAATTTATAATTTAAGACATTCAAATTTGATATTTTTTGAATAGATTTGCAAAACAATTTTATAAAACAACACAATGAAAAATACTGCGCTTACGCACATACATGAAGGTTTAGGAGCGAAAATGCTTCCTTTTGCTGGTTATAATATGCCTATCACTTATGAAGGGGTTAATGCTGAACACGAAACGGTTCGTAACAGCGTAGGAGTTTTTGACGTTTCGCATATGGGTGAATTTTTGCTGACAGGTCCAAATGCTTTGGCTTTGATTCAAAAAGTGACTTCAAACGATGCGTCTACTTTGACAATTGGTAGAGCGCAATATTCTTGTCTTCCAAATAATGAAGGCGGAATTGTTGACGATTTGATTATTTATAAAATGAAAGAGGAAGAGTATTTACTAGTTGTAAATGCTTCAAATATTGAAAAAGACTGGAACTGGATTACTTCTCACAATGATTTGGGAGTTGAAATGAAAAACGTTTCTGATGATTATTCTTTATTGGCAATTCAAGGTCCAAAAGCGGTTGAAGCTATGCAGTCTTTAACTTCTGTTGATTTGTCTGCTATTACCTATTACCATTTTGAAGTAGGCGATTTTGCAGGTTTTAGCGATGTCATTATTTCTGCTACTGGTTATACTGGTTCTGGTGGGTTTGAGATCTATTGCAAAAATGCAGACGCTGAGGCGATCTGGAATAAAGTTTTTGAAGCCGGAGCTTCTTTTGGCATTAAGCCAATTGGTCTTGCTGCACGTGATACTTTACGTTTAGAAATGGGATTCTGTCTTTACGGAAATGACATTAATGATACCACTTCTCCTCTTGAAGCTGGTTTAGGATGGATTACGAAATTTACAAAAGATTTCACCAATTCTGAAGCGCTTAAAAAACAAAAAGAAGCCGGTGTTACAAGAAAATTAGTTGCTTTTGAAATGCAAGAGCGCGCTGTGCCAAGACATGATTACGAAATCGTTGATGGTTCTGGAGCAGTAATCGGAATTGTAACTTCTGGAACTATGTCTCCTTCTATGAATAAAGGAATTGGTTTAGGATATGTAACCGTTGCAAACAGTACGGTTGACAGCGATATTTTTATTAGAATCAGAAAAAATGATGTTCCTGCAAAAGTGGTTAAATTACCGTTTTACAAGAAATAAGTTTTGACTTTATAGTTTAAAAATGCGTTACGATTGTAACGCATTTTTTTTTCTTCAAAATAGGCAAATTCGAGTTAAATTATTTAGCGTGTGTTCGTTTAACGATTAAAAACTTTTCATTGTCGATATTTTGCTAAAAAACCTACAATTTGTAAAAAAATTAGTGTAACTTTAATCATGAACCCACGAATTTCCATTTATGAAAAAGATTTCACTACTCCTTTTTTTGCTGACATCAACTATATCTTTTGGTCAGAACAGCGCAGAAACTTGTGAAATATTAAACAAAATAAATGCGCTTATTCAGGCAGAACACTTAAGACCAAAACCGGTTGATGACAGCCTTTCTGTGTTTGTTTTTGACAATCTTATTAACGAACTTGACCCTTCACGCAATATCTTCTTTAAGAGCGAATATGACGAATTGGCTCAGAAATATCGTTACAATCTCGATAATTTAATTTTAAAGAATGACTGCAGCTTTCTTACCGATATCAAAGCTACCTACATAAACGGCCTTATACGCACTAAAAAAGTTTTAGAAAAAATTCAGAGCATTCCGATTGATTATACGAAGAAAGATACCATTCGTTTTTATAAAAAATCTTTTGCTTTTTATTTGAAGAAAGAAGACTTAGAAAAGGTTTGGGTTAAAAAATTGCGTTATCAGATCTTAGATGATATTGTTGAAACGAGCGACAATCTCGATTCTTTAAAAACCAATTTCAAATCTATCGAACAAGCTTCTAAAAATCAAATTCTTACAAATGAAATCTGCCGTTTTAATTCGCTAATAGATTCTAATACCAAACAAGAAGAAAAACTATACAATTTCTTCTGCACGTATTTTGACCCTCATACGGCTTATTTTAGTGATGATTCTAAAACGAGTTTTGTTGCTTCTTTGTCAAAAGAACATTTGTCGCTTGGAATGACGGTAAACCTCAACGAGAAAAATGAAATTATTATTGATGAAATCGATCCAAATGGACCAGCTTATCAAACAGGACAGATAAAAAAAGGCGATCAGATTATTTCGATTTCCAATCAGAAAGAAACACTTCAGGTTTCTTGTGCCTCATTGGAGTCTATATCGTCCATGATTTTATCTGAAAATAACAAACATATTACACTTACTTTAAAACGCAATTCGGGCAAAAGTTTTGATGTTTTTATAGAAAAACAAATGATGAAAGATGAAGAAAATTCTGTTTTCAGTTTCATCATTGGCAAAGACAGTAAAATTGGATATGTAAAAATTCCGAGTTTCTATGCCGATCTCGATGGCAACAGCAGAAAAGGCTGTGCAGATGATGTGGCGCGCGAGGTCATAAAACTGCAAAGAGACAGCATACAAGGGCTTGTTATTGATCTTATAGACAACGGCGGCGGCTCTATGGAAGAAGCGATAAAACTGGCTGGAATGTTTGTAGATTACGGTCCGCTTTCGATTGTAATTGACAACAAAAAAGAGAAATCTGTCATTAACGATCCGTTTAAAGGCGTTATTTATCGAGGTCCAATTGTAGTTCTGGTAAATAGTAATACGGCTTCAGCAAGTGAGTTTTTTGCTTCTATTATGCAAGATTATAACCGTGCCCTTTTGCTAGGAAGCAATACGCTTGGAAAAGCCACTATGCAGACTATTCTTCCGCTTGAAGAAGATAAAGCCACGGATTTCTTAAAAATTACAATCAATAAATTTTACAGGATTACAGGTAAAAGCCACCAATATATTGGCGTAAAACCAGATGTTGTACTGCCTGAGTTTTATGAAGATGTATACCAAAAAGAAAGCGACTTTCCGACGGCGATAAAAAACGATAGCATCGAACCTTTCTTAAAATACAAGACGTATGTAAAACGAAATTTGATAGACAAAATTGCTAAAAACAGCTCGCAGAGATTGTCAGACAACTACTTTTTCAACAACATTAAAAAGATTAATCTTAAAATAGATCAGCTCGTGAATGCTCCTAAAGCGGAAATTCCAATGACATTAGATTCGGTTTTCAAGCAGAAAAAGACGTTAGGTGCACTTTGGACAGAGATCAATACTTTTAATGATGAAAATAATCCGCTTGATGTGTACAATTCTAGCGTTAATCAGTTTCTTCTAGGTGCTTATCCAAATGACAAAACGATTAATCAATATCAAATGGATAACCTTAAAACAAATCCGTACCTCAACGAGGCTGTAAACATCATCAACGAATTTAATGGAATTAGTAAATAATGGTTTTGTTTCAGGTTTCAGGTTTAACCTCTAAGGTTTACACAAAGAAATTTTTAAGTTAAGGTATAAAATAAAAAAGTTCACAAAGCTATATAAATAAAGCTTTGCAAACCTTGCGTAAACCTTAGCGCACTTTGCGGATAAATTCAACACAAACCAAGTAACTTTAAACTTGAAACCTAGAACAAAAAAGAACCATTTTGTTTTTGTAAAAATTAGGAAAACCTTATTTTTGCATCACAAAACTAAAAATTAGAAATGGGAAGAGCGTTCGAATTTAGAAAAGGAAGAAAAATGAAACGTTGGTCTGCAATGGCCAAAACGTTTACCAGAATTGGTAAAGATATCGTAATGGCTGTTAAAGAAGGTGGACCAAACCCAGATGCCAATTCTAGATTAAGAGCTGTTATACAAAATGCGAAAGCTGCCAACATGCCAAAGGACAATGTGGAGCGCGCAATTAAAAATGCAAGTAACAAAGATACTGCCAACTATAAAGAAATTTTGTTTGAAGGATATGCTCCTCACGGAATTGCAATCTTAATTGAAACTGCTTCTGATAACAATAACAGAACTGTAGCTAATATTCGCAGTTATTTCAACAAATGCAACGGAACAATGGGAACTCAAGGTTCTGTTGAGTTTATGTTTGACCACACTTGCAACTTTAGAATTGCAAAAGATGGTATCGACGCTGAGGAATTAGAATTAGAATTGATTGATTTTGGTGCTGAAGAGGTTTTTGAGGATGAAGACGGAATCTTAATCTATGCTCCTTTTGGAAGTTTTGGTGCTTTACAGAAAGAATTAGAAAACAGAGGTCTTGAAATCCTTTCTTCTGGTTTTGAGCGTATTCCGCAAATCACAAAAGAATTAACTGAAGCTCAAATTGCTGATGTTGAAAAATTGATCGAAAAAATCGAAGAAGATGATGACGTAATGAACGTTTATCATACAATGAAAGAAGAATAATATTTCTATAAAATATATTTTAAAAAGCTCTGGATTTTTCCGGAGCTTTTTTTGCTTTATGAGCTTTCTCTTTAAAATAAAAATCTATATTTGTTAGCCATGCAACTGACAATAAAATTCTCTAAATGAAACTAATAGAAAGCTTCTACTGCGTTCAATCTAAAATTGCCGAAGGCGATACCGAGGGATTAGGTTCTATAAAAACAGAATTGATAAGACCTTCTATAAAAATCTTAGATGTAGAATATTCCGAGAAAAAGACCTATACAAAGAATTTAGTCGCTAAATCATCCGTAGCTTCCGATGAATATTTTACTTTAGATGAATTATTGTTTCTATCCAAAACATACGGATTCGAAATTGAAGAAGACGATAATTTAAAAGGATATTATAAAAGCGTTTTAAAAATTCATAAACTGTATGACTGCCCTGGTTATATCACTTTAATGGAATTGGACGATAAAGAATATTTAAGGATTGAATTTCTTCGTTGGCAATTTGACTGTCAACCGAGAGGCGCTGGAGAAGATATGCTGGGAGAAGATATTACGTATATTCTTGGCATTTGGGAGTCTCCATTATTGACAGATGAAGTAGTAGCTAAATTAAAGAAACCTAGAGGAAGATATTACAAAGAAATAACAATTTAAAATCTCCTGCTTTTTCATATTTCACAGATTATTATACAAAAACGGAATTTCTAGAATACTAAAGAATGTTTTCAAAACGCTTCTCTTGTTTATCAATCGCGAGTCACCATTATGACCAAAATTTCAATTATAAAAAAAATACAATTAGGAGAAAGATCATTTCCAATTGAAACTCCAGATTTTGAATTACATTTCAGTTTTTACTGCGGAAACGGAGTAATAAAACATGAAGCTATTATTTCTTTCAAAAGCTCTAATTTTTTAAGTGCATTAATCGAAACTGGCCGAATTACAAATCATGATTTAATCCAAAACAATATAGTTAGACTAGAAAATTTAGAAGATCCAAACACTCTACTTTCATTCAGGTATCAAATTTGTAATTTTAAAGACTGCCATAACACTTATCTTTTAATTTTTGATATCCATGAAAATAGAGGTTATTATGGCTTTTTTATACATACGGTTTTACAAATCGAAAATTTCATTTAATCTTATTCACAAAAAAAATATTTATAGAAAATTCAAAAAATCATTTTTAGAATAGTAATAGTTTTTAAAAAACAAAAGCAAGTCTTCCACTTCAAGTGAAGATTTCTTTTTGTTTAATGTAATACTGATAATATTGTTATCCTCAATTTTTTCGATTTCCCAAATACCATTATCATTGACCAGCAAAAGAAAAATCTCTTCATTAAGATATTTAGAGCAAAAAGCAATTCTTTCTTTTCTGTCTCGTTTTTCCTTATCCAAATGAACAAAATCTTTAAATCCGATTATTAAAAATTTTTCTTTTATCGTCATTTTAATGTATCTATATTCAGGAGATCAAAGCTAATATAAAATATATAACAATCATTATTTGAACTCATTTTAAACTAAGCCTAAATATAGCTAAAGATAACATTTCGACTATATTTGCAACACCTCAAATAAATTAAAACTAAAAATGCAAACATCAAAAATCACCCGCATTGCTGTCGTAGTACTAGTACTTTTGTTCTTAGTATTGAGTGTAATTAGCTGCAGTACGCATACACACGTTCACAACCACTCTGCTCCATCTGGTAAAAAAATACCACCTGGACAAGCGAAAAAAATGAACGGAGATAAAAGCGCAAAAGCTTATGCTCCAGGTCAGCAGAAAAAGAGATAAAAAAAAAGCCTTCCAAAATCTGGAGGGCTTATTTTTTACAGAAAACTATTTTTTATTACTGGAATTAATAACCTTGATCAAATAAGTCCCTTCAGGCAAATCAGTAATATTAGAGGCATTGGCACTCATTATTTGTTTTCCTTGTGAAAAAACCTCAATAGTTTTACCGCTTTTACTGGTTTCCGCTGAAGCCGCGGGAGCTACAGTCTTTGCATGCATAGGTGCTGCAACAGCTTTTTTTGGTGCATTTGAAGTTGCGGGGCTTGAGACAGGTATGCTTTCGGTTACTGGCGCACCATTCGGTTTCGAACTATTATACGCTTCTCTCACTTGTTCGTCTGTCATGGCAACACTATACAATCTTAAGTCGTCAATATCTGCATTGATACTCGTTGAGGTATTCAATTTTCCAAGATTTAAAATATAACCCTTTGCAGAACGCTGAATTCCTTCTGCAGATTTTAGCAATTCGCCATTTCGGTAGATCTTGGAAATATTTCCATCATAAGTAATACTATAAAAATACCAAGTCTCTTTTGCTAAAGGCACAGAAACAATTACATTATTCGCGTCTCCCCATCCTACCAAACTTACATCTGCGCTAGATCCTACTACTGGCTGCTGAACTAATCCAAAGTACTGTCCGTTTACGGCATTGCCATATCCTAAAATATAATTAGGAATGTTAACCGCATTAAATTTTACCCAAACCGATATTGTTTTGGGTTTATTATCCTGTGGAAGTTCTCCGACAACAGCCTGATACCCTTTATTTACAAGTCGCAAAGCACTTTTAGGACTTCCCATTCTATCGTTCACAAAAAGCGGTGTGCCTAAAAATGAAATGGAGTTATCGACACTGTTTAAATTTCCATTGAAATTAAACTCCTGCACCGGATTTTGTGCATTCGCAGTTAAAAAATTTACAAACATTAAAGTGAGTAATATTTTTTTCATAGTAGTAGCTTTTATCAGAGTAGTTTTGGTTTAAGGCAAATAGCAATTAACTGTAAAATTTAAATTCTTTAGATTTTACAGTTCTAAAATTCGTTTATTATTTTTATAAAATTTGTTAAAACTATAATTAAAATTCAGCATCTCCAAACAATTCCTACATACAAATGCATAATTCTCACAAAAATACATTTCCGCATCAAAGACCTTTCTTTTAAAGAATATTTGAAGTTCAATAGAGCTTGCCTATCGAACAAATTAAAAAAAGCCTTCTGAACACAGAAAGCTTTCCTTACTATTCCAAAAACCCAATTGCTTGCGCAATAAAAAAACTAACTAACATTTAAAAACTAAAAAACCTTTATTTAGAAGTAATTTTCTTTGACGGAGTGTTGGTGATTTTTAATAAATAAGTCCCTTCTGGAAGATTGCTAATATTTGCCGCATTACTTCCTACTATTTTTTGTCCTTGCGAATAAATTTCAACTGTCTTAGAGGCACCACTTATATCGCTTGAACTAATAATCGTTTCATTTGAAGTTTTTGCTTTTACCGCAGTTTTTGCAGTTTTTGTTTCTACAGAAGCCGCAACCAAATTAGTTGCTTTTTCGCTTTCATATAATCCTATTACCTGCTCTGGAGTTAAAGCTACATCGTAAATCTTTAAATCGTCTATATCAGCATTTATCCCAACCATTGTATTGATTTCGCCCAATCTAAAAATAGTGCCATTAGTAGATCTGGCCATACCTTCTAGATATTTCAATAATTTGCCATCTCGGTATATTTTAGAGGTAGTTCCTTCGTAGGTAATGGTATAATTGTACCAAACACTCTTTTCTAGAGGTGTAGACACAATAACATCATTAGAAGCTCCCCAAGCTGCTAAACTCAAATCAGAGTTAGAAGTGGTGGTTCCTTGCTGTAGTAAGCCACAATATTGAGCATTTAACGGACTTCCGTAGCCCCAAATATAGTTTGCGTTTGAAATATCATTGAATTTTACCCAAATACTAATTGTTCTTGAGCTTTTTCCTTGAGGCAGATTGTCAATTACAGCTTCTAGAGCTTTATTATTTAATCGCTGAGCTCCTTTTATAACTCCAGCTCTGTCTGCTACGAAATTATTGGTACCGATAAACGAAGTGGTGTTTGCAGTATTATTTAAAGTACCATTAAAGTTAAATTCCTGAATCGGTGTTTGCGCATTTACATTCAAATAACTTACAAACAATACTGTTAGTAGTAATTTTTTCATAATAGTAGATTTTAGGGATTAAACAAACTATGTTTTTTTAATACCACTAAACTATATTATTATGGTTTCGAGCTAAAATATTTCCGACAACTTACCTAAATACTCGTTAAAATAACGTTTTTCATGCATTTCAGCCATGAAATACATTTTTTAAAACTCAAAAATATTATTAAAATTTTAAATTAAATTTATCAATATTAATAATTTCCTACGTATAAATACGGTATAATCAATAAAATAATAAATTTTAACTTATACCCATTTGACTAAAAAAGTAGTCAACAAAAAAAACTCCATTCGAAAATTACGAATGGAGTTTCTATATTATGGAAAGTACTATTACTTTACAAATTCAATTTTTTGAGCTTCTTCTTCATTAACACTATCAAAGAAACCTTGTTCGTTCATCCAGTCATCGCTGAATACTTTACTCATGTAACGAGAACCATGATCTGGGAAGATCGCAATAATATTACTGTCTTTTGTAAATTCTCCTTCTTCAGCATATTGTTTAATAGCTTGCATTACTGCTCCAGAAGTATATCCAACAAACAAACCTTCTTTTCTAGTAATCTCTCTAGCAGAGTGAGCACTTTCTTCGTCGGTTACTTTCATGAATTTATCAATAATATCAAAATCTGTAGCCGATGGGATTAAGTTTTTACCAAGACCTTCTATACGGTAAGGATAAATTTCTTTGCTATCGAATTCTTTTGTCTCGTGGTATTTTTTCAATACTGATCCAAAAGCATCCACTCCTAAAATTCTAATATTTGGATTTTTTTCTTTTAAGAATTTTGCAGTTCCCGAGATAGTTCCTCCTGTACCGCTGCAAGCAACTAAGTGCGTAATTTGTCCTTTTGTTTGTTCCCAAATCTCTGGACCTGTAGTGTTGTAGTGAGCATCAATATTCAACTGATTGAAATATTGATTAATGTAGACTGACCCTTTTGTCTCTTCATGCAAACGTTTTGCTACATTATAATAAGATCTTTCATCATCTGCAGAAACGTGAGCCGGACAGACATACACTTTGGCGCCTAAACTTCTCAACATGTCAATTTTGTCTTTAGATGATTTTGAACTTACAGCCAAAATACAATTGTAACCTTTAATAATGCTTACCATCGCTAAACTAAATCCTGTATTACCAGATGTTGTCTCGATAATGGTATCTCCCGGAGATAGAATTCCTTTTCTTTCGGCTTCTTCAATAATATATAGTGCTATTCTATCTTTTGAGGAATGACCTGGGTTGAAAGCTTCTACCTTTGCGTAGAAATTTCCTTCTAACTCTTCGGTAATTTTATTTAGCTTAATAAGGGGGGTGTTTCCTATTAACTCTAAAACATTATTATAAGCAGTTATTTCTTCTTTCATAAAAAAATAGTTAATCAAAGGCCTTTTCTAAATTAACCTTGATAGGTTGCAAATTTAACAAAAAATTTCTAATTAGCTTTTAATTTTTTCTAAATCTAATAAAAAACTAAATTCTTTTGCTAAGTCTTTTAAAGCCTCAAAACGTCCCGAAGCCCCGCCATGACCTGCATCCATGTTTGTATCTAAAAACAAAAGTTTATTATTTGTTTTCAAATCTCGCAATTTTGCAACCCATTTAGCTGGCTCCCAATATTGTACCTGCGAATCATGAAGACCAGTAGACACATACATATTAGGATATTCTTGTGCTTTTACGTTATCGTAAGGCGAATACGACAACATATAATCGTAATATTCTTTCTTGTTCGGGTTCCCCCATTCGTCATACTCTCCAGTTGTAAGCGGAATACTGTCATCCAACATCGTGGTAATTACGTCTACAAAAGGCACCTGAGCAATAACGCCATTATACAATTCAGGGGCTTCATTTACAATCACTCCCATTAAAAGTCCTCCGGCAGATCCTCCTTCAGCATAAAGATGTTCGGGAGAAGTATACCTTTGGTCTATTACAAATTTAGAGCAATCGATGAAATCTGTAAAGGTATTTTTCTTTTTTAACAGTTTTCCATCTTCATACCATTGTCTTCCTAAGTCCTCGCCTCCTCTGATATGCGCAATAGCATAAACAAATCCGCGGTCTAGAAGCGATAATCTTGTAGAAGAAAAATAAGTGTCCATCGTAATTCCGTATGAACCATATGCGTAAAGCAACAACGGATTTTTACCATTTTTCTCCAATCCTTTTCTGTAAACCATCGAAATTGGCACTTTTACACCATCTCTTGCTGTTGCCCAAACTCTTTCTTCTATATAATTGTTCTTATCAAATTTCCCTCCTAAAACCTCTTGCTCTTTCAAGATTTCTTTGGTTTTAGTCTTCATATTAAAATCAATTACAGAAGAAGGAGTTGCCAATGATTGATAACTGTAACGCAAAATATCGGTATCAAAATCAACATTGGTTGTTGTATACGCATTATATGTTTCGCTGCCAAAAGGAAGATAATAATCTGGCTCATCGCCCCAAGGCATGATTCGAATATGATTTAATCCGTTAGAACGCTCTTCTACAACTAAATAGTTTTTAAAAATTTCGATATCTTCTAACAAAACATCTTCTCGGTGCGGAATAAGATCAACCCAATTTTTCTTTCCTGTTTTGTCTTCAGGCGTTTTCATCAATTTAAAATTGGTGGCTTTGTCTTTATTCGTCAAAATATAAAATGAATCTTCGTAATGCGAAATACTGTACTCCAATCCGCGAACGCGAGGTTGAAAAACTGTAAATTCTCCATCTGGATTATTCGAATTAAGAATTCTATATTCTGTAGTTAAAGTACTTCCAGAACCAATAACAATATATTTTCTTGATTTTTCTTTACTGATCGATACATTAAAAGTATCATCAACTTCATCAAAAACCAAAACATCATTTTCAGATTCTGTATTTAATTTATGTTTAAAAACTTTATCCGCTCTAAGGGTTACTTGATCTTGTCTTACGTAAAAAATGGTATTATTATCGTTTGCCCAAACCGAAGCTCCAGTAACATTTTCTATCTTATCTGCTAAAATTTCGCCTGTTTCTAAGTTTTTAATTTGAATGGTATAAATTCTTCTTCCAACAATATCGACTCCAAAACTGGCAAATTTATTGTCTGGACTAATACTTAAACCTCCCAATTTGAAATAAGCGTGTCCTTTTGCCATTTCGTTGCAATTGAACAGAATTTCTTCCTCTGCAGAAAGACTTCCTTTTTTTCTTGCAAAAATTGGATAATCCTGCCCTGTTTCAAAACGAGTAATGTAGAAGTATCCATTATAGAAATAAGGAACCGAAGAATCATCTTCTTTAATTCTTGCTTTCATTTCTTCAAATAGACTATCTCTTAAATTTTGAGTATGAGAAGTCATATTCTCGTAATAAGAATTCTCTTGATTTAAATAATCAATTACCTCTGGATTTTCTCTGTCGTTAAGCCAGAAATAGTTGTCAATTCTAGATTCTTTATGTTTTTTTAATGTTTTGGGTATTATTTTGGCCTTTGGAGCCGATATATCATTTTGCATTGAATTAGCATTAATTTTTAATATGAAGACGCAAAAATACTACAAACACAACAGAACAAAATTAATTTTTTCATAAAATATTCTATTGAATTAACACAGCAATATACTAATTTTGTCTGTAATAATTTAAAAAATCAACAAAAATGGATTTAATGGGAATGATGGGTAAACTTAAAGAAACCCAGCAAAAAATTGAAGATACAAAAAAGCGTTTAGATACTGTTTTGATTGATGAACAAAGCGCTGACGGATTATTGAAAATTACTATTACAGCTAGCAGAAAGATAAAATCGATCTCTATTGATGATTCTTTGTTTGAAGATAAAGAACAACTAGAAGATTATTTGATTGTTACTCTAAACAAAGCAATCGAAAAAGCTACAAATGTTAACGAAAGAGAATTAGACGCAGTTGCCAGAATGGATATGCCTTCTATTCCTGGAATGGATAATTTATTTAAATAAGGTTCAAAGGCTCAGAGTTGCAAAGGCTCAAAGGCTTTTTACTTTGTCTAACTTTCATAAAAAACAAAAAAAAAGACGCATTGCGCGTCTTTTTTTTTTAAAAACCTATGTACCTCTGTCCCTCTGCGACTTTGAACCTTCTTTCCTAGAACTTCGAAAGCGTCTCCAACACATAAGTATGCATTACTTCTTTATAATCTAAATGTGTTACAATACGAAGTTTATTATGTCCCAAAGAACTTATCAATATATTTTTCTGTTTTAATTTTTCAATTAAAAGTTGATCGCTATAACCTTCTGCAAGCGAAAAAATCAAAATATTGGTTTCAACAGGTTCAATTGATGCAATCCAAGGTTTTGTACTTAGGATTTTAGCAATTTCTTTGGCTCTGCGGTGATCTTCTGCCAATCTTTCGATATTATGAGCCAAAGCGTATAATCCAGCAGCGGCTAAATAACCCACCTGACGCATTCCACCCCCTAATATCTTTCTGATTCTCAACGCTCTATGAATATCAGCTTTACTACCCAATAAAACTGAACCTATTGGAGCGCCTAAACCTTTAGATAAACAAACTGAAATAGTATCGAAAATAGCTCCAAATTCCCTTGGGTTCTGTCTTTTAGCTACTAATGCATTCCATATTCTCGCTCCATCTAAATGAAACTTCAAATTATGAGCATCACAGACCTTTTTTATTTCTCTTAAATCTTCTAATTCGTAACAAGCTCCACCACCTTTATTGGTCGTATTTTCTACACAAACCAAGCTTGTTAGCGGACTATGATAAAACTCTGGATCGTTTATTGCGGCTTTTACTTGAGCAGCAGTTATCATTCCGCGATTTCCATCTAATAAACAGCAAGAAACACCGCTATTAAAAGAAACTCCTCCACCTTCATAATGATAAACGTGAGCATATTTGTCTGCAATTAATTGTTCTCCAGGCTGCGTGTGCAGTTTAATTGCAGTCTGGTTTGCCATAGTTCCAGACGGAAAAAAAAGTCCAGCTTCCATACCAAAAAACTCTGCTGTTCTGTTTTCTAATTCAATCACCGTTGGGTCCTGTTTGTATACATCATCGCCGACATGAGCGTTAAACATATACTGAAGCATCTCATAAGTAGGCTTTGTTATGGTATCGCTGATTAAATTTATTTCCATATTCTAAAAACTATATCTTATTTTTGTATGCAAAATTACGTATTACAAATAGTTATTCTTGGCAAGTTTAATAAAATTTAACTCGCTCGTTTCTATAGACCAAATTAACGTAATAATTCTAAAAAACATATAAAAACCTATTAATTAATTTATGACAACAGCCGAACAAGTAAAAGGTATTGTGGAGCGCCTTGGTGCGTTGAGGAGGTATCTTTGACGTCGATGCTAAACTAATCGAGATTGCAAACGAAGAAGAAAAAACTTTTGCTCCTGATTTTTGGAACAATCCAAAAGAAGCAGAGAACATTGTAAAGAACCTTCGAAACAAGAAAAAATGGATTGAAGATTATGACAAAGCCGTATCTCTTACAGAAGAATTACAGCTGGCTTATGATTTTTACAAAGAAGGAGAACTTTCTGTAGACGAATTAGACGAACAATATGAAGCGGCACAAGCACATATTGAAAATATCGAATTCAAAAACATGCTTTCTGATGAAGGAGACAGTTTAAGCGCAGTGGTTCAAATTACTGCAGGGGCTGGAGGAACAGAAAGTTGCGACTGGGCAGGAATGCTGATGCGTATGTATATGATGTGGGGAGAAAGCTATGGTTACAAAATCAAAGAGCTTAACTTTCAAGAAGGCGACGTTGCCGGAATTAAAACCGTAACTTTAGAATTCGAAGGAGATTATTCATTTGGGTATTTAAAAGGAGAAAATGGAGTTCATCGTTTGGTTCGTATTTCACCTTTTGACAGTAATGCAAAACGTCATACTTCTTTCGTATCGGTTTACGTTTATCCATTAGTTGATGATAGTATCGAAATCGACATTAATCCTGCCGATATCGAAATTACAACTTCTCGTTCGAGTGGTGCTGGTGGACAGAATGTAAATAAAGTTGAAACTAAAGTTCAGTTAGTTCACAAACCAACTGGAATTCAGATTCAATGTTCTGAAACGAGATCACAACAGGACAACAGACAGCGTGCCATGCAGATGCTTCGTTCCCAATTGTATGAAATTGAATTAAAGAAACAGCAAGCGCAGCGTGCCGATATTGAAGCTGGAAAAATGAAAATTGAATGGGGTTCACAGATTCGTAATTACGTAATGCAACCTTACAAATTAGTAAAAGACGTTCGTACAGGTTACGAAACCAGCGATGTTGACGGCGTAATGAACGGAAATATAGATCCTTTCTTAAAAGCCTATCTTATGATGATGGGACAGAAGGAAGAGGAATAGCGCCTCGTATTCAGTTGCAGTTTGTGCTTACAGTAAACTTTAAACCTGAAACTTTAAACTTTAAAATAAAAAGTTATGATAAAATGGGCAGATGTAATTCATTTTACAAATAAAGGAAATCCAACTCCCGACAAAAGAGTGGAGAAAACGGAGGAAGAATGGAAACAAGTTCTAACTCCAGAAGAATTTCAAGTTACACGTTTAAAAGGAACAGAAAGATCTTTTAGTTCTGAATTGTGCAGTTTGTTTGATCCTGGAATTTATGAGTGCAAATGCTGCGGAACGGTTCTTTTTGATGCCAGCGAAAAATTCGAATCTGGAACAGGATGGCCTTCTTTTACACAGCCTGTAAAAGAAAATGCGGTTGGTTACCACGCCGATAAATCATACGGAATGATTCGTGTTGAGGTGACATGCAATGTGTGTGATGCTCATTTAGGACACGTTTTTCCAGACGGACCACCTCCAAGCGGTTTACGATACTGTATTAACGCAGTTTCATTATCAAAAATTAAAGAATAATACTTAAAAAGCGGTTCAGTAAAATGAACCGCTTTTTTTTAATCAACAGGAAATAAATGATTTAACAAAACAAATGTAAGCTATAACCTCACAATTAAATTTTTTATTTACATATCTCAATTTTCAATTATTTGAAACAAAATCCTCACACCTTTGCTATTGCATTCATTAAAAGACTTTCATTAAATTAATATACTGAATGTTAATTTTACAAAAATTACCGCCTTATTTTAAACATTTATTAAGAAACATAAAAAATTAATTAGGTAATTAAAATCTAATTCATTTTATTTGGCAAAAAATAAACCTTAGTCGATTAAAATTTGTCAATGAGATCCTATTCAATCCAAGAAATTAATGAAGTAATAAATGGCGTAATTTACGGCAACACTTCACAAAGCATAACTGCTACAGAACAATTAGAAAAAGCAACAACTTCGGAAATCTCATTTATCGGAAATAAAAAATACGAAAAATACTGGTCGACCTCTAATGCTTCCATTGCAGTTGTAAACGAAGACATTTCAATAGAACCTGGTGAAAACCGTGCTTTTATAAAAGTAAAAAATGCCGATTTGGCAATGTCGCAAATTCTTGCCCTTTTTGCTCCTCCTACTCCAATCTTTCATAACAATATTCATAAAACAGCAACTATAGACGAAACCGCTATAATTGGCGAAGGCGCTAAAATTGGCGCTGGCTGCTACATTGGCCCAAAAGTAGAAATTGGCGCTAACACCATAATTTACCCAAACGTGACCATTTTAGACGAATCAACTATTGGAAAAAATACTATTATTTGGTCAGGAACAGTAGTTCGTGAACGCTGTCATATCGGAAGCGAATGCATCATTCATCCAAATGCAACAATTGGTGCAGACGGTTTTGGATTTCGCCCTTGTACAGAAAAAGGATTGGTGAAGATTCCTCAAATTGGAAATGTAATTATTGGCAACGGTGTCGAGATTGGTGCAAACTCATGTGTTGATCGCGGAAAATTCAGCTCAACAATTCTAGGTGATGGATGCAAGATTGATAATTTAGTCCAAATTGGACATAATAGCAAATTAGGAAAGTTCTGTATTATGGCTGGAAATAGTGGTTTAGCTGGTTCTGTAACCCTAGGAAACGGAGTTATTATTGGCGGAAGCGCTTCTATAAAAGACCACACAGCAATTGGAGACGGAGCTATTATTGGTGCAGGATCTGGTGTTATAGGCGATGTGCCGGCAGGAAAAACAATGCTAGGTTATCCAGCTGTTGAAGCTCGTGATGCTTTAAAGCAATGGGCAACACTAAAGAGAATGGCTTGCGCTATTAAGAAATAAATCAAATATTAAATATATAAAAAACATCCGCTAACAACGGATGTTTTTTCATTTTATAAAGCTTCACATTCAAAGCAAATCTTTTTGGATCAATCTTAAACAAGAGTAAAAGAGGAAAGATTTAATACGGAGAAGGCAAAGTTCTTTAAATACTCCTATATAATAAACATAAAGTTCACAAAGCTTTGTGGACTTAGATTATATAAAAAACAAATATGATGGAAATTTGAAGCCATTTCTTAATTCACAAAGCAACTGGTTTATTTCAATTGATTTTGTAAATTAGCCAACACTATTTTACAAAATCAATACTATATCATGGATTTAAACTTCAATAAAAACGAAGATCACAATAAATTACTCCTTTCAGAATTAAAACAAAAATTCGCAAAAGTAAAATTGGGCGGAGGCGAAAAAAGAATCGAGAAACTGCATGCTGAAGGTAAAATGACAGCTCGTGAAAGAATTGCCTATTTGTTGGATGAAAATTCTAAAAGTATTGAAATTGGAGGGTTTGCTGGAGAAGGCATGTACCCAGAACATGGTGGCTGCCCTTCTGGAGGTGTTGTGGTTAAAATTGGATATATTAGAGGCAAACAATGTATCGTAGTTGCCAATGATGCAACTGTAAAAGCCGGAGCTTGGTTTCCGATTACAGGAAAGAAAAATCTTCGTGCGCAGGAAATTGCCATGGAAAACCGACTTCCAATAATTTATCTTGTTGACAGCGCAGGAGTTTATCTGCCAATGCAGGATGAAATTTTTCCTGACAAAGAACATTTTGGGCGTATTTTTAGAAACAATGCTCAAATGAGCAGCATGGGCATTACCCAAATTGCTGCTGTTATGGGAAGCTGTGTTGCTGGAGGAGCTTATCTTCCAATTATGAGCGACGAAGCTCTAATCGTTGATAAAACGGGAAGTATTTTCCTTGCCGGAAGCTATTTAGTAAAAGCTGCTATTGGAGAAACAATAGACAATGAAACTTTAGGTGGTGCAACAACACATTGCGAAATTTCAGGCGTTACCGATTATAAAGCGAAAGACGATAAAGATGCTTTAGATAAAATCAAAAATATTGTAGATAAAATTGGTGATTTTGATAAAGCAGGATACAGCCGAATCAAATCAGAAAAACCAGCTTTAGAACCAAATGAGATTTACGGAATCCTTCCAAAAGCAAGAACCGAACAATACGATATGATGGAAATCATTAAGCGTCTGGTTGATAATTCAGAATTCGAAGCTTACAAAGAAGGTTACGGACAATCTCTAATTACGGGTTATGCCAGAATTGATGGCTGGGCTGTAGGGATTATTGCCAACCAAAGAAAAGTGGTGAAAACCAAAAAAGGAGAAATGCAGTTTGGCGGTGTTATATATTCTGACAGTGCCGATAAAGCTACTCGTTTTATTGCCAATTGCAACCAGAAAAAAATTCCATTGGTATTTTTACAAGATGTTACTGGTTTCATGGTAGGTTCAAAATCTGAACATGGCGGAATTATTAAAGACGGTGCCAAAATGGTAAATGCAGTAAGCAATTCAGTTGTTCCAAAATTCACAGTTATTGTCGGAAATTCTTATGGTGCAGGAAATTACGCCATGTGCGGAAAAGCGTACGACCCAAGATTAATATTTGCTTGGCCAAGCGCAGAACTTGCTGTAATGGGCGGAACTCAAGCAGCAAAAGTATTAGCACAAATTGAAGCTTCTTCGCTTAAAGCAAAAGGAGAAAAAGTCGATGAAGCAAAAGAAACAGAGCTATTCAATAAAATAAAAGCACGTTACGACGAGCAAACTTCACCTTATTATGCAGCCTCAAGACTATGGACAGATGCTATTATTGATCCATTGGAAACTCGTAATTGGATTTCTATCGGAATAGAAGCCGCAAACCACGCTCCTATCCAAAAACCATTTAATCTAGGAGTCATTCAGGTATAATGATTTAAGAATTCTCAACAAGACGTTAAATAAAAAGCAAAAAACTTATTTTTCAGTTGTAAAAAATACGCATATCACTAAAAATTAGTAACTTAGTATGTAATTTTTAATCACACAACATCATGGAAAATGTAAAAAGTTTGAATAAATGGGCAAATTCGCACACTTATTTACCAGTTGATTTAGTACGTATTGTTTTGGGTGGATTTTTATTTATGAAAGGTGTCTCTTTCGTCACCAATATTCAATACCTGCATGATTTGATTTCCCCTATCGATAAGTATGGCGGAGGTATGTTTATGCTGCATTACATTGCTCCTGCCCACATGATTGGTGGTATAATGATTATTTTTGGACTTTTAACCAGATGGGCAATTGCAGCTCAATTACCCATTTTATTTGGGGCTGTGCTCATTAACTTTATGGGACAAATGCACTCCGAAAGTTTAGTTTTAGCATTAATCATTTTATTTGTCTGCATCTTTTTCCTATTCTATGGGAGCGGTAAACACTCGGCAGATTATTATTTTAAAATGCAACAATAACCTTTAAGCCCCCATTTTATTGGGGACTTTTTTTTGAGTGTTAATTAATTCTATAAAATTTCTTTAATTGCGTTTTATGACTTAAATTCGCCGGCATGAATTGGATTCGTAAAACCGTTATTTTTATTACGCTTTTGCTAGCGGGATTGTTTGCTTATCAGGCAGACCAAGTTTCTGCACGCATAATCGAAACAGAAAAATCGGATACCAATTTCTGTAAAGACATTTTAGATTCGTCTGCATTTATACAGCCTCAAGGAAGTTATCAGTTTGCAGCAAACATCAAAACAAATCCTAGCGGAATTATTAAATGTTTTGACACACTTTTACCACTAATTCCACAGCATCAAACTGTTGCTTATAACACAGCATATACTAAACTCTTTACCACTCAAAGTAAAAAGGTTTCGGTCATACTCTATGCTTTCCATTTTTTCTGGTAAATAAATACTTGATCTTTCTTTAGAAGATCTATTCTTCAAGCACTTAACGAGCCGTTTTCAAACCGAAAACCGCTTTGCATATCATTTATTTATTTCATTAAAAAACATCATGGAAACTACTACCACCATTATGGGTATTGTGATTCTGATTATTGTCGCTATCCCAATATATTTTTCTGCGCGCTCATCTGCAGCTAGCAAATCAAGAATTTTAAACATCAAGAAAAGATTCAATCCAAATCATCCAGAAGATTTTGACTTGACAGAATCAATTAACAATAAGACTTTAACGATTGATCAGAAAAACAATAAATTCATTTTGATGAATTTCAATCCAAATCAACAGGAATCAACCTATGTCGACTTAAATACAATTGCTTCCAGCAAATTAATTCCGACAACAGATGCTGGTTCAGATACAATTATCAAAATTGATTTCGAGTTTCAAGAAAAAGAAACATCTAAAAAAATATTAATTCCATTCTATGATTTTGATGATGACCGCATCAAACAGATTAGTGTCTATCAAGATCATCAGTTTGCGAAAAAATGGCTTAAAATCATCCAAGATTCTATATCACGTTAGTTATTTAATTCAGTAAAGAGACTCAATTTTGGGTCTCTTTTTTTTACAAGTTATATGATATTTGTCATTTTATGTCTTCGCCTTAAGTTTTAATTTTGATGAAAACTAAATCCGTCGTTATGAAAATTTCTTTGACACAAAAGTACAATGTCCCAGGTCCAAGATATACTAGTTACCCGACAGTTCCATATTGGAACGAAGCTGCTTTTACAGCAGAAAAATGGATTACTACTTTAAAACAATCATTCTCAGAAAGCAATTCAAAGAACGGAATCAGTTTATACATTCACCTTCCTTTTTGCGAAAGCATGTGCACTTTCTGCGGATGCAACAAACGTATTACTAAAAATCATTCAGTAGAAGAGAAATACATTCAGGCAGTTCTTAAGGAATGGAAAATGTACTGTCATTTACTTCCTGAAAAACCAGTTATTAAAGAAATACATTTAGGCGGAGGAACTCCAACATTCTTTTCAAAAGAAAACTTGGAGAACCTTATAAACGGAATTTTTGAAAATGCTGTAAAAGCCGAAAATCATGAGTTTAGTTTTGAAGGACACCCAAACAATACAACTTACGAACAGCTTAAAAAACTGTACGAATTAGGCTTTCGCCGAGTAAGTTTTGGAGTTCAAGATTACTCTACAACTGTTCAAAAAGCTATAAATAGAATTCAGCCATTTCATAATGTTGCCAAAGTGACTTTTTGGGCAAAAGAAATTGGCTACACTTCAATCGGACACGATATTATCTTTGGACTTCCGTTTCAAACCATCGAAGATGTAATAGATACAGTTGAAAAAACCAACTCATTAAAACCAGACAGACTAGCATTTTACAGTTATGCACACGTGCCTTGGATAAAAGGGAATGGACAACGTGGTTTTAATGACGAGAATCTTCCTAAAGATTCGGAAAAAAGAAAACTGTATGAAATTGGCAAAAAACTCTTAATTCAAAACGGTTATCATGAAATTGGCATGGATCATTTTGCTTTAGCAAAAGATAGTTTATATAAAGCCGCGCATAATGGAAATCTGCACAGAAACTTCATGGGTTATAGTGCTTCTAAAACACAGGTTATGATTGGACTTGGCGTATCTTCTATTAGCGACAGCTGGTATAGTTTTGCACAAAACACCAAAAACCTAGAAGAATATTACGAGATTTTAGAGTCTGACAAACTTCCTGTTGTAAAAGGTCATATTTTGAACAATGAAGATCTAACCATTAGAAAACATATTCTGAATTTAACCTGTGAATTGGAGACTTCCTGGACTGGTGAATCTCTAAATTTCGCCGAACTTCCTG
Source organism: Flavobacterium humidisoli (assembly GCF_023272795.1). Lineage (NCBI taxonomy): Bacteria > Pseudomonadati > Bacteroidota > Flavobacteriia > Flavobacteriales > Flavobacteriaceae > Flavobacterium > Flavobacterium humidisoli. Next base: position 3,316,120 of record NZ_CP096829.1, on the reverse strand, counting down.
AGGTTATAATTGCTTTAAAAGAAATTGAAAACGATAATTTAATTATTATAGAAAATAATAAAATCAAAATTACAGAAGAAGGAAGACCTTTTGTCCGCAATATTTGTATGGCTTTTGATTTACATCTAAAAAGAAAGTCACCGGAAACAAATTTGTTTTCGATGACTGTATAAAATCTTTTTAAATATCTTTTTAGTGGCAGTTTGGAGTCTGCTGTACAAATAAACTCATGTTTGAAGGAGAAATATACGGAATACCTAATCCTAATCCTCTAAGGATAAATAAAACTCCAATTATAACTGCTACATAAGGAATTGCCTTTTGAATTTTGTTTCTGAAAGGCAGTTTCAGCAATGTATTGACATACACTACAATAGTCATCAAAGGAATTGTTCCGATTCCAAACAAAAGCATATAAAGCACCCCAAAACCTGCACTCTGCATTGCAATTGCTCCAAACAAAGCTACGTACACCATACCGCAAGGCAAAAATCCGTTTAGAAGACCAATTGTAAAAAGAGATTTATAACTCTTGTTTTTAAACTGACTTCCCAAATTTGCTTTAATTTTAGAAATGATTTTGTATACTGGCTTAGAAAAATTGTATTGCGCAAATTTCTTCTCAGGAATCAAAACCACAACAATCATAATTACACCAATAATTATTGACATTTTCTGCTGTAATCCTGCGAGAAAAAAACCTCTTCCGAGCAATCCAAAAATTAACCCAATTGCCGAATAAGCAGTTAACCGACCAAAATGATAGGTCATAATCTGCGTTACTCTTTTAGCTTCATTTTGCCTGTCCACAGGAAGCATCATCGCAATTGGCCCGCACATTCCAACACAGTGCAGACTACTGATTAAACCCAAAAAGAAAGCAGAGAATAACATTTTATTTTAGTTTACGTAAATAACTTCTTTAGTGAGATATTTTTTACCTTCATACTGCCATTCCATATTAACATCCCAGCGTCCTTTCAATAATTTTTTCTGCGGAATAATAATTTCTGAATTGGTTAAAGCAATTTGAGTGTTAAAATCGAATTTTTTGTTTGAAGGTCTATAGAGCTGAATATTCCCTTTCACCTTATCACTTTCAAATCCTGCAGGAAAAATTACCGCCACACCTTCTTCTGTATATTTTATTGATGGTTTATGCTGTAAATCGTGTGCATTTTGAATTCTTGCCATTTCGTCCTGAAAGTGCGTATCGTGTTTGTAATATTCTTCAACTACCAGATCATTATCGTACTTAGAATTTGACTGCACTTCAAAAACAAAATATAAAATAAATGTCATAAACAATCCGAATGCAATGACAATTCCAGTTCCCCAATTAAATTTCATAATACTATATTTTTAATTAAAACTACGCGGTCCTAAGAAATTTGTTGTTGTTGTTTCTATGAGTTCAGAACCGTTGTAAACCCCTATTTTTACCTTTGTTTTATCACTTTCTAACAAAACTTCATCGATTTCTATGAATAATGTTCCTTGAGAAATTCCTTCTTTTGGAACCTTAAAATGTCTCTTTCCAACATTTTTAATTTCTCCCTTCTGATCTATTAATTCAAAATGAATATCGTTGTAATCTTTCATTGTTTTGTTTACAATTTTATACGTGTAAACATTACTAATTTTTTCTCCATTATGCTGGAACAACTGACCAGGTAAACGTAAAACTACCGCTTGAACGTCTGTTCTTAAAAACAGCATTCCAACAAAAATACTCAATAAAATAAAGAGAACAGCTGTATAACCTTTCATTCTTGCTGTAAACCTAAAAGGTTCTTTTTTGGCAATTTCATCTTCAGAAGCGTAGCGAATAAGACCTTTTGGCAATCCAACAGATTCCATAATATGATCGCATTCATCGATACAAGCTGTACAATTTGTACATTCTAACTGTGTTCCATTTCTAATGTCAATTCCCATAGGGCAAACATGAACACATTGAAGACAATCAATACAATCTCCTTTTCCTGTTAATGCTCTATCTTCTTTTTTATTAAATTTTGCACGCCCTTCTTCTTTTTCACCACGAACAAAGTCGTAGGCAACATTAATCGATTTATTATCTAAAAGAACCCCTTGCAATCTTCCGTACGGACAAGCAATAATGCAAACCTGCTCGCGAAACCATACAAAGACAAAATAGAAAACTCCAGTAAATATTAGTAATGCTATAAAATTGCTTGCTTGTTTTATCGGACCCTGTTCAATCATCAAAAACAAAGCATCGCTTCCCACCAAATATGCCAAAAAGATATTGGCAATAAGAAAAGAGATTAAGAAGAAAATCGTCCATTTTAAAACTCGTTTTCTAATTTTCTCAGCATTCCATTCTTGTTTTGCTAAACGACTCTGAGATCCACGATCTCCATCAATCGCATATTCTATGCGGCGGAAAACCATTTCGAGGAAAATAGTCTGCGGGCAGATCCAGCCACAAAAAATTCTTCCGAAAACAACCGTAAATAAAATGACAAATACAACGCCGACAAGCATTGAAATTACGAAGAGATAAAAATCCTGTGGCCAAAAAGGGAATCCAAAAATATTAAAGCGACGTTCGATAATATTGAACATCATAAATTGATTCCCATTAACCTTAATAAAAGGATTTACAAATAAAATTGCCAATAAAACATAACTGACAATTTTTCTATAATCATAAAATTTACCAGACGGTTTTTTAGGAAATATAAATTTTCGTTTTCCACCTTCATCTATTGTTCCAATGGTATCTCTAAAAGCTTCGTCTGGTAAATTTGACATGATATTCTAATTATTTTTTAACTTCTGTGGTATCTTTTGGTGCTGCAGTGGCCGCATCTTTTTTGGGAGCACTATCATCTACCCAAACTTCTCCTTCTGATTCTTTTGGATCTTTAGGATTACTTCCTTGTAAAGACAAAATATAACTTGCAACTTTTTGTATTTCTTTTGGCTTAAGGGTTCCTTTCCAGGCAATCATCCCCTTACCGTCTCTACCTCCATTTGTAATGGTGTGGAACAGATTTTTAATTCCTCCTCCTAAAATCCATTTATCATCTGTAAGGTTTGGTCCGATTTGCCCTCCCGCATCAGCACGGTGGCACGCGGCACAATTGGTTGTAAAGATTGTTTTACCTTCTTCTAAACTTGGTGCATCAGTTAACAAAACAACTGTTTTCTCATCCATCAAATCTGGCGCTGTTTTCATGTATTCTGCAACATCAATCTTTGCTTGAGCCATTTCTTTTTTCAGCTCCATTTCTTGATCATCAGCCCCTAAAACATCATAGCGAATCACATAAATTACTCCGAAAATAATACAGATGTAAAACAGATACACCCACCATGGCGGCAAATTGTTATCCAATTCTTTGATTCCGTCATAATCATGATCCATCAATAAATCAGCTTCTTTTTCAATCGGTTCTGTTTTAGTCAATTTATGCATAAGGTTTTTAAACCAAGTGCTTTCTTTGAAGCTTAAACTTTCTTCAAGTTCTTTTTGCGCTTTTTCTTCTGGTGACAGCAATTGATACATCACTCGATTTACAGCGCTAAGCGTAATTTCGATTGCAATCAGAATAAATAAAAAGACAAATAAAAAGAGGGCTACCATTGGGAACTTTACAAAAGCTGGCTTATCACCTGAGTCTATAAAATATTCCATCAAAGCAAATACGATGAAGAAAATCAACGGTACTCTAACATATACTGGGAAAAACTTTTTCATTTTTATCTATCTTTTGTAATTACACTAAGTCCTTCATCTAAAGGTATATTACTCATTTCTTGAATTTTTTCTTTTCTATAAGAGAATACCCAAACGCCTAATCCTACAAAGAATAAGAAGAAAATTAAGAGGGAAATAATCGGGTAAATTTCTATACCCGATATTGTTTCCATATTGTGTTTTATTTGTTCAAACATAATGCTGTTATTTTGAAGTTTCTTTTACTTTAATATCAGTACCAAGTCTTTGAATATAAGCGATTAAAGCAACGATTTCTCTTTCGTTCATCGGAATGAATTTCTCGCCTTTTGCAGCAGCTTTTTTACGGCTGTCTTCATAACTCTTAACAAAATCAGGATCGCTTTCTAAGTTTTTTTCTATCTTAACAGCCTGCTCTCTTAATGTTCTTTGCGCATTTGCAACCTCTTCTGGAGTATATGGCACCCCTAAAGAAATCATTGCCTGCATTTTCTTCTGAGTCAATGAAATATCCATCGGTTTGTTATCAAACAACCATTTGTAACCTGGCATAATTGATCCAGCAGATGTACTTTGTGGATTCCACATGTGATTAAAATGCCAATTATCATTATACTTACCACCTACTCTTAACAAATCTGGACCTGTACGTTTTGATCCCCATAAGAATGGATGGTCATAAACAAACTCACCTGCTTTTGATTGAACTCCATAACGCTCAACCTCACTTCTGAATGGACGAACTGACTGAGAGTGACATCCAACGCAACCTTCTCTGATATATAAATCACGTCCTTCAAGCTCTAATGGCGTATATGGTTTTACACTTGAAATTGTCGGAATATTTGATTTTACCATTATCGTTGGAACAATCTGAATAATACCTCCAATTAAAATTGCAATAGTTGCTAAAATGGTTAACTGGATTGGTTTTCTTTCTAACCATGAGTGGAATTTCTCTCCACTTAATCTACTGCTTTTTATTGTTTGTAAAGCTGGAGCCTGAGCCAATTCATCTTCGATTGTATTACCAGCTTTTACAGTCATAATAATATTATAAACCAAAGTCAGCATACCTATTAGATACAAACTACCTCCAATAGCTCTCATCCAATACATTGGCATAATAGCCGTTACGGTTTCAAGAAAGTTACCATAAGTTAAAGTACCATCTGGATTAAATTGTTTCCACATTGATGCTTGTTGGAAACCAGCTACATATAACGGAATTGTATACACAATAATACCTAAAGTCCCAATCCAGAAATGGAAGTTTGCTAATTTCTTAGAGAATAACTCCGATTTTGTCATTCTTGGAATCAACCAATAAATGATACCAAATGACATGAAACCATTCCAAGCCAAAGCACCTACGTGTACGTGTGCTACGATCCAGTCTGTATAGTGGGCAATAGCATTTACATTTTTTAAAGATAACATCGGACCTTCAAAAGTTGCCATACCGTAACCTGTAATTGCAACTACGAAGAATTTTAAAACGGGTTCTTCACGAACTTTATCCCAAGCTCCTCTTAACGTAAGAAGACCATTGATCATACCTCCCCAAGATGGAGCAATTAACATTACTGAGAATGCAACCCCTAAATTCTGAGCCCAGTTTGGCAATGCAGAATACAATAAGTGGTGAGGTCCTGCCCATATATATATAAAGATTAAAGACCAAAAGTGAATAATAGATAATCTATAAGAATAAACAGGTCTGTTTGCAATTTTTGGAACGAAATAGTACATTAATCCCAAGAATGGAGTTGTAAGGAAGAATGCCACCGCATTATGTCCGTACCACCATTGCACAAGCGCATCCTGAACACCTGCATATACAGAGTAACTTTTTAAAGCTGAAACCGGAATTTCTATATTATTAAAAATATGAAGTACTGCTACCGTTACAAATGTTGCTAAATAAAACCAGATTGCAACATACAAGTGACGTTCTCTACGACGCAGCATGGTTCCAATCATATTGATTCCCATTACCACCCAAATTAAGGCGATTGCAATATCAATTGGCCACTCTAGCTCTGCATATTCTTTAGAAGAAGTATAACCTAACGGAAGTGTAATTGCGGCTGCTACAATAATTAACTGCCATCCCCAGAAATGAAGGTTACTTAAAAAATCACTAAACATTCTGGCTTTTAGCAATCTTTGTAGCGAGTAGTACATACCAGCAAAGAAAGCATTACCCACAAAGGCAAAAATAACTGCATTGGTATGTAACGGTCTCAAACGGCCGTAACTAAGCCACGAAATCCCATCTGTCATGTTGGGAAAAAGGTACATTACCGCAAGGGTAAGCCCCACTAACATACCCACAACACCAAATAGTATTGTGGCGTAAATGAATTTTTTTACAATTTTGTTGTCGTAATAAAACTGTTCCATTTCCATAATTATACTTGTTTTTCTTCGATTGGTGAATTATTATTTTGGGAATTAATTTTGGTTTCGTCATCAAAAAGAATTCTGACTGAAGGCGTATAATCATCATCGTACTGTCCAGACTTGACAGCTACAATAAAGGCAATAAAGAAACAGATTGCCACAAAAATACTTACTGAAATTAATAGATAAATAACACTCATACCTTAGATTTATATTAACAAAATTACTTCGTTAAGGGCGCATAAAATATGATAATTATCATAAACAAAGAGATATGTTAAATTTATAAAAAAAATCTTGTTATATAATTTATAATCGTTCTAAATTTCTGTTACTGAAATAGTTAGACATAAAAGTTACAAAACTTACAATAGTGATTGTACTCAACGGCATAATGATCGCAGCCACTAACGGAAGTAGGTTTCCTGTAACCGCAAATGCAAGCCCAACAACGTTGTAAAGCAATGAGAGTCCAAAACTCATTTTAATAATAGAAATCGCTTTATGCGAAAGCTTTAGAAAGTAGTTTAAACGTGAAAATTCTGTTGCATCTAGAATTGCATCGCAAGCAGGCGAAAAGACATTTACATTTTCCGAAATAGAAATCCCGACATTACTTTGCGCTAGCGCTCCAGCATCATTCAGTCCGTCACCGACCATCATTACATTTCGCCCTTTTTCTTGAAGTTTCTTTATGTATTCGAGTTTTTGTTCTGGTTTCTGATTAAAAATCAGCTCAGTTCCTTTTGGAAGAATCGCTTCTAAATTAGCCCTCTCACCATCATTATCTCCAGAAAGTACCTTGATTTTATAAGCTTTACTCAAATCTGCAAAAAGCTTTTCTAAACCTTCACGATATTGATTTTGAAAAGTAAATTTCCCAAAATAAACCCCTCCTATTTTGATGTGCAATGCTGTTTTTTCAATTTCCGAACCATCTGCAACTATATCATTTACAAATTGTCCTGAACCAATTTTAATTTCTTTTTCCTCAACAGTTGCCAAAATTCCTTTTCCTGTAATCTCTTGAAATTCTTCAACAGCAACACGTTTAGCTTCTGGCAGAAAATCATATAGCATTCGGCTTAATGGATGATTTGAACCTCGTAATACGTTTTTAATCAATACAATATCTGAATCTGAAATAGCATTTCCTTCATACATTATATTTGATTTCTTATTGGTTGTAATCGTTCCTGTTTTATCAAAAACAATCGTATCCACTTTAGCGAGTTGTTCGATTACAATTGCATTTTTTAGATAAAATTTCTTTTTTCCTAAAATTCGTAATATGTTTCCAAAAGTAAATGGAGCTGTAAGAGCCAATGCGCAAGGGCAAGCCACAATTAATACAGCCGTAAAAACATTAAAAGCAGTATTGGCATCAATAAAAATCCAATAACCAAAACCACCAAATGCAATTAGTAATAAAATAGGGGTAAAATATCGGCTTATTGCATCTGTTATGGTTTTGTGTTTCTGATCTACTTTTTTCTGAAAAATTTCATTACTCCATAATTGAGTCAAATAACTTTGTGAAACAGAATGCAATACCTCCATTTCTATTACTCTTCCAATCTGTTTTCCTCCTGCAAATATTTTATCTCCGGACTTTTTAGTAATTGGCACTGCTTCTCCTGTAACAAAACTATAATCTATCTCTGCGCTTTCGCTAATTAAAATTCCATCAACGGGTATAAGTTCTTGATTTCGAATTAATAATCGATCTCCTTTTAAAACATCATAAATAGCGACATTATCTTCGGTTGCATCTTTATTAATTTTAGTAACAGCAATCGGGAAATACGATTTAAAATCTCTTTCGAAGCTTAAAAAGCTATACGTTTTAATTTGAAACATTTTACCAAGAAGCATAAAGAATACTAAACTGGCCAAACTGTCAAAAAAACCTGGACCGTGATCCATTAGCATGTCGTATGTACTGCGAATAAACATCACGATAATACCTAAAGCAATCGGAATATCAATATTAAGCATTCTAGTTCTAATGCTATGGTAAGCAGAAATATAATACCCGCTTGCCGAATACAAGAAGCTCGGTAATGCTAAAAGAAAAATCAGTAATCTGAAAAACGGCTTGTAACTATCCAACCAGAATTCTTTCATTTCAAAATATTCTGGAAATGAAAGCAGCATAATATTTCCAAAACAAAAAAATGCGACCCCAAGTTTATAAGTTAAACTCCTGTCTACCTTTGCTTTTGCTGTTCCATAATTTTCTAGACTTATATAAGGTTCGTAACCGATAGAACTTAAACGATAAACAATTTCTTTTAAAGAAACGATATCTGAATTAAATGTAATTCGAACTTTCTTTTCGTGAAAATTAACTTGAGAAGTACTAATTCCTGGCTGAAGACGATTTAGGTTTTCTAAAATCCAGATACAAGAACTGCAATGGATATGCGGAATATTGAGCGAAACAATCGAAGTGTTTCCTTCCTGAAATTCCAAAACCTTTGCTAGTATGGTTTCATTTTCTAAAAAATCATATTTTCCTTTGATGTCTTGTGGAGTGGCACCTGGAGACTTTTCAAAATCATAATAAGATGTTAGGTCATTGATGCTGAAAATTTCGTAAACCGTTTTACAGCCTGTGCAACAAAACTTTTTATCATCAAAATCAATTTCTTCATTTTGTTCAATAGTTAAACCACAATGAAAACAACTTTGCTCCCTCATAAACTTGTTTTTATTTGTTGCAAATTTCCAATTAAAGCGTAATTTTTAAGATGACAATTATCATGTTATTTTGAAATCGGATTCCTAAATTTATAAAATAAAAAGCTCAAATGAGAGTAAACCCTAATTTATAATAATTTTACCTTATTATGGTGGTTAAAACCCTTAAATATGCTTATTTTTGCAGCAAACAAATATTGTCATGAACAAATGTGATCAATGCATTGTACGTCAGCTAAGCTCATTAAAAGCCCTTAACAAAGAAGAAGTTATTAAGTTAGCCAGCAGTAAAACCTCTTACAAGATTAAAAAAGGTGAAGCCATTTTTGAAGAAGGCGAAGTAACCAATGGAGTTTTTTGTATAAAAGATGGTGTTGGTAAGCTTTCAAAATTGAGTGCAAACGGAAAAGATCAAATTGTAAAATTGGTTAAATCTGGCGAACTACTTGGACAGCGCTCGATGATTAGTAACGAGCCGGCAAATTTGACTGCAAAAGCGATCGCCGACATGGAAGTTTGTTTTATTCCTAAAACTGAAATCATCAATTTCTTCAATAATAACAATCAATTTTCTTTAAATCTGATGCAGTCTGTATGCGAAGATTTGAAAGAATCTGAAAACGAAAAAATTGCTTTAGTACAGAAAACCGTTAAACAGCGACTTGCAGAAACTTTATTGCAATTACATGACGAGTTTGGAGAAGACACTGATAAAACACTTAAAGTTCAACTAACAAGAGAAGAACTTGCAGGAATTATTGGTACTGCAACAGAAAGCTGTATTCGCTTATTATCTGACTTTAATAAATTGGGATTAATAGAATTGGTTGGTAAAAAAATTATGCTTAAAGATGTTCGCGCTTTAAAGAAATTAGCCGACAACTAGAGTTTTTTAGCTTCATTCCAGAAAACATCCATTTCTGTAAGTGTCATATCCATTAATGGCTTACCTAATTCGTTTGCTTTACTTTCTAAGTATTGAAAACGCTTAATAAACTTTTTATTGGTTCTTTCTAACGCGTCTTCTGGATTTACATTTAAGAATCTTGCGTAATTAATCATAGAAAACAAAACATCTCCGAATTCGTCTTCGATTTTATCTTTGTTTCCAGATTTTACCTCGTCTTGCAATTCTTGTAATTCTTCTTGAACTTTATCCCAAACCTGATGAGGTTCTTCCCAATCAAAGCCCACACCTTTAACTTTATCTTGAATTCGGCTTGCTTTCACTAAAGCAGGAAGACTCCTTGGAACACCTTCTAAAACAGATTTTTTACCTTCTTTCAGTTTTAGTTTTTCCCAATTTTGTTTTACTTCTTCTTCATTTTCTACTTTTACATCTCCATAAATATGAGGATGACGATGAATTAGTTTCTCGCAGATTTCATTACAGACATCTGCAATATCAAAATCGTTGGTTTCGCTACCTATTTTGGCATAAAAAACAATATGAAGCAGTAAATCTCCCAATTCTTTTTTAACTTCATTTAAGTCATTATCTAGGATAGCATCACCCAATTCGTAGGTTTCTTCGATTGTGAGATGTCTCAATGTCTGCAAAGTTTGCTTTTTATCCCACGGACATTGCTCACGAAGTTCATCCATGATATTCAATAATCTCTCAAATGCTTTTAACTGGTTTTCTCTGCTCATTTTGAAGTTTTCTTTGATTTAAACTCGATTTGTAAAATTAAAAAATCCTGTCAAGAAAACATCTTAACAGGATTATTTTATGTTTAAAGAAAAACTACTATTCTTCTTTTTTGGCTTTTGCTTTTTTAGCAGCTGGAGCTTTTTTTGGTTTCTCTACAGCAACTGGAGCTTCTTCTTTTGGTTCTTCAACTGCAGGAGCTAAGTCTGTAACCAATCCTTTTGCTTGAAGCGTGTTGTACCAATTTAATACTTTTTTGATATCTGATGGATAAACTCTCTCTTCGTCGTAATCTGGAAGAATTTGTTTGAAATAAGCAGACAAAGTAGCATTATCTTCTTTATGAGAAATAGCTTGTCCTTTATTTTCTTTAACGGCAATCTGCTGCATTACTTCAGTTAACGGTTTTTCACCTTCATAAGTATAAATCGAAATTTCAGACAATAAACTTACATTGCTTTTTAGATTTACAGTAATCTTCTTCCCATCAATTAATGATTCCGCCACAAAACCTGTACGAGTTTGTACTTTTAATTCGTATAAACCTGGTTTTCCTGAAATGGCTAAAATTTTCGTTAAATTCATTTTTATTAAAATTAGTATTAAGAATTTGATTTATTTTTTGTTTCTAACTATTTAGAAAACTTATCTTGCTTTTTTAGCTGCGAAAAATTTCATTCTATATTCCTGAGACGTTTTTCCCTCAGTAATATTTTTCAATTTCTTTTGAATTAAACGCTTTTTAAGAGATGAAATTTTATCCGTAAACAAAATTCCTTCAATATGATCGTATTCATGTTGGATAACTCTTGCGATTAATCCGTCAAACACTTCCGTTTTCATTACAAAATCTTCTTCACAGTATTCAATTGTAACTGTTGGTTTTCTGTAAACATCTTCACGCACATCTGGAATACTCAAACAGCCTTCATTAAATCCCCACTCTTCTCCTTCTTCTTTAACGATTTTAGCATTGATAAAAGTCTTCTTAAAACCTTTCAAATCTTTTTGTTCCTCTGAAGGAAGATCCTCATCATCACTAAAAGGCGTTGTGTCTATAACAAACAAACGAATTGGAAGCCCAACCTGCGGTGCTGCAAGTCCAACTCCATACGCATTGTACATCGTCTCGTACATATTTGCGATCGTTTCTTTTAGGTTTGGATATTCTGGTGTAATGTCCTGCCCTACTTTTCTTAAAACAGGATCACCGTATCCTACAATTGGTAAAATCATTTGTTTTTATTTATATTTAATATGCTGCAAAAACAGAATTAAAGTTATGCTATTTCAGCTGGCAAAAATAGTAAAAAATAGTCAAGAATGATTCTAATAATCTATTATATCGCATTTTTTACAAGCTGTTAAAAATCTCATCCATAATTATGCCAAAATCACTCCTACAATTCTTACCTTTGCTAGTAAACCTGTCTTTATGATCGATAAGATTTCAAAATTTACAAACAGCACTTCCTTTTTCAATGCTTCTAAAGTAACTATTGCTTCTGTTGTTCCTGTTTTAGTTTTAAATTTTTTAGGCCATTTTGAAATTGGGTTCACCATCGCACTTGGAGCTTTTTACACCTATCCCAGCGATATCCCGAGTTCTCTTAGCCATAAAATAAAAGGATTAATTGCTGCTTCATTTATTGTTTCAGGTGTTAATCTGCTGGTAAATCTCGTCTATCCATATCCTTTTCTTTTTTATATATTTTTAGGATTTCTATTGTTTTTATGCTCTATGATTTCGGTTTACGGGCAGCGAGCAACTTTGATTTCTTTCTCAGCTTTATTGTCGATTTCTCTTTCTTTTGGACATTTACATGAAGGCTGGGAAGCTTTTGAATATTCTGGCTTTATTTTTATCGGAGGAATTCTGTATTTGGTAGTATCTCTTGTTTTTCATTTTGTACAGCCCTATAAATATGTAGAATTACAAATTACCGAAGGAATAAAACTAACTGCTAAATATCTAAAACTAAGAGGTGATTTATGGAGCCCTGAAGCCAATAGAAAAGCAATTATCGAGAAACAGCTGGCTGTACAGGTAGAGTTGAATCTTATTCATGAAGATTTAAGAAAAATGCTGATCGGAAACCAGAATGCGTCCGGAATTACGAGCCAGAATCGAAAAATGCTTTTAGTTTTTATTACTTTAGTAGAAATTCAAGAATTGGCGCTGTACACTTCTTTCGACCATAGTAAACTTCATGAAAAATTCGCCAAACATCCCGATGTTTTAAGAACGTATCAAAATGTTGCGTATAAACTGGCTTCAACTCTCAAGAAGCTTTCAAAAAATGTGCGCCATATTAGTGTTTATGTTGATAAACATGATTTGAAAAACGAATTGGATGCGCTCGAATTTGCCATTTTTGATTATGAAAAAACATTAGGAAAAGAAGCAGCGGCAGAAGGTGTTTTAATGCTTACTAATATGCTGAATTATGCTAAAAATCAGGTTGGCAAAATCAAAACCATTCAGCGCGCACTTTCTCTGGCCATGCAGTCTTATAAACTAAAAGACAAAGACAAGGAACTTGAAAAATTCCTTACACCCCAATATTATCCGTTACGAACTTTAATCGAAAATTTGAGTTATTCTTCTTCGATTTTCAGACATTCGATACGATTAACCATTACTATTTTAATTGGTTTCTTTCTCGGACAAGTGCTCCCATTTCAAAACGTATATTGGATTCTGCTTACGATTGTAGTTATCATGCGTCCTGGTTATGGATTAACAAAAGAACGATCTTACAACAGGATGTTCGGAACTGTTTTGGGAGGATTTATAGCTTTCGGAATTGTATCGGTTATCCAGAATCACGTAGCATTAAGCATTTTTTCTATTGTATGTATGCTTTTGGGAATTTCATTTACCCAAATCAACTATAAGATAAGTGCGACATTTGTTACGATGTATGTTGTTTTTATTTACGGAATTCTTACCCCAGATATCAATGAGGTAATCCAATACAGAATACTAGATTCGCTTGCTGGAGCTATTTTAGCATTTATTGCCAATCAGTTTTTATGGCCTGCGTGGGAATTTATCAATACGCCAATTCATATCGAAAACACGATTCGAGCCAACAGGAATTACCTCAAAGAAATTGCTGATTTTTATAATAAAAAAGGAGAAGTTCCTACTTCTTATCGTCTTGCAAGAAAAAATGCCTTTGTTGAAATAGGAAATTTAATGACTTCTTTCCAGCGCATGATGCAAGAGCCAAAATCAAAACAGAAGACAATGCCTTTGGTTAACAAATTGGTGGTTTTAAACCACTCTTTATTATCTGCTTTGGCTTCATTGTCGACTTATATTCAGTCACACCAAACCACTTCTGCATCAGATTCTTTTAATTATATCATCAAAACAATTTTAGCCAATCTTGATCATTCTATTTCTGTTTTAAGAAATGAAGTTATTATAAAGGATACTTTTTTTGAAAAAGAAGATGTGACTTTGCAATTTGAAGAATTAAAACGAAAACATTTTACGCGCTTAGCTGAAGATGATGATTTAGACAAAGAAACACGTCAGGCTAAAATGCAGGAAGCACAAATGGTAATTGAACAATTGATCTGGATGAGTAATCTGGCAGAAAAAATTCTAAAAAACACAACCGACCTAAAAAAAACAAATCCAGATTAATTCATCTGGATTTGTTTTTTCTTTCAAATAAGGAGAAAGCTTAATTTAATTTTAAAACCTCTGCTGTTTGTTTTCTAAGCTCTTGCAAAAGCTCTGGTTTATCATTTAAAGTCTGACCGTACGAAGGAATCATTGTTTTTAATTTTGATTGCCATTCTGGTGTTTTAATTTGATGGGAAAAACATCTGCTGATCAAATCAACCATAATTGCTACAGCTGTAGAAGCACCTGGAGATGCGCCCAATAAAACCGCCAATGTTCCGTCATGAGTATTGATTACTTCTGTACCAAATTCTAAAACTCCGCCATCTTTTTCATCTTTTTTGATAACCTGAACACGCTGTCCTGCTTTTTCCAATTTCCAATCTTTTGAACGGGCTGTTGGAAGATATTCGCGTAAAGCTTTCATTCTATCTTTTGGAGACTGGCGCACTTGCTCGATCAAATATTTCGTTAATGGAATATTGTGATATCCTGCAGCCAGCATAGGAATTAAATTATTAGGCTTAATAGATAATGGCAAATCTAAATAAGAACCATTTTTAAGAAAACGAGTTGAAAACCCAGCAAATGGACCAAAAAGAAGTGCTTTTTCTCCATCAATTACACGAGTATCAATATGCGGAACAGACATTGGAGGAGCTCCAACACTTGCTTTTCCGTATACTTTTGCTTGATGCTTAGCAATTACCTCTGGATTTGTACATTTTAGCCATTGTCCGCTTACAGGGAAACCCCCATATCCATTTCCTTCAGGAACATTTGCTTTTTCTAATAAAGGAAGAGAGCCTCCTCCTGCACCAATAAATACAAATTTAGTGTATGCTTTACGAGTTTTTCCTGTAGATAGATCTTTAATTTTTATTCTCCAAGATTTATCTTCACGCTGTTTTAATTTTTTAACCTCATGATTAAAATACAAAGAAACACCGTCTAATTTTTCTAAGTAGTTGAACATACTTCTTGTTAAAGCACCAAAGTTAACATCGGTACCAATTTCCATATGTGTTGCTGCCAATTTTTCATCAGCAGTTCTGCCTTCCATTACCAATGGCATCCATTTCTGAAGTTGCTCAAAATCGGTACTGAAAGTCATATCAGAGAAAATTGGATTGCTTTGAAGCGCCTCAAATCTCTTTTTTAAATAATCTACGTTTTTATCTCCCCACACAAAACTCATATGAGGTACGCTTTTAATAAAATTATCCGGAGACGGCACTTTATTTTGCTGCACTAAGTAAGACCAAAACTGTCGAGAAATCTCAAATGATTCTGCGATGCTTATTGCTTTTTTAGGATCGATGCTACCGTCTGCCTTTTCTGGAGTATAATTTAATTCACAAAAAGCAGAGTGTCCCGTTCCTGCATTATTCCAAGCATCAGAACTTTCAGCTGCGGCAACATCTAATCTTTCGTAAATTTCAATTTTTATATCTGGTTGTAATTCTTTCAAAATTACTCCAAGAGTGGCACTCATTATTCCAGCGCCAATGAGTACTACATCACTATTTGAACGTATGGTTTCGTCAGGCATAACAGTATTTTTATTTAAAGTGCAAAGGTACTTTTTTAATTGCAAAAAAAAACTAATTTTTAGATGATAAAAGTTAGGATTTTCTAAAAACCATTAAATTATAAATAAAAAATACGGCGAACAGCGTTATTTTTTTGCGGAAAGATAATCTTGAAGTAGAATTGTAGCAGAAATTTCATCTATCAAACTTTTGTTTTGGCGTTGCTTTTTACTTAAACCGCTGTCGATCATGGTTTGAAATGCCATTTTTGAAGTAAAACGCTCATCAACACGAATTACTTTCATCTCTGGGAAAATATTCGAAAAATGGGTTGCAAAACCATTAATTACAGAAGCACTTTCAGACGGAAGACCGTTCATTTGTTTAGGCTCACCAATCAAAACCGCTTCGACTTTTTCTTTTGCAAAATAATCCTTCAAAAAGTCAATCAAGGTATGAGTCGGTATTGTAGTTAAGCCCGAAGCAATAATCTGCATTTCGTCTGTAACCGCAATTCCTGTGCGTTTTTGTCCGTAATCTATTGAAAGGATTCTTGGCATGGTTTTAATTTTTAGCAAAAGTAAAAGAAAAAGCTTTATTTTTTAAAGAGTTTCTCTATACTTTATAAATCCAAAGATATAAACATTATCCTCTTTAATATCAACTTCATAAACACAAACATATCCTTTAAAAACATAATCCCTAATATTTTCATCGTCAAAATATTTTGATTTTTTAAAGAGAAAAGGATGTTTTAAATCTTTTTTAATATTTCTAAGTAAATCTTTCCTAAACTTTAACGCTGCTCTAGGTTTATCTTTATAAATATAACGAACTTGTTCCTTTAATAATTCCAAAAATTCATTCGAAATTTTAATTGTCATATTCCGAAAATGTATTATCTAAAATTGAATCTACTTCATCTACTGAATACAATTTTTCATTACCACTTTTTAATTTAGCATAAGCTGCACGCACCTTTCTTTTATCATTTTCAAAATCAGAATCTTCTTCAATAATTGTCAATTCACTAGGAGAAAATTCACTTAACAACTTAAGTACTTTCTCTCTGATTTCTGGTTGAAATTCTAATCTAATCGCTTCCATAATACTTTCGTTTTACAATACAAATATAAACCTTTTAAATTCATGTTTTTTAAATTAAACTTAAAACAAAAAGCCGCCTCGAAAACTCAAGACGGACTTTTATCCAAATATTCAAACCTAAAAAATAACTCAATTTATCTTCCGAACAATCGGCCGAAAAAACCTCTATGTTCTTCTTCCTCTCCTGCATCCTCTTCTTCACTGTAATTAGCAAACTTAGATTGTGACTTTTCGTGTTCGTAAATCAGCTCCTTGATATACTCAACATACGTTCTCTTTTTCTCCTCTAAGAAACCTATTAAATACTTTTCGCTAAATTCAACTCCGCTTGCAGCTTCAATCTGCAATAACTTTTTGTAAAGAGGTTCAATATGCATCGCAATAACTTCCTGCGGTACAGCTTGTCTTCTTCCGAAATAATTTACAATAACGTCGTTTTCGTCGCGGGCGATTTCAAAATCGGTAATTACCCAATAGTATCTTCCAGACTTTGCAAGGTTTTTTACAATAGCGTGAAAGTTTTTCCCGTTTTTAAGATTTTCCCAAAGCACTTTAAAGATTACTTTTGGCATATCCGGGTGACGTATGATATTATGAGGTTGCCCCATTAATTCATAGTCTTCGTAGCCACATACATCTACAAACACTTCGTTGGCATATTCGATAATACCATAAGCATTTGTTTTACTCATAATAACCTGAGTCTTATCCCAGCTTACTTCTTTGTCAATGATTACTCTGTTTTGAAGGTGATTTTCTTGATTCATATTTTACTGCTTATATGATTTATTTATGGAATGGAATTGTTGATCAACACTGCGAAATTAAAGCGAAGAAAAAGCAGAAACCCTGACTTTTGTCATATTTTGATATAAAAAAAACTTCTAGCGGTAGCGGTATTAGTAAAAAATACATGTCGTTTCATTAACCTTACAAATAAGAAACAAAAAGTTAAATCTGTAACATTTTCAAACCGTTTTACTTTTTTGCATTTCTACAAATACCTTATCTTTGCCAAAAAATTAAACGTATGAATTCTTTACAGACTATAATTGAACAAGCTTGGGAAAATAGAGCTTTATTACAAGAAACCGCCACAACTGATGCTATTAGAGAAGTTATCGAATTAGTAGACGCTGGAAAATTACGTGTTGCTGAACCAGTTGGTGACAAATGGCAGGTAAACGAATGGGTTAAGAAAGCCGTTGTAATGTATTTCCCGATTCAAAAAATGGAAACATGGGAATCTGGTATTTTTGAGTACCACGACAAAATGTTGCTAAAAAGAAATTATGCTGAAAAAGGAATTCGTGTGGTACCAAACGCGGTTGCTCGTTATGGAGCTTACATCTCAAGCGGTGTAATCTTAATGCCAAGTTACGTAAACATTGGTGCTTATGTAGACGAAGGAACAATGGTTGATACTTGGGCAACTGTAGGAAGCTGTGCTCAAATTGGTAAAAACGTACACTTAAGTGGTGGTGTTGGTATTGGTGGTGTTCTTGAACCATTACAAGCTGCTCCAGTTATTATCGAAGACGGTGCTTTTATCGGTTCTCGTTGTATCGTTGTTGAAGGTGTTCACGTTGGTAAAGAAGCAGTTCTTGGAGCTAACGTATGTTTGACAGCATCTACAAAAATTATCGATGTTACAGGTGATGAGCCAGTTGAAATGAAAGGTTATGTACCTGCTCGTTCTGTAGTAATCCCAGGAAGCTACACTAAAAAATTCGCTGCAGGAGAATTTCAAGTTCCTTGCGCTTTAATTATTGGTACTCGTAAGCCATCTACAGATTTAAAAACTTCTTTAAACAATGCACTTCGTGAATACGATGTTGCGGTATAAGCTTTAAAAGGTCTAAATACTTAAAATCCAAATTCCAATTGATTATTACTGGAATTTGGATTTTTTTTTATTATTTATTTTTTTGAAGTTTAATAAGTTTAGCATATTTCATATAAGAGAAAAAAGCCTGAATCATTGCGATTGTCAATCCGTCCAGACCGTTGAAGATTCCTTTTTTAAAGAAATAGCATCGAACAAAAGCTACAGTTCCGTTCAAAACAGGTTTAAAGGCATTAATTCGCTTTCCTTGATCATATAATTGCTGCGCATGCCATCCAGAATATTGATTCTTTTTAGCAATAATCTGATCGAGAGAATCCCAGCCATAATGTAAAATGTGTACGGCAACCTTTTTCTCGTTTTGTGCTACAATTTTCTGATGTACCTTAGAATCTGAAGGATGAGCAGTCTGTTTATTAAAAAAACGAACTTTATGATCTGGATACCATCCTGAAAAATCAATTAATTTATCGGCCAAAAAGTTTTTTACTCTAAAACTCATAGCATCGTAATTTCCTTCCAAATATTTTTTCTTTAGAATAAAATCTTCAGCATCTTTATCTAAAAATTCATCTGCATCAAGATTTAAAATCCAGTCGTTTTTACAAAAAGGCAAACCATACGTACGCTGCGGGCCATCTCCTAAAAATGCCTGCTGAACAACTTGGGCTCCTTTTTCTTTAGCTATTTCCACTGTACGATCTTTACTAAAAGAGTCTACAATAATAACTTCATCACAAACTTTAAATAAGGCATCTATACATTTCCCAATGTTTTTTTCTTCATTGAAAGTAATAACCAAACCGCTAATTCCCATTATAATTTTTAATTTGTTGACCACAAAAATATAACTTTTTAATTTAGTTTAATCTTATTACCGTCATCACTTGTGCACTTCATAAAATAGTTTGTACTTTAGCTTTCAAATTGAATAAAAAACTAGATGAAAATATTAGTTATCCAACAAAAAAGAATTGGAGACGTTTTAACAAGCACAATTATTTGTAATAACTTGAAAAGCAAGTTTCCTGACTCTACAATTGACTATATGTGTTATCCAAATTCGATTGATGTTCTAAAAGAAAATCCGAATATCGATAACATTATTCCGGTGACTAATAAAATCCGAAAATCGACTTTTGGATTCATCAAATTCATTTTTGAGATTCGAAGAAAAAAATATGATGCCGTAATAGACGTTTACAGCAAATTAGGAACTAGCTTAATTACGTTTTTTTCTGGAGCAAAATATAAAGTTTCGTATCATAAATGGTATTCTAATATCTTTTACAATTATAGTTACGAACGTTTTGATGCCATAAAATCAGAATATGGCTTGGCCATTGAAAACAGGTTATTGCTCCTTAAACCTTTTTTTACTGAAAAGATAACGAATGTAAAACCAAAAATCTTTTTAAAAGAATCTGAAATTGCAGAAGCAAAAAGCATTTTAAACAGCTACAATATTGATCCTCAAAAACCTCTAATTATGTTCGGAATTTTAGGAAGTGAGCACTACAAAACCTATCCGCTTGACGGAATGGCAAAAATTATTGATTTTACTGTAGCAAAAACAAACGCTACTATTCTCTTTAATTATATTCCGAACCAGAAAGAGGAAGCTTTGGAGGTTTATAACCATTGTTCTGAAGAAACAAAAAAGCATATTGTTTTCGATTTGTACGCTACAGATTTACGTCAGTTTTTAGCAATACTTTCTCAATGCGAAATGTTAATAGGCAACGAGGGAGGAGCTGTAAATATGGCCAAAGCACTAGAAATACCAACTTTCTCTATTTTCACTCCTTCTGTTAGAAAAGAAACTTGGCAGTTGTTTGAGAATGAAGCAAAAAATGCTTCAATTCATTTAAAGGACTTAAAACCTGAGATTTACGAGAAGCACACCGAACAATACATAAAAGAACACACTTTTGAATATTATGCTGAATATCCGTTGGAACTTATGCTTAAAAAATTAGAGACTTATTTTCAGGAGTATAAAAATTGAAAAAGCAAAGCATCACCAATGAATAATGAAAAGCAAAAATTATCAGTATTGATTATTACGCTTAATGAAGAACATCATATAAAATCACTTCTTGAAGACATTGATTTTGCAGATGAAATAATTGTTGTTGATTCTTACAGTACCGATAAAACGGTACCTATTGTCGAGTCTTTTAAAAACGTAAAATTAATTCAGAATCCATTTATTGATTATACCTCTCAACGAAATTTTGCCTTAGATCAAGCCAAAAACTCGTGGATCTTATTTATTGATGCTGACGAAAGATTAACACCCGATTTAAAATCTGAAATCGTTACTGCAATTAATTCTGAAAACGCAGCAAGCGCTTATTTTATCTATCGTATTTTTATGTTTAAGGAGCGTCAGCTAAACTTCAGCGGCTGGCAAACCGACAAGATTTTTAGGCTTTTTAACAAATCAAAATGCAGGTATAACGAAGAAAGAACCGTTCACGAAAAACTGATTGTAAACGGACCAATCTCTACTTTAAAAAATAAAATTATACATTTCTCTTACTCTTCTTATGAGGATTATAAATCGAAAATGTACAATTATGGAATTCTTAAAGCCAATGAAAAATTTGCTAAAGGGATAAAACCTTATTTCCTATTGCTATTTCTTCATCCTCTATACACTTTTTTGTACCAATTTATAATCCGATTTGGTTTTCTGGACGGAGGAAAAGGTGTAACAATCTGTTATCTGAATGCGTACAGCGTTTTTGTTCGCTATAAAGAACTAAGAAGAATTACTTCTTCCAGAATTTAAGTTTCTTTTTCAGGCGTTTTTTTCGATAAAACTTCTCTTGAAAATCTGAAGTATCTTTCCATAAAGTATTGAAAATCTTCTCTTCAGGTTCGTTATAATATTTAGCATATTCGTTACTCATTGTCGCTACCATTTCTTTTAATGGAGTCAAACGGCATAAGTTTTTCATACGCGTTTCAAAAGACATTTCATTGTGAAATTCCATTCTGTTCAAATCGACCAGAAAGAAATCATAATTTCCGTTGGCATTCTTTTTTATTAAAGTATTTCCTGGCGAATGATCTAAAAATTCGATTCCTTTTTCATGAAGATCAAAACTGAATTTGGTAAATTGTCTTAGAATATTATCACGATCTGGATAATCAGGCACTTCTACAAGCTCCCTATAGGTCAAGTCACACAAAAGATGCTCACTTACATAATAACTATTTTCTAAACCTAATAAAGACGAAAATTCTACAAATGCGATAGGTTCTGGTGTTCCAATACCTAATTCCATAAGCTTATTTGCATATTCGAAAGATCTTTTAGCTTTTGATTTTCTAAAATATTTATATGCTATTTTATTAATAAAATGAGGAATCTTGAAAGATTTCACATTTACAATCTTCCCATTTAGATCAAATAATTTTATTTTATTTCGATCTCCATTTCCAAAAAGTTCACCAGAAGAGTCAAAACTGCTGATAATTTGTTGTATTGAGTTTTCTTCGGACTTAAATTTTTTACTTATTTCAAATGACATAATGGGTCTCTATACTTTTAAAATTCAAAAATAGCTAAATGCTTTCATAGAAATAAAAAAAGGGAAGAATATTTTTAAAAAGTAGTCCTTTTCTTATATATTTGCGAAAATTTAAAATAATGAAAATATTAAATGTTACCTCGATGAGTGAGTTTCGAGGCGGCGATTCGCAAATGTATACAATCTACAAACTATTAGCTGATAAAACTGATCTAAAACAATATATTTTATGTCCAGATAATGCTGTTTTAGCGGCCATCTGCAAAAATGACAATGCTATTTTTTTTACTTATAAAACAAATCGATTCAAATTATTTAGTCTTATTTTAGCTATCATTAAGATTTGCAAAAAAGAATCAATAACCGTATTGCATATACATGATTCCTCTTCGTTAACTGCTGCGCTTATTGCTTTAAAATTTTTAAATAAATCAATTACTTTAATATTTAGCAGAAAAAGAAACAATAAAATTAAAGACAAATTTTTAAACAGATATAAATATTCACACTCTAGAATTCATAAAATTATATGTGTTTCTAAGGCTGTTGAAGCTATTTTCGAAAAAATTGTAGACAAAAGCCGTCTTATAACAATTTATGACGCTATCGATGTTGAAAAATTTGCTCAACAAACCAATCAAAATCTTCTTCATAAAGAATTTAATTTTGCCCCAGAAACCAAAATAGTGGGAAATATAGCCGCTCTTACAAGTCAAAAAGACATACACACTTTTATAGACACCGCTAAATTAATTAAGCTAAAAACCAATACTTCTGATTCCATAAAATTCATTGTAATCGGAGATGGCCCTCTTAAAGAAGAGCTACTAAATTATGCTATCACAAATGATTTAGAGCATGATTTATTTTTTACTGGATATCGTAATACTGCCGATTTACTTCCAGAATTTAATGTTTTTCTATTAACTTCTATAACTGAAGGGCTTCCATTAACAATTTATGAAGCTTTTGCCTGTAAAATTCCTGTTGTATGCACTAAAGCCGGTGGAACACCAGAAGTTATTACAAACGGAGAAACGGGATTTCTAGCCGATTTAAAAGACACCGAAACGTTATCTAATAGCGTACTAAAAATTATAAACAACATAGCTTTACAGGAAAAAATAAAAACTAATGCTTTTCAGCTCGTTAATCAAAATCATAATCTCAGTATATTGCAAAAAAACTATTATGATTTTTACAAAAGCTTAAATTAATATTGATCTAAAATTGGTTTCCAGAACTTATTCACTTTAGGTTTGTTAATGGCATGGCAACCAAAAGGAAGCTTATTTCCTGCTATTTTCATAGCAATTTCTGGTTTTCTATCTATAGCAAAAAGTACACCTTCTTTATAATCTGGAATTCTAAAATTTGAATCAAATTCGGGAGCCTTTAAAGACCAAAAAACGTCCTCTGTAGCATAAATTGGCTTTTTATCTGCTTTTAAAAAGTCTGATATAAATTGACTTTTTTCTTTTGCAATAGCAAAATGCGAAGCCACTTTACGCAATGAAAATCCGCCATTACCAACTTTATAAAAAATCTGTTCGCGCTCTTTTTTCTTTGCCGATCTGAAATTTTTAGTAATTGCGTTCAATATTTTCTTTCCGAAAGTATCTACAGGAGTTGCAATCCAAGGAGCACCAATATAATCGTAACCTTTCTGGCACCATTCTGCTAATTCATTTCTAAAAACGAATGCATCGAGCTGATAAATCAACATATATTCTGAGTCTAAAAAAGGCTCGTAAAATTCTGGCAATAGCAAAAGCTCATTATAACCATCTATAGTAGCAAAATGATGTTTAGAAAAACTTTTGAAAGTTAAATTCTTGCATTTTTCAGTCAAATAAGAACAATTTAACCCTTCTGGATGCACAATTACAATTTCATAATCTTTTAAGATTCTGCAGCCTTGCAAAAATGATTTTTCTTCTAATTCTCCAAAATATTCCTTGTATACAGGAATAACTACTTTTGCTAATACTTTATTCATACGGTTTTTGGTGAAAGCAAAACTGCTTACAATTTGGATTTTTTGCTATTTGGACATTCTAACTTTAACAGCAAAAATAATCTTATAAATTACAAAAACTTAATTATTGCAAAGTAAATTTGATTTTTTTACCAAATAAAAAAATTAATTTTGCACTTTACATATTCCATTTATAATGAACGAAGAAATAATCAACGCATACGAAGTAATTAAGGAAGGCGGCATCATTTTGTATCCAACAGATACAGTTTGGGGAATTGGCTGCGACGCTACGAACCCAGAAGCTGTTGCTAAAATCTATAAATTAAAACAGCGTGCAGAAACACAAAGCATGATTGTTTTAATGAATGGCGAAAAGATGTTGTATAATGTATTTAAAGACATTCCTGAAGTTGCATGGCAAATCTGGGATTTATCGGAGAAACCAACTACTTTAATTCTTGATGATGCCAGAAACGTTGCTTCAAATATTATTGCTGCAGATAAATCACTAGGTGTTAGATTGGTAAAAGAACCTTTCTGCTACAAATTGATGGAGAGAATGAAAAAACCTTTGGTTTCTACTTCTGCTAATATTTCTGGACAACCAACACCAATAGCTTTTAAGGACATTAGTCCAGAAATTATTAACGGTGTTGATTATGTTGTAAAATTAAACCAAGACAAAATAAACGGGAAATCGTCTACGATAATTAAACTAACCAAAGATTCTCAGGTAAAAGTAATTCGCAAATAGTTTTTTGTTTCAAGTTTCAGGTTTCAAGTTTCAGGTTTCAAGTTTCAGGTTTCAAGTTTTTGAAAAAACTTTGAGTGTAGTTTTTACCGAAAAGGCCGCAAAAAAGTTATTATTGAGAATCTGAATAGAGTTTAAAAAAGTTCGCAAAGCTTTATCAAAACAAGCTTTGCGAACTTTTCCATTTTAATGGCTCTAAAAAATCTTAGTGACCTTTGCGTAATTCTTAGCTCACTCCGCGAAAAGAAACTTAGAATCTCAGAACCTTAACATCTTAGCAACTTATACCGTTTTCAAACTCTCAATCAACCAATCGATATCTTCTTTGGTATTATAATGACTAAATGAAATTCGGAGATTTGGCAATTTTAAATCGGTCTCCGAAAGCATTTCGTTTAAAACGTGCGAAGGTTTAATACTTCCAGACTGGCAAGCGCTTCCTCTAGACACTGCAATTCCTTTCATATCTAAACTAAAAAGTAGCATCGAAGTTTTATCTGATGAAAAAGGCAGAATGATATTGATAATATTATAGAAATCTTCTTTTTTTCCGTTAATCCTAAAATTTGGAAAATGAATTTCTAATTGTTCTATTAGATAATTTTTTAAACCTAAAATATAAAGCCTTTCTTCTTCTAATTTTTCATACGAAATAGACAAAGCTTTTGCCATTCCAGCAATTTGATGTACCGCTTCGGTTCCTGCACGAAGACCTTTTTCTTGTTCTCCTCCAAAAAGTAAAGGCTGTAAACCAGAATTTTTTCGAATAAAAGCAAATCCGATGCCTTTTGGCCCATGAAACTTATGTGCACTCGCCAAAATAAAATCAATAGGAGTCTTTTGCAGATCGATTTCCGTTTTCCCAATAGACTGAACTGTATCTGAATGAAATAAAGCGCTATACTGCTTGCAAATCAAACTTACACGATCTAAATCTAAAATTGTCCCCGTTTCGTTATTGACATGCATTAAACTAACCAAAGTCTTTTTTTCTTCAGCCAATAAATTAGACAAATGTGTAAGGTCTAAACTACCGTCTGCATTTACCTTAACATAATCAACTTGAATATTGTATTCTTCCTGAAGCGCCCAAACAGTATGCAAAACAGCATGATGTTCAACTTTTGAAGTAATAATTCTCTCCACCTTCAAGTCTTCAACGGCAGAGCGCAAAATCCAGTTGTCGGCTTCAGTTCCGCCAGACGTAAAAATTATTTCTTGAGCAGTGCAATTTAAGTGTTTTGCTATGCTTTTTCTAGAAAGTTCTAATATGGTCTTACCGTTTCGACCGAAGCTGTGTGTAGACGATGGGTTTCCGTAATCCTCAAGCATTATTTTTGTCATTTCCTGAATTACTTCAGGACGCATGGCAGTTGTTGAGGCATTATCTAGATATACTTTTTTCATTGCTTCAAAGTTAAGAAATATCAATTGTCAAATCTTAAATATCATTTGGCAATTTTTTCACTATTTTTGACCCAAATAAATTTTACGATGAAAAAATATGCTGCCCTCCTATTATTTGCTCTTTTCTTGAATGGATGCGATGATGGAGATTTGACTGTAGACGAAATAGATTTTGCTGATGTAAAGGAATCGTCAGCCTGCGATCCGTTAACAAATACTTTAATTTATAAACTAAAATCTCAGGAAGCGCTTTTGCTTCAATTGCCTCAGGGAGCAATCATTAATGATCAAGGAACTTACACGTATACTATTGACGCAAATGGAAAAGGATCATACCGTGTAGTTTATAGAGCTTATGATGGAACTGTAGCAAAAGATAATATTTGTGGCGCAATACCTCCTACCACTCCAAAAGTAACTGAAGAATGGAATGCCGTTGAAGGTTTGATTGAAATCGCAACAACTCAGCTAGTAGATACAAGTGCAACTGACGGAAGCACAAGAATAAGAGGTTACGAACATAGTATTATTTTTAGAAATATAACATTTGCAAAACCAGCCGGAAACCAAACTGAAGCAGAATTTAAGTTCGGAACATACAACACGAATATAACTAAAGCTGATTTGACTTTCAAAACCAATCCAAATGGTTCGGCTTATGAATGCGATGAAGTTGCTAGAGTATACAACTACAACAACACATTCTACTTATCAATTGATGATATTGATCCTGCGCTACTTGTCAACGAAGTAACAGCTAGTAATCAGCCACGCACAAGTTTAATAACGGCAACGCAAAACAAAGTATTTTATAGAACTGCATTAGCAGAAACTGGATCTATTACACCTGCTTTCATTTGTGCTAAAGTACAACCAAGTTCTCCTGCAATTGATGAAACATGGACAGGCCAGCTGGGTATAGCTAACACAAGCGGAATTATTGAAGTAACCACCACTGTATCACCTAATGCATTAGGTCAAGTGTACACCCACACCATTGTGCTTAAAAATGTAATTTTAACAAAAGGCAAAAGTAGTTTTAAACTTGGAAGCAGTTTCGTTCTTGGAAAAATTGAAAGACAAGCAACCAACTAAAAGCATATTTATTATAAAAAATAATTCTTACAAAAAAACGTCTGTTTTTTGTCTTGATTTAAATATAAATCTTTTCAAAAAATAGACGTTTTTTTTATGCTTTGCAATTCATCTTTTGGCTTAAAAAAAGTGGTTTTATTTATTGTTTTGCCTGATATAAATTTCGGTTGCTCCAAGTCCATATTTCTGATAATTGGCATCCTGGAAATCAATTCCATCATAGCGGCCCAATAAAAAATCAAGTTCCGCTTTCAAAATTCCTTCTCCCACACCATGAATAAAAACGATTTTCGGAATGCGATTTCTAATCGCAAATTCGATATGCCTTTTTGCCGTTTCAGTCTGCAACGTCAAAATATCATAGTTGGACATTCCACGTTTATTAGGAACCAATTTTTCGATATGTAAATCGAATTCCGGAACACCAAAATCGCGTTTATCTTTCTTTTCTTTTACAAAACTTCTCGGTTTTGGTTCTGTTTTCTCTTTGGAAATTTCATCTAAATCAATTCTTTTAATAGAATTCATTAAATCACTGGTTTCTTGAATCTTAATTAATTCATTGACTAAAAATGTCATCATAAATCCATCCTCAGTTTCAATCAAAATCTCATTATTTTTCACCGAAATTACCGTTCCGTTTATGGCTTCATCAAGTACAGAAACCTTATCTCCTTTTACCAGCATCCTACTCTTCTTTATCGTTATTTTTACTTGGTGTCTTAGCACTAAGCTGCATCATTCCGAACATGAAAACTACAATTGCAGCAATCATGATATAGATATTTTTTTCTTCCGAAACCTGTTCGTATAAGGCAACCGAAATCGCAAGAATCATTATTATAATTTTAAAAGTTTTCATCCTTTCTTTATTTTAAGATTTCAAAAGTATAAAACTTTCAAGTACTAGTTCTATACCACTCCAAACGTTTCTCATATTTTTTTAGTAAAATTGCAAAAAAGATTCACCATGAGCTTAGAGAAATACATGATCCCTTGCCTATTCAAAACCTTCTTTGGTTATGACTGTTTGGGGTGCGGATTTCAGCGCTCTCTATTCTTACTTTTTCAAGGTGATTTTTTAGCAGCTTTTAAAATGTATCCAGCCATTTATACTTGCCTCTTGCTCTTCCTTTTTATCGCGTTTCATTTCTTAGATAAATCTAGAAATTACAAAAAAATCGTTTGGAACATTGCCGTGGTTAATTTTATTTTTATGCTTGGTGGCTATTACTTCAAACACTTTTATTTTTAGATTTTAGATTTTAGATTTTAGATTTTAGATTTTAGATTTTAGATTTTAGATTTTAGATTTTAGATTTTCTAAAAAATCGCTTCGCTCTTTTTTGGGATTTGGGATTTTAAAAAATTGGAATTTTAAGAACCTTTATTTCTTAATCTGATCCAAAATATCATTCATCATCTCAATTTGTACTTTTTGGATTTCGATTAATTCTTGTTGCTGATGCATGATCATATGATCAATTTTATCGTGAATCATTCTAATTTCCAATTCTGATTTTAGATTAATCATGTAATCTTTTTTAGCTCGGTTTCTATCTTTTTCTTCTTGGCGATTTTGACTCATCATAATTACAGGCGCCTGCAATGCTGCCACACAGGAAAGAATTAAATTTAGAAGAATAAAAGGATACGGATCAAAACCTTTATTGGAAAGTATAT
This sequence comes from Flavobacterium humidisoli, assembly GCF_023272795.1. Lineage (NCBI taxonomy): Bacteria > Pseudomonadati > Bacteroidota > Flavobacteriia > Flavobacteriales > Flavobacteriaceae > Flavobacterium > Flavobacterium humidisoli. The sequence goes on along the minus strand of NZ_CP096829.1, from coordinate 3,287,067 downwards.
AAACATTTGAGCTGATCCAGATGACAATAAAAATGACAAAAGAAATAATAAAAGTCCAACTTCCTCCAAAATCAGCTACTCCGTCGGCCACTCTCTGCCCTAAATTCCTTACTTCTTCTTCGTCTTCGACAATACTCACAATAGATTTATCTTGCTTTAAGGAAGAAATAACGCTTTTCTCCATTGCCGATAGCGCTCCTATTTCTGTCGAAAGATAATTGGAAATATATTGTTGGCGGTACACATTTAATTCATTTACGGCAATACAATCGTCATCATTAAAATCAGGAAATTCTTTTTTGATTAACCCAAGAATAGGATCGTGAATTGATTTCCCGCAGATCTTTTCGTTTTCGCTAAAAGAAAGCCCAGAAATTGCACTTTTAAATGTTTTATTGTTTTTCATTTTGATATGTTTTGAAAGCTAATTTACGCAATTAACTTCGTATGAAATGCATAAAAAAGAAGTGCTTAGAATTGTTTTTTTATCACAAATACAACTTTCTAAACAAAATTTCTTTAGTTAAATCGTGACTTTATTTCCAAAAAACACCTTACTTTTAACGTTCCAAAATTATTCATTCATTTTTACCATTGTGACAAAAGACAATATCATACAAAATATAAGAGCTTTAAAGAGCCACTCACACATAAATTACGGTATTAAAACCAAAACAGAAGACTTTACTGAAAAGCTTTTTTATACGCTTTTTGATTCAAATGCAGCGCTTGACGAAAGCATTGATGAACTAGAGTTTCGCTTTAAAGAAATTGCGGTTTTGGCTTGTAAAAAACCTCAAAATTTATGCGAATCTATCTGGGATCGCTTTTTAGAGAAACTTCCTGGAGTTTTAGAAAAACTAAATCAAGATGCCGAATATATTCTAGAAAACGATCCTGCATCAAACAGCATCGATGAAGTATACTTGGGGTATCCTGGCTTTTATGCCATCGCAATTTATAGACTAAGTCACGAATTATATCATCTCGATTTATTGTTGTTTTCTCGATTAATGAGCGAATACGCCCATAGAATTACAGGAACAGATATTCACGCAGGAGCCGATATTGCATCGCCCTTTTTTATCGATCACGCAACCGGTATTGTAATTGGTGAAACTACCGTTATCAAAAAACATGTAAAAATCTATCAAGGTGTTACGCTTGGCGCATTAAGCGTAAGCAAAGACATGAAAAACGCAAAAAGACACCCGACCGTTGAAGCGAATGTCTGCATTTATGCCAATGCAACAATTCTGGGTGGAGAAACTGTAATAGGAAAAAACAGTGTTGTTGGTGGAAATGCATGGGTTACCAAATCTATTCCAGAAGACTCTATCGTTTTAAACACCACTACTACTGACGTTAAAATAAAAGAAAAAAAATAACATGAATTCATATAAATTATTAAATCTAATTGGCAATACTCCTTTGATGGAAACGGTCAATCTAGTGAAAAATAAAAATGTAAAACTTTTACTGAAACTAGAAGGAAACAATCCTGGAGGAAGTGTAAAAGATAGAGCCGCATACAACATGATTGCTGCAGCATTAGAAAGAGGAGATATCAAAAAAGGAGATAAATTAATTGAAGCAACCAGCGGAAACACTGGCATTGCACTTGCTATGATTGCTCAATTATTTGGCATTGAAATCGAACTGGTTTTACCCGAAGATTCTACCAAAGAACGTACTCAAACTATGCGTGCTTATGGCGCGACAGTTATTCTTACGCCTGCAAGCGAAGGAATTATTGGATCTAGAGATTATGCAGATAAAAAAGTAGCGCAAGGTGGCTATTTAATGCTTAACCAGTTTGCTAATGATGATAACTGGAAAGCGCATTACAAAACAACAGGGCCTGAAATTTGGAATGATACTGACGGAACAGTAACGCATTTCGTTTCAGCAATGGGAACAACAGGAACTATTATTGGTACTTCTACTTATTTGAAAGAAAAAAATCCAAACGTTCAGATTGTTGGTGCACAGCCAAGCGATGGTTCTCAGATTCCTGGAATCCGTAAATGGCCACAAGAATATCTTCCTAAAATATTTGATGCTTCTAAAGTTGATACCGTTGTAGATGTGAGCGAAGAAGAAGCAAGAGCCATGACCAAAAGATTAGCTCTAGAAGAAGGTGTTTTTGCAGGTATGAGCAGCGGAGGTTCTGTTGCAGTTGCCTTAAAAATTGCAGAACAATTAGAATCTGGAGTTATCGTAGCCGTTATCTGCGATCGAGGCGATCGTTATTTGTCTTCGGATTTATTTGACTAAAAAGATACTAAGCTGCTAAGGTTCTAAGATTCTAAGTTTCTAAGTTTTGGATAACTAAAAAACATTGTATCTCAAAATCTTAGAAACTTAGAATCTCAGAAACTTAAAAAACTTAGCATATTAGAAACTCAGAACCTTAGAATCTTAAAAAGAAATGAACTACAGAAAACTAGGAAAAACAAACTTTAATATATCTGAAATTTCACTTGGCACTTGGCAAGTTGGCGGAAAATGGGGATCGGGTTTTGATGACAAAACTGCCGATGAACTTTTAAATACTGCTATTGATAATGGCGTAAACTTTATTGATACTGCCGACGTTTACGAAAATGGATTAAGCGAGACTGCCGTTGGAAGAGTGGTTCGTTCTCGTTCTGAACGTATTTTTGTTGCCACTAAATGCGGGCGCCAGATTAATCCGCATGTTAATGAAGGATATACTCCAAAAGTGCTTCAGAAATTTGTTGAAGACAGTTTAAAAAGAACCGGATTAGAAACGCTTGACTTAATTCAGCTGCATTGTCCACCGACTGAAGTTTATTATCGTCCAGAAATATTTGAACTTTTTGATAGACTAAAAGAACAAGGGAAAATTCTTAATTTGGGCGTAAGCGTTGAAAAAGTCGAAGAAGCTTTAAAAGCCATTGAATACTCAAACGTAACAACGGTGCAGATTATTTTCAATTTGTTTCGTCAGCGACCTTCTGAATTGTTTTTCGAGGAAGCTAAAAAGAAAGATATCGGAATTATTGCCCGAGTTCCATTAGCAAGTGGACTTTTAACAGGTAAATTTGATGCAAAAACAACTTTTGACCCTCAGGATCACCGAAACTTTAATCGTAACGGAGAAGCGTTTGATAAAGGCGAAACTTTTTCTGGAATTGATTACGAATTAGGATTAAAAGCTGTTGAAGAATTAAAAGTTTTGTTTCCAGAATCAAAAAATCTAGCTGCAATTGCTTTACAATGGATTTTGAGTTTTAATGAAGTAAGCTGTATTATTCCTGGAGCATCCAAAACAGAACATGTTTTGTCTAATTTATCAGTTTATGACACTCCAAAATTAACTTCAGAGCAGATTTCAGCAATGAATAAAATCTACATCGACCTTATCAAACCCTCTGTTCACCAGCTTTGGTAAGTCTTTAATATTAAAATAAAAGGCTGTAAAGAATAAAATCTTACAGCCTTATTTTTTTTCAGAATCTATAAGTCAAATTCTATCTTAAATTCTGCACCTTTATTTTTTCCTTCGCTAGAAGCAGTCAATCGACCTTTATTTCTTTCTATGATTTTTTTGCATAAGTACAATCCGATTCCTGTAGAACCTTCGTTTGCGGTTCCTAGACGGCTCAATTTGGTGAATTTTTTAAATAATTCTTCAATCTGATTTCGATCAAAGCCCATTCCATAATCTTTTACCGTTATAATCAATTTTGAATCTGCAGAAAAGATTCTGACTTTAATTTCACTATCAAAATAAGAAAACTTAACTGCGTTGCTTATTAGATTTACCAATACTTGAACCAAAAGTCCTTCATCTATTTTCAGTTTCGCTGTATTACATTCTAAAACCAAATCCATTTTTATATTTTTATCCAACAAACGTTGTTCAACTTGTTCGTTAATGAAAGGAACAATATTTGAAAATAAAACCGCCTTAACTTCTTGGCTTACTTTTACCACATCGTCCTGTTCTTTTAGCAATTTTATAAAATTTTCGATGTATCTAAATTGCAGTTCAGTCGATTCGCAAATTAGCTCGGCCATATTTTTGACAGATTCTGATGGTTCTTCACTTATAATAAGCTTAGCTAAACCTTGCGGATTTCCTGCAAAATTTTTTAAATCGTGTGAAAGCATATAAACTAAATCCTGTTTTTCGTTTATAAAATTCTCCGCTTCATTAATAGATTCCTGTATATTACACAAAAGCAGACCTGCTTCATCTGTATAATCTGTTGGCAGCGCAGACACTTTTCTTGAAGCTCTGTAATCATCCAATGCTTTTGAAGCCGTTGCAATTGGCTTTATCAATTTATTTAAAACCAAAAGCGTTATTGCCGTTGCCAGCAAAGTCATAATTAAGGAAAAAACGAGAATAGAAGCTGATGATACTTTATGCTCAAAAAATAGAACAAAAAACAAGATTCCGATTAAGGGAATATGGATACCGATAAAAGCAACAAATAAAAATTTGAAAGCATAACTTTTTTTAAGAAAGCTGATTTGTGAAAGTTTGTGATACAACTTCATAAAAAGATAAAGATAGCAGGTTAATACGTAATTTTATTGGGATTATTACGAAAACAAAATTAGCTTTTATCCCCAATTAAACTAATATTTTGAAGAATTTCTAAATTTTTTCTAAAATTAAATTTGTAAAAGTTTTCAAAGGCTTATTTTTGCGCTATGGGAAGAAAAAATACAGACAAAATTGTCTTTCATCAAATTCAAGTTCTTGATGCTGGTGCAAAAGGGGTTTCAGTAGCCAAAGCACCTGACGGAAAAGTTATCTTTATTCCGAATGTGGTACCTGGAGATGTTGTAGACGTACAAACACTAAAAAAAAGAAAAGCTTATTACGAAGGTAAAGCGGTAAAATTTCACGAATTATCTGAATATAGAGTAGAGCCAATATGCGAACATTTTGGTGTATGCGGAGGTTGCAAATGGCAAAATATGAAATACAGCCAGCAACTTGCTTTTAAACAAAATGAAGTTAAAAATCACTTACAAAGAATAGGAAAAATAGAACTTCCAGAATTTGAAGATATTTTAGGTTCTGAGAAACAGTTTTTTTATAGAAATAAAATGGAGTTTTCTTTTTCAAATAGCCGTTGGTTAACTGAAAAAGAAATTGGAAGCACTGAAGATTTAGGGAACAGAAATGCTTTAGGTTTTCACATTCCTAAAATGTGGGACAAAATTTTGGACATTAACAAATGTCATTTACAAGAAGATCCTTCAAATGCCATTCGTAATGAAATTAGAGCTTTTGCAAACGAACATAACTTAGCTTTTTTTAATCCAAGAGAACACTCTGGATTATTAAGAACGGTAATGATTCGTACGGTTTCTACTGGAGAAATCATGGTTTTGATTCAGTTTTTTGAAGAAGATAAAGAAAATCGAGAATTAATTCTTGACCATTTATACGAGAAATTCCCTCAAATTACTTCATTACAATATGTTGTAAACGGAAAACCAAACGATACAATTTACGATCAGGATGTAATTCTATACAAAGGAAGAAATTACATTTTGGAAGAAATGGAAGGTTTAAAATTCAGTATTAATGCTAAATCATTCTACCAAACCAACTCTGATCAAGCTTACGAATTATATAAAATAACACGCGATTTTGCTGGACTTACAGGAAATGAAGTGGTTTACGACTTATATACAGGAACCGGAACCATTGCACAGTTCGTTTCTAAAAAAGCAAAAAAAGTAATTGGAGTAGAAAGTGTTCCAGAAGCTATTATAGATGCTAAAGCCAATGCAGAACGCAATAATATTACAAATTGCGAGTTTTTTGTTGGTGACATGAAGGTAGTCTTTAATGAAGCTTTTATTGCACAGCACGGAAAACCGGACGTTATTATTACAGATCCGCCTCGCGACGGAATGCATAAAGATGTTGTCGAGCAAATCTTAAAAATTGCTCCTAAAAGAGTGGTTTATGTAAGCTGTAATTCTGCAACTCAAGCGCGAGACCTAGCTTTAATGGATGAAAAATACAAAGTAACTCGTGTGCGCCCTGTAGATATGTTTCCGCAGACGCATCATGTTGAAAATGTTGTACTTTTAGAACTTCGATAAAAAATACATGAAAAAATTAATCTCTCTTTTAGTGCTCTTTACTTTCGGCTTATCTAGCTGCGAGAAAGATGATATCTGCGATGCCAATACGCCAACTACACCAAGATTGGTTATGACATTTTATGACATTTCTAGTCCGACTAAAACAAAAAATGTTACCAACTTAAAAGTTATTGGTGACGAAATGGAAGAAGGGATTGTTTTTAATGAAAGTCTTGCAGAAGATGATCCATTGAGATATGTAACTAACGGAAGTACTGTATCAATTCCGTTAAAGGTTAATGATACTACAGCAACCTTTAAGTTTATTTACAGCTCTTTAAGCACCACAGCAATCAATACTGATGTTATTAAATTCAACTATAACACACAAAATGTATATGTTTCGAGAGCTTGTGGCTTTAAAACTATTTTTCAGCTAAAAAATATTCTGCCTTTTGTACATACTGATCCAGATGGAGATACCTTTTGGATGACCGAAGTTGATTTAGAAAACCCTAACATTGAATCTGAAAATGAAACACACATTAAAGTTTATTTCTAGTCTTTCATTATTGTTTTCAATGTTTTTAGGTTATGCGCAGGATGTTCCTGAGATTTCTAAAAATCTGAAAGACACAGTAGCGACTAAAAAGCCAAAAACAGAAACTGTAAAAACGGCAAAACCAGAAATTCAGGAAGCTCAAGCTCCAAAAGATAGCGTTGTAAAAACAGACCGTTACGGACTTCGTGTTGGTGTCGATTTGTACAAACTTACTCGTGGCCTTTATGACAAAGATTATAAAGGAGTAGAATTTGTTGGAGACTGGCGATTAACCAAAAAGTATTTCTTAGCGGCAGAATTAGGATACGAAGATAAAACTACAGAAGATGACCGTTTAACTTCTTCTGCTAATGGAACCTATATAAAAGCAGGTTTTGACTATAATTTTTATCAAAACTGGCTTGATATGGAAAACCTTATCACGATAGGAATGCGTGGCGGATTTAGTAGTTTTGCACAAGAATTGCATAGCTATAAGATCTATAACCCGAATCCGTATTGGGGAGAACTACCTCCAATAGCAACAGACAATAAATATAGCGGACTTACAGCTACTTGGATCGAAGTTGCATTAGGATTAAAAGCCCAAGTTGTGAAAAACGTATTTGTTGGTTTCGGTGTTCAGCTTAAACTTCTGACTTCTAATAAAGAACCAAATAATTTTGAAAACCTGTATATTCCAGGTTTTAACAGAACTTATGATGGAAGTTTTGGAATTGGTTTCAATTATACCGTTTCTTACTTTATTCCGATTTACAAGAAAAAAACAATGGCATCTGAAACAGTGAAAAAAGAAGAACCTAAGAAGAAAAAATAGGTTTTTCAAAGTTGCTAAGATTCTGAGATACTAAGTTAAAAAAAGAGGCAAATTCAATTTTTGAATTTGCCTCTTTTTTTAATGTTAAGATCCTTAGAAACTAGACTTACGATAACTGGAAATTAATTGCCGCTTGTGTATGTATTAAAGTAGTATCAAAAACAGGAACACTTAAATCTCCTTCTTTTATTACCAGCGGAATTTCAGTACATCCTAAAATAATTCCTTCTGCTCCATTTTTGATTAATTCATTTGCAATTTCAAGATAACGCTTTTTCGTTTCTTCGGTTGCAATTCCTCTTCCCAACTCTTCAAAAATGGTATAATGAATAAAATCTTTAACTTCTTCGCTTACAGGAATTATCGCTTCAATTCCTTTCTGAGCAAGTTTATCTTTAAAGAAATCCAATTCCATTGTGAATTTTGTTCCCAGCAAACCTACTTTTTTTAGCTCTTTTTTCTGAATTTCAACTGCTGTTTCTTCAGCAATATGAATAAGAGGAAGTCCAATGGCTTGCTGCAGTTTATCTGCTATTAAATGCATCGTATTGGCACATAAAACAATAGCTTCTGCCCCGCCCGATTTTAAAACTTCCGCCGCTTTTAGAAGCATATTAAAAGTCGAATCCCAGTCGTTAGCATCGTTATTCTTTTTAATATCGGCATAATTAAAAGAGTAGATTAGACATTCAGAGAAATTTAGTCCGCCGAGTTTTTCATTAATTCCTTTATTAATTAAAGTATAATAATCAGATGTAGAAACCCAGCTGATTCCGCCAATAAGTCCAATTTTCCTCATATATTTTTCAAATTATCCGATTTCTTTAATTCCTTTTATAAAAAGCCATTTCATAAAAAGCTTTTCACCATCTTTAGTTCTCACAGCTTGGAATTTAGGCCCAATAATGGTTCCAATTACAAATGCCGTCATCGGAATCCAGATTCCAGTTAATCCCGTATAAGCAGCAATCAAATATCTAAATAAAAGAAATAAAATTGCAAAAGCAGCCAATTGGTATAAAAAAGCGCGTAGTTGTAGTTTTGACATTTTTTTATTTTTTAAGGTTCAAAGCTGCAAAGGTTAAAAGAGACAGAGTTTTTTTTCTTTGCTCTATTAAAGCTTTACTTGTTTGAACTAGTAATCAAATTATATTTTTAATATTTTTTCAGTTAAAGTTTAAATTTTCTAAGCGACAAAGAATTTCACTTAGTCCCTTTGAACCTTTGCAACTCTGTACCTATTCAGAAACTTGAAATTTAGTTCTCTTACTTCCTTCGTACATTTCGTATTTTACCAAACGTGCTTCAAGACTTCCGTTAAAAAGTTTGATTTTTCTTGAAGGTTTTAATCCGACAAATTTTAAGGCTTCAAGGTTGGCTGTAATAAACCAAGCGTTTGTTCCTGGATAATTCTTCTTTAAGGTATCTCCAATGCTGGCGTAGAATCTTTCCATATGAATATCTAAACGCTCATCATAAGGCGGGTTGAAAACAATATGTAGTTTTCCTTCTGTTTCTTTTTCTGTATCAAAAAAGTTCTCTTCGTAAACTTTAATATAATCTTCTAAATTAGCGTTTCTAATATTGTCTTTAGCTTTGCTTACAGCACTTGGCGCTTTATCAAAACCTTTAATTGTATAATGAAACTCTCTTGTTTTTTTCATTAAACTATCAACAATTGTATCAAACAAATCATTATCCCAATCTTTCCATTTTTCAAAAGCAAACTCCTTTCTGTTAATGTTTGCTGGAATATTGCAGGCAATCATAGCCGCTTCTGCCAAGAAAGTTCCAGAACCACACATAGGATCCAAGAAATCACTTTGTCCATCCCAACCAGACAATAAAAGAATTCCAGCTGCTAAAACCTCATTTATAGGCGCGATATTCGTAGCAGTTCTGTAACCACGCTGATGAAGCGAAGCTCCAGAAGTATCTAAAGAAACCGAAACCTGATCTTTGTCAATATGAATATTTATGCGCAAATCTGGATGCTGTTTATCAATACTTGGACGCTGTCCCGTTCTTTCTCTAAACTGATCTACAATCGCATCTTTACATTTCTGAGAAATAAATTCAGAATGATTGAAATAAGTCGAATGCACAGTACTATCAATCACAAAAGTCTGATTCGCATTTAAGTATTTAGACCAATTTATCCCCAAAATCCCTTTGTACAGAGCCTGCTCATTGTTAGCTCGAAAAGAATAAATTGGTTTTAGGACTTTAAGCGCAGTCCGCAAAGACAAATTGGCTTTGTACATAAAACCTTTGTCTCCTTTAAAGCTCACCATTCTCACACCTTTTTCAACATCTTGAGCGCCAAGTGTGCGTAATTCTTTTTCTAATATTTCTTCAAAGCCAAAAAAACATTTGGCAATCATTTTAAAATTTTCTTCCATTTCTTTTTCAATTAAAAAAAGCCAATCGCTATAACATTTTATTATACTGTTATAAATACGTATCGTAGCGAAATAGTTATTTTTCGGCAAAAATACACTAAATTTGCCGGACTTTTGAATTAATTGAAATAGAATAAATGTCTGAAAAACATAACGCACCAATCCAAAATCAAGAAGATGACAATCAAAACTGGTATTCTTCGTGGTTTGACACGCCATATTATCATATTCTTTACAAGGATCGTAATTATCGTGAAGCTCAGGTTTTCATGGACAATTTAACGCATTATCTTAACTTGCCTGAGAAAGCAAAAGTTTTGGATTTAGCTTGCGGAAAAGGCCGTCATTCTATTTATTTGAATCAATTAGGCTACGATGTTTTAGGCGCAGATTTGTCTGAAAACAGCATAGCCGAAGCTAGCAAAAACAGCAATGAAACCCTGCATTTTAAAGTGCACGATATGCGTGAGCCTTTTGAAGAAAAGTTTGATGCTATTTTTAATCTTTTTACGAGTTTTGGCTATTTTGAAAGCGACGAAGACAATTTGACCACTTTAAAAGCAATTAAAGAAAGCTTATCGGAATATGGTTTTGCCGTTATCGATTTCATGAATGTACCAAACGTTATTGAAAATCTTGTTCCTGAAGAAGTGAAAACAGTCGACGAAATAGATTTTCATATCAAAAGATATGTTGAAGACGGACATATTTTTAAAGAAATTGATTTTGAAGACCAAGGCAGAAAATATCATTTTACAGAAAAAGTAAAAGCATTAACTTTGAAAGACTTTCAAGATTTAATGGATGAAGCCGGAATCTTTCTTTTGGATATTTTTGGGGATTATAAACTCAAAAAATTCCACAAAACCGAAAGCGAAAGATTAATCATGATTTTTAAGTAAATTGGTTAATCGTTTATTTGCTAAACCGTTTAATCGGTAAGCGAAAAACGATCAAACGGTTAAACAAATACAAATGAACTATTTACTACCCTTATTTTCTGTACTTTTAGGATATAGCGTGGCTTTATTTATAAAACCAGAAAACAAAAATAATTTAAAATTATTACTCGCATTTAGCGGTTCTTTTTTATTGTCGTTAACCGTAATGCATCTTCTTCCCGATGTTTACGAATCGCACAATCATAATATCGGAATCTTTATAATGGTCGGAATTTTATTCCAGATCGTACTTGAATTTTTTTCAAAAGGTGCCGAACACGGACACGTTCACGGACATGCAAAAATGTCTCAAATTCCATGGCTTTTATTTATCAGCCTTTGCATTCACGCTTTTTTAGAAGGGTTTCCAGTAAGCCATCATCATGGTTTAGCAGTAGGAATTGCCATTCATCATCTGCCAATTGCGGTTATCTTAACAACATTTTTCATTAATGCAGATTTAAACAAAAAAGCCATTTTTGCCTTCATGCTGACCTTTGCCCTCATGACGCCACTTGGAACTGTAGCTTCAGAATATTTACCGTTTTTAAGTAAATATTACACCGAAATAACAGCAATTGTAATTGGAATTTTATTCCACATCTCCTCAACAATCATTTTTGAAAGCAGCGAAGGGCATAAATTTAATATCGCCAAAGTTTCGATGATCGTTCTCGGAATTTTACTAGCATTCTTTTTATAACAAATTACTTCGATAATGTGTCAATTAAACAATATGATAATTTTCTAATTGACACATTATCTAATTTTAATTCCCAGTTCTCTTTTTCTCGTCCTGATTTCCAAAAGCACGCTCTTTCACATTAATCTTTTTATTTCCGAAATTGTAAATCACAGACAAACGCACAAAACGATTACTTTCATTTTGACTATAAACCTGTTTCACACCATTTACAACCGAAGTGAAATCTTTCAAATAAGAAGTATTAAAAATATCATTGGCTAAAAATGCAATCTGAAGAGTTTTATTCAACAAATCCTGTTTAAAACCAATATCAAAACTTGAAGCATAACCAATCTCATACAAACCACTTTTAAAAGGTGAACTATAATTAAAATCAATTTGAAGTTTTGTGCTTTTTCCTAATATAAAAGTATTATTCGTTGTAAAATCAATCTGTAAACTGTTTGATGGCGTTGCATTAATATCTTTTATAAACTCCGTTTGAGCACCTAAAAAGTACAAAGTATTTTCACTCTGCCACCAATCTGTAAAAGTGGCTGAATAAGTTTCTCCAACACCATAATTTATATTTTTAAAATAATTTTCACGTGTTACAATCTGCGTATTCGTTTCTGGATTTGAAGTAAACAAAACGCCATAACCATTTGAAACTAAATTCACAAAAACGCTGGTTCTCAAAATTTCTTTATAGGAATGTGCAAACTCAAAATTATCACTAAATGAAGGTTTTAAAAACGGATTTCCTTCAGAATAACTGTTACTATTAATATAAACTCTAAACGGATTCAGTAAATCAAAACGTGGTCGGTTGATTCTTTTTCCATAATTCAGACTAAAAGTATTGTTCTCGTTTTTCTTGTACGAAGCATAAAAAGTTGGAAACAACTTCAAATAATCATTTACACTTTCCTGATTCATGGTTTCAGAGAATCCGTTTGTTTGTGTGTTTTCAAGTCGCAAACCCACTTGCAGATTCCACTTTTCATTTATTTTTTTATCTCCATTAATGTAAAACGCCTGATTATTTTCAGTGTATTTAAATTGGTTTGACTGACTAGGATCTAATTCGGGAGTTCCAGTAATCGTATTGTAAAAAACCACATCGCTTATGCTATTTGTAAAACTCACTTTTGCACCATAAGACAAATTAAAAGTTTCAAACGGATGTTCCATATCTGCCTTAAAACTCCAGTTATTAATATCTTGGTTGGAAATATTTCTTCCCGACTGATTGATATCAATAAATTCCATATCTGGATTAAAATTGTTCGCTATAAAATCTCTATCAAAAGTTGAGTTGTAATTGAAATAATCCACATCAAAGGATAATTTCTTTTTTGAATCAAATTTGGTAATCAAATGCGCGTTATAAGTCTGATTTTTGGAGCCTTTATCTGTAAAACTTTTATTCAAGGTAACCTGTTGCAATTCGTTTTGTGTATTGTACTTTTCAATTCTAATATCCGATCCAAAATCAGGATTGTTTCTGTCATTCATAAACTGAAAACCAATCGTTGTACGTTCAGAAAAATCATAATCTGCTGCCAGTTTTCCTGAAAAATTCTCATTTTTAACTTTTGTATCGGCGTACATTGTAGAAAGTCCATCAGGAAAATACATGTCTAAATTCTCTTTAGAGTTTTTATAACCCGTTTTACCATTCACACTTGCCGAAAATCTAAACTTATTTTTGCTATAGAAAAAATTATCTCTTAAAGTGTAAATACCATATTTGTTCTGATCGTAAGAAACTGTAGTCGAATTTTTCCACGAATCTCGGACTCCTTTTTTCATAATAATATTGATGAGTCCACCTGTTCCATCTGCTTCATATTTTGCGGGCGGATTGCTTATAACTTCAATGTTTTTGATATCTGCAGCCGAAATTGATTTCAAGAAATTGTTGAGTTCTTCGCCAGTCAATTCAATTAAGCGTCCATCGATCATAACGCGCGAAGTTCCCTTTCCTAAAATTGTAATCACGTCGTTTTTCACTACAACTCCAGGCGCAGTATTAATAGCGCTTAAAGCGTCGCCGCCAGTAGTTGTAACATTGTTTTCGAGATTATAAACCAAACGGTCTGTTTTCTGCTCAATAGTTTTCTTTTTAGACTGAACAACAACTTCTACTAATTTGGTTTCGTTTTCTTTTAAAATAATAGTTCCTAAATCGGTGTTTGTTTCTAATGAAATTTCTTTTTCATAATCAGCAAAACCTAAAAGACTGATTTCAATTTTATAAGAACCGTTTTTAAGGTTGATTTCAAAAGAACCATCTTCTTTAGCTGTAGTTCCATCAATAATTTTCCCTTCTTTATTTAGTATTGAAATTTCTGCCCATTCTAAAGATTTGGTTTCGCTAGCGACTTTCCCTTTTAGTGTAGATTGTGCTAAACAAAATAAAGGCAATAGTAAAAAGATTAGGAGGTTTAATTTTTTCATGATTTCTAATTTTAACTTGTTCGATTAATTTGAAGCAAAGTTGCCTTAGAAAATCTTCCTACGCGACCGACAAAAAAAGTCGAACCTTTTTCTCAAATAGAAATTGGTTCGACTTTATTAGGTAAGGCGTTCGACTTTTTACAAAACCTTTATTTTCAACTATTTCTGTAGGCTGTCGGCGTTAAATTGGTATACTTTTTAAATGAAGTATTAAAAGAAGATTTTGAGTTAAAACCAACTTCGTACAATATTTCTAGAATAGTTAATTGACTTTTTGATCGATCTCTTAAAATTTGCATGGCTTTTTGGATGCGATATTCGTTCACAAAATCAAAAAAATGCTGATCGATATGATGATTTATTAAAATAGATAAATCGCGAACGGGAATACTAATCTGATTGGCCAATTCCTGAATAGTAAGCGACGGATCGAGAAATGGCTCTTTCTCAATCATATATTGTTTTAATGTACTAATTTGTGCGTTGATCAAATCATTTTGTTGGGTTACAGCTTCTGGCTTTTCATCAATTTCTGGCAGAATATCTTTTGTTAATACTAATTTAGAATTTACACCTCTAAAAAGTTCTGGATATTTTAAAGCTTTCATTATAAACCAGCACGTTATAAATAAAGCTATGGTCCCTACCAATACATTGGCCCAAAGAAAAACCTCTCTAAAACCACTATATCTCAGTATATTTTTTAAAGCTACAATAGAATGTGCAACAAGAAACACACAAGTCATTTGAAAAAGCCATTTATAAGTAGAAACGCTCGGATTGGTATAATTTTCTAGATAAATTTCTTTGTATTTCTTCAAAATCAAAAATACACTTACGATATAAAAAATGTACTGAAATTCTATTAAAATCTGTATAAAATAAATCTCAGACATTTGATTGAGAGGACCTATAAAATTTCCTTCTTCAATACTTTTATAAATTCTAGGAATAAAAAGTACGTTTACCACGATAAAAGGAAGAAGGTGAATGGTATGTTTCCATTTTAATCTAAAATCAGAATAACAGACTGCCAGTACATAAAGATAAAACGAAGGCATACCTAACAAACAAAAAGTAGATCTAAAAATCTCTAGATTTCGATGATTCTCAGTATACATATACATAAAAAACCCGCTGAGATCAATAGCCGAAAAAATAAAGAACAAAGCAAACAAGCGGTTTGCCAGTTTATTTTCTGTTTTTACGGTTAGCAGAAAAAATGCCATTAATAAGGAAACGAAAACAGAAATTCGAGCAATTCCCTGTAATAAATCTAATTGATCCATCTATCTTTTTATATTAGACAAATATAATATTTTCGTTTTTGTAACAAAGCCACCATAAAACCGTCTTTAGAGAGAAAAAATAGACGAAAAAAAATGATTTTAAATCTCTGAGACTTTGCAAGATTGAAATAAAATATATTAATTTTGACGAGTCTAAATAACGATAAAATGACATTTACGAAAACTACTGAACAAGCTTCAAAATATGAACATTTAGAGAAGATGTCTGTTCATGAATTGTTATCTAATATAAACAAAGAAGACAAAACTGTGCCGTATGCAGTCGAAAAAGCTTTGCCTCAAATAGAAGCTTTGATTCCGCAGATAGTAGACAAATTAAAACTTGGCGGCAGATTGTTTTATATTGGAGCAGGAACTTCTGGCCGACTTGGTGTTGTTGATGCTTCTGAATGTCCGCCAACTTTTGGCGTTCCTTTTGACTTAGTAAATGGCATTATTGCAGGTGGAGACACAGCAATTAGACGTGCAGTAGAAAACGCAGAAGATAACCCTACACAAGCTTGGATTGATCTTCAAAACCATAAAATCGATTCTAATGATGTTGTAATCGGAATTGCGGCTTCAGGGACAACTCCTTATGTTATCGGGGGCTTAGAAACTTGTAACCAAAACAACATTATTACAGGTTGTATTACTTGTAATGCTGGAAGTCCGCTGGCATTGACGGCGCAATTTCCTATTGAGGTTGTAGTTGGTCCAGAATTTGTAACTGGAAGCTCTAGAATGAAAGCTGGAACTGCACAGAAACTGGTTTTAAACATGATTTCGACTGCAGCTATGATTAAGTTAGGAAAAGTAAGAGGAAACAAAATGGTCGATATGCAGTTGAGCAATGTAAAACTGGTTGATCGTGGCGTAAAAATGATTATGGACGAGATTTTGGTTTCGTATGACGAAGCTTCTGAATTATTGAAAAAATATGGCAGCGTAAGAAATGCTGTTGACAATTATAACAAATAGAGGTTTTCTGTGAATTGTTTCTAATGATAAGACAAAGATTTTTCAAAACTTGAAACATGAAACTTGAAACTTTGCAAACATGAAACAAAACCATGGCAACAAACAGACAATTATTAGGAAAAGGAATTAAATATTTAACAGGTGCTTTGCCTTTAATGTTCCTTGGGCCAACATTGATATATAATGCTTTTCAAAATCAGCATACCAATTGGCATTATTTAGTTTTAGGAATTGGAATTTTGGCTTGCTTATCTTCTATGCTTTTGATCTTTTTGGGATTGAAAATTATTATGAAAGGTATATTTAATGATTAAGAACTGAAAACTTAAATTTCTAAAATACTTATGGAAGCTCTAATTCACATTCAGAAAACATTTGAGAAAGTTGTTTATATTGACAAAAAAATAAATAATCGCGAGTTTGAAGATTGTGTTTTTAAAAACTGTGACTTTTCTAACAGTAATTTCAATTCTAACACTTTTTTGGATTGCGAATTTATTGACTGTAATCTTTCTATGACAAGTTTGGCAGGAACAAGTTTAAAGAACGTCACTTTTAAAAACTGCAAACTTTTAGGAATTGCATTTAATGAATGTGATGATTTTCTATTTCAAGTTTATTTTGATGAATGCGTTCTCGATTATGCATTATTTTCAAATAAAAAAATGCCAAAAACTAAGTTCGTTAATTCTTCTGTTCGTGAAGTAACTTTTATTGGAACCAATTTAACGAGTTCTGTTTTTGACAATTGTGATCTTGATGGAGCTATTTTTAATGAAACACAATTAGCATCGGTCAATTTTAAAACCGCTTACAATTACAAAATCGATCCTGAATTTAATCCGATGAAAAAAGCGCAATTTTCTACTGATGGAATTGTCGGGTTATTAGATAAATATGATATCAAAATCGTTTAGTTATGAGTGCCGATCAATCTTATCTAGAAAGTGCCAGAAAGCAGTTTTTATATTATAAAACTCTTGGCGAAAAAGCCATTGAGCAACTTGAACCTCAACAGCTTTTTATTAGTGTAAATGAAGATACCAACAGTATTGCCACAATAATAAAACACATTTCGGGCAATATGCTTTCCCGCTGGACTGATTTTTTAACTACCGATGGTGAAAAAGAATGGCGCAATAGAGATTCTGAATTTGAAAACGATTTACAATCTAAAGAAGAAGTTCTCGAAGTCTGGAACAAAGGCTGGAATTGTCTTGAAAATGCTTTACAAAGTTTAAAATCAGAACAGCTTTCAGATATTATTTATATTAGAAACGAAGGTCATACGGTTATTGAAGCTATCAATCGTCAATTGGCACACTATCCGTATCATGTCGGACAGATTGTTTTTTATGCCAAACAGATGAAAAACAGTGAATGGAATAGTTTATCGATTCCAAAAAACAAATCAGGAAATTATAACGCTGAAAAGTTTGCCAAAGAAAAAGAAATCAAGAACTTTACCGATGATGAATTAAAAAAATTGAAATGATAAAAGCTATACGCTTTAGGCTATAAGCAAAACTGCTTATTAATTAAAGCTTAAAGCCTATTGCCTAAAGCTTAAAGCATAAAAAATGAAAAAAATAGTATTCTTATTCCCTATTTTGGTTTTAGCGTCATGCTATAACGCCGAACACAATTGCAAGGATTTTAAAACTGGTAAATTTAAATTTGAAACTGAAGTTAACGGCGAAAAAAAAACAACTTATTTTGAGCGTAAAGACGATATAGAAATTGAAACCTACGAAGGAAAAACCGATACTGCAACCATACGCTGGGTAAGTGACTGTGAATATGTATTGCAAAAGAAACATCCTAAAAATATGGCCGAAGAAAAAGCGATCAGCATGAAGATTTTAAACACTTCTAAGGATTCTTATACATTTGAATTTGGCTTGGTTGGTTCTGAAGAAAAACAGCGAGGTACAGTTTATAAAGTTGATTAAATAATAAAGTTCCAGCTTGGAGCTTTTTTTTGCCACAAAGGCACAAAGACGCTAAGGATTTATTTCTTTTCGACTTTGTGCCTTTGTGGCAAATTATTATAACGTGTTTCTTTTACATTTCTATTTAAAATAGTACATTAGAACTCTAATCTAACCAAATGAAAAATACCATTTCGCAGAGAGTTGCCGATTTTTTAAAAAATTATCCGCCGTTTAATTTTCTTCATCAGAGAGATTTAGAAAAGCTTTCTGAACAGATTTCTATTATTTATAAAGAAAAAGATGCTGTCATTTTTGCTGAAAATGACAAAACCCACGATTCTTTTTATGTGGTTCATAAAGGCGCTGTGGCACTTAAAAAAAGCACTAAAAATACCGTTTTAGATATGTGCGATGAAGGTGATATTTTTGGATTGCGTCCGTTATTGGCACAAGAAAATTATATAATGGAAGCTGTGGCTCACGAAGAAAGTATCTTGTATGCCATTCCCATTGCGGTTTTTAAACCTTATGCACTCGAGAATAGAAACGTTGGTAATTTCTTGATTGAAAGTTATGCTTCAAACACTCGAAATCCGTATTCAGACATTCATAAAGATAAATTATATGGTGATGATCAGTTAAATGAAAATCTGCATTCGAGCAATCATTCTTTTGACTTGGCGCCCATAAAATATTCAAAAAAAATTGTGACCTGCAGTCCTTCAACTACGGTAAAAGAGATTGCAAAAATCATGAATAAGAAAAAAGTTGGTGCAATTTTGATTGTTGATGAAATGCTTCCAATTGGTATTTTGACAGATAAAGATCTTCGAAATAAAATCGTTACAGGAGATTTTCCTATTACAACCACTGCCGAAATGATAATGACTAAACCTGTTATTACCTATCCTAAAAAAATGACCGTTACCGAGGCGCAAATGGCAATGATGAAAAGTAATATCAGTCATTTGTGTTTAACGAAAGATGGAACAGTAAATAGCAAAGCAGTCGGTATTTTATCGAAACACGACGTTATGGTTGCGCTCGGAAACAATCCTGCAGTTTTAATTAAAGCCTTAAAACGAACTAAAAAAATTAAGGAAATAAAACCTATTCGTAATCGTATTATGCAGTTATTGCAAGGCTATTTGGATCAAAATATTCCGATGACTTTGATTACGAAAATCATTACTGAACTTAACGAAGCTTGCACCAATCGTGTTATTGAGATTTGCTTAGAAAAAATGAGCAGTCCGCCACCCGTAAAATTTGCTTGGCTCGCGCTTGGAAGTCAAGGTCGTGGAGAGCAGATGTTACATACAGATCAAGATAATGCCATTGTTTATGAAAATGTAAATGACGTTTTTAGAGATGAAACTAAAATCTATTTTCTAAAATTTGCCGGACTTGTCAATAAGGGACTTTTTGAAATTGGATACGATTATTGTCCTGCCGAAATGATGGCTTCGAACCCAAAATGGTGTATGAGCGTAGACGAATGGAAAAGTCATGTGCATCATTGGATTACAAATCCTGGTAAAAATGAGGTCTTATTGTCCTTTATTTTCTTTGATTATAGTTTAACTTACGGAGATACCGAAGTAGCAAATCAATTGTCTGATTATATTTTTGAAGATTTAAAAGCTAATCCTATTTTTTATATGCATTTGGTGAGTGGAGCCCTGCAAAGCCCTTCTCCTACTGGTTTCTTCAGACAGTTTTTGGTAGAACAAGATGGTGCAAACAAAGATAATTTTGATATTAAACGAAGAGCTTTAATGCCATTGACAGATGCTGCACGTGTTTTAATTTTATCTCATTCGGTAAAATCGATTAGCAATACAGCAGAGCGCTTTGAAAAATTAGCAGAACTGGAACCTAACAATAGAGAATTATATCTATCATGCTCCTATTCGTTCAAAGCTTTATTGAAATTTAGAACCAAACAAGGTCTTTTGCATCATGATTCTGGCCAGTTCATCGAATTGGAATCTTTGACCAAAATGGAAAAAATTAAGCTGAAACGTACTTTTAAAACCATTAAGGAACTTCAGGAACTTATTTCGGTACGTTTTAATATCTCAAATCTGGTATAACAATGAGTTTATTTAATTTTTGGAAAAAAGAGGAAAACAATCTATTTGATGAAAGCATTACGATCGAAGAAACTCGTTTTGTGGTTTTAGATACCGAAACAACTGGTTTTGATTACGAAAATGACCGTATTCTATGCATTGGTGCATTAGTTCTTCAGAATGGTATTATTTCTATTCAAGAAAGTTTCGAAGTGTATTTAGAACAAGATCATTACGATAAATCGACCGCTCAAATTCATGGAATTCTAAAAGCATTTGTGATCCAGCGTCCAACCGAATTAGAAGCGTTGCAGCAGTTTCTAGATTTTCTAGGAGACTCCATTATCATTGCACATCATACTATTTTTGATGTTACCATGATTAATAAAGCTTTAGAAAGAAACGGACTTCCTCATCTCACTAATAAAACCTTAGACACAGCTTATTTGTATAAAAAGACTTTGATTCAATCTCATTTATTTGAACGAAAGGATCATTATACCTTAGATGATCTTGCAGACAAATTTGATATTTCTAAAAAAGATCGCCACACAGCACTTGGTGATGCCTACATTACTGCCATTGCGTTTCTTAAGATTGTAAAGAAATTGCGAGAGAAAAAAGCAATTAATTTAAATCAGCTTTTCAAACCTTAAGATTTTTTTATGAATCTTAACTTTACATTTAAGTACTATAATTTACCATTTAGTAATACTAGACTTATAAAAATTAGCAAAAAAGAAAAATAGCCATAACCTGTATTTTGTTTTTGAAAGATAGCTTTGTTCTAATCAAAAAAAACAAAAAAACAATTATGAAAGCTAACTTTTTAAAATCAATTACCTTGCTTGGAATTGCAGGCCTTTCTGTAATAAGCTGCCAAAATGATGACAAAGATTCGAATAGTGTAAATGCTAGTATCGATTTTACTTCGCATTCAAAAGTGCCACCTTTTGTTTATCCAATGACAGGTTTTGAAAATCTAAAAATCAGTACTTTAATTGCTAGTACAGATGTTCTTCCAGAATCTCCTTCTTTTGTTTATGGCGCACAGCCTGATGGAGCTGGATTAATGAAAAATCCAAATGGTGATGGATATATCATGATTACTAACCACGAAATTCTTCAATCTGTATCAAGAGTTTATTTAGACAAAACTTTTAAACCTGTAAAAGGTGATTATATTGTTGATGGTGTTGGTGGCTTAACTCGTTTATGTTCTGCTACATTGGCAACTCCAGAAATTCACGGATTTGGACCAATCTTCTTAACTGCTGGCGAAAGCGGACAAGAAAGTATGGTACACGGAATCAATCCGTTGGGACAATCTTCAGATAAAGCAAGAAAAGATAGGGTTTTACCAGCTTTAGGAAAAGCGAGTATGGAAAATGCTGTTCCGCTTCCTAAAGAAGCTTATCCAGGGAAAACTGTTATACTAATTGGCGAAGATCAGTCGTACGCGACTTCACACGTAAGTGCTGGACAATTAATTATGTATGTAAGTACTGTTGGCGATTTGTCTAACGGAAAATTATATGCTTTAAAAAGAACCGATGGCAATCAAGTTGAAACTGATATCAAATTAAATAACAGTTATCCAGTTGAATTTGTTGAAATTCCAAATGCAAAAAATCTTACCGGCGCTGTTATCAATACAACTGTTAACGAATTAAAAGCAATTCGTTTTTCTAGAGTTGAAGATGTAGATTACAGAAAAGGAAGCGCAAGCAACAATAGAGAAGTTTATTTTACTGCTACAGGTCAAGCAACCAACAATGCTCCTGTTGACGGTTACACGATGTGGGGAAGAGTTTACAAAGTGAAACTAGATGCTACAAATCCGTTAAAAGGAACTTTAGAACTAGCTGTTGAAGGTGACAGCACACCAGGAACTGGAATCATTAACCCAGATAACTTATGTGTAACTGAAAACTACGTTTACATTCAAGAGGATGGTGACAGCTACTACGCCGATGCTAAACACGATTCATATATCTGGCAATATAGCATTGCTACGAAGCAAAATAAACCTTGGTTAAACATGAACCACAAAAGAACCGATGCAGCCTGGAATACTTTATACAACCAAACTGGCGAAATGAGATTAGGAAGCTGGGAGTTTGGTGCTATGGAAGATATTTCAGATATCATTGGCGTTCCAGATACTTTTACAGTAAACATTCACCCGCACACATGGCAAAGTGATGCATTCAAAAATGCAGACGGTTCGGGAACTCAAACCAACAAAGAGGGTGGACAAACTGTAATTATAAGAAACGTACAGAGATAATAATTTCAGCCTAAATCTATTAACAACCCTTATTTTCGATAAGGGTTGTTTCTATTAAAACACTATTATGAAATTAAAATATTTTTCATTTCTATTTTTAGCCCTTTGTTTGTTCTTTTCATGTCAAAAAAAGGAAACTTCCAAAACAACAATCAACCAGAATCTTCTTGTTGACTTAAACAAATTAAGCAATGAAATTATCCAATTTCAAAAGCTTGTAGATCGCAATGCTTCTCCAAACGAAATTGTAGAACAGTTTAAAAAATCACGTTTATTCTATAAAAAAGTAGAATGGGCAATTGAGTATTTTATTCCTGAAACGGCTCGCTTTATGAATGGCCCAGCCTTGGATGAAATGGAATTGGAAGAAAACAGATCTTTTGAGCCACATGGTTTTCAAGTAATCGAAGATATGATTTATCCTGAATATAAAATCGAAGATAAAGAAAATGTAATAAGAGAATTGAATATTTTTCAATCTAACATAAAGCAGTTGAAAACTACATTTGAAGTAATCACTATTTCTGATGATTATGTTTTGGATGCACTTGAACAAAATATATTTCGTGTTATTGCTTTAGGAATTACAGGTTTTGACAGTCCAATTTTACAATCTTCAATTCCTGAGGCGGGAGAAAGTTTATTATCAATTTCTAAACCTCTTGAAATCATTAATTCCGATAATAAATCATTAGTAGATTTAAAGAAGTTAATCGCAGCAGCACAGCAATATTGTAAAGAAAACAATAATTTCAATGCTTTTGACAGAGCCTTTTTTATTACAGAATATTTGAATCCGATTTCGAAAAAAATTAAAACTTTTCAGAAAGAACTGAACATTAAAAACGTAAAAAAAACAAGTCCATTAAAACCCGAAATTGAAACTTTGTTTGACAAAAATGCCTTTGATGTAAATGCGTTTGTACTTTCTAAAGATTACAATTACACAACAGATAAAGCTAAATTGGGAGAAAAACTGTTTTATGACACCAACCTTTCAAAAAATAACGACAGAAGCTGTGCAAGTTGCCATCATCCAGAAAAAGCATTTACAGATGGTTTAAAAACAAACGTTTCATTAACAGGATCTAATCTTGCACGAAACACACCTACTCTTACGTATGCTTCTTTACAAAATGCTCAATTTTGGGATATGCGCCAATTAGACTTAGAGAAGCAAAGTGTAGATGTAATTCAGAATAAAGATGAAATGCATGGCTCAATGGATGCCATTCATGCTAAAATTCTATTGAATAACGAATATATCAGCCTTTTCAAGAAAGCATTTCCAAAAACTTCAAAACCTGAAGCCTGGCAGATTCAAAATGCTATTGCGAGTTATGTACGTTCTTTAAATGCTTTCGATTCAAGATTTGACGAATACATGAGAGGAAACAAAAACGCTTTGAACAATCAGGAAATAGAAGGAATGAATCTCTTTATGGGAAAAGCAAAATGTGCCACCTGTCACTTTACTCCTTTGTTTAACGGAACTGTTCCTCCGAGTTATTCTAAAAGCGAACATGAAGTTATCGGGACTCCTCAAGATGTTTCCGGTAAGAAATTGAGCGTAGATCAAGGGCGATATTTATACAATAAAATGCCTCAATTGGTTGGCGCTTTTAAAACTCCAACGGTTCGAAATGCAGCCATAACAGCTCCTTATATGCACAATGGTGTTTTTAAGACTTTAGAAGAAGTCGTTGATTTTTACAACAAAGGAGGCGGTCAAGGTTTAGGCTACGAAGTCGAAAACCAAACACTGCCATTTGATGAACTAAAAATGACTAAAATGGAAGAAAAAGCACTTGTTGCTTTTATGAAAACACTTACGGACAAAAAATACCAATAAAAACCAAAATAGATTTCAGTAAATCAAAAACGCCAGAACTTTAAGTTTCTGGCGTTTTATGTTTATTCATTTTCTATAAAAAGACGATACGGAAATACGTTTGAAGATCTATTTTTTAAGTTCTTCATAAAACTTTCACACAAATAATCCCATTCGGTTGCTGATAGATACTCTTTCTCAATCGGATTTACTTTTAAATGAATATCGACCGTTCGGCTAAAACCTGCTTTTACAGAGATCTCTTTTCGAGTTCCTTTTTCTATTTTAATATCTAAAATGCAACTTTTAAAATGATTAAATCCAAATGCTTTAATATCTGCAAACGTCACAATTCTGCCACGTGTTAACAAAGCATTACGATATGCTAAGATTCTATCTTTATTATTTTGTTTGTTCATTCCACCAACCGTATTGGTAATCAGTACGGCTTCTTTGCTTACAAACTGCAAATCTTCTTTGGTTTCTAAAACAGTTCCTGCTTTTATATCATTCCCCGCTTCTGCACAAGTAGACCAATAATGTATTGAAAATGATTTCCCTAAAGATTCCTCAAATTTAGGTTTAATCATTAAATAAGGATCATTATTTTTAGAAAAACTACTTTCTTTAGCCTGCTGTTCTACAGAGGCCAAAAGCTGATTAATTTCAACCAAAGAGCTATTCATAAAATCTTTTCCTAAACCTGCAAAAGAAGAACTTTCATCTTTTAAAAGATCTAATACGTTTTGAAGCAGTTCTGATGCACTTCTAGAATCAAATCTAGAAACTCCACCCGTTCTTAATACTGCATTTCCTTCTTCAATAACACCATCTTTAAATTCTTTTATTTCATAATGATTATTGAATCCATCGACAACAGTATCAACATCCAAATAGATATTATTATCTGTTTCCAATGCAATGTACGACAAGAAATTACCAAGCGTTTTATTTATAATATGCTTCTTTTTATTAATTACCGGAAAGCAATTTGCAGTAAAAGAAACATTATCTAATATTTGAGGAATTAAAGATTCTGGAAAAACCATCTTCACCCAAATAATAGGATTATCATTTCTATTTGTTATCGCTTCAAAACATTTGTATTCTTCTCCATATTCACTAATAGGCTTATGTTTTAATTCTCCTTTTAGTGTGTAAAAATTATCAAAATAAAACTCATTTACTTCCTGCATTATCTCGCTCAAATGCGTATAATTACGGTTTATAATGTTTTCTATATCAATGTTATTTATAGGAACATTATATCCCTCTTGTACCGTAATTTGCAAATCATCCTGAAAACACTTCATTTGTTTCAGGTAGTAATGAAACATCTCTTTCTGATGCGTATTTTTAATATCTATGTACAGCATTAAATCTTCCAAATCCAATGCTTTTGGATTTTTCAATTCAATGCCCATAAATACGATACCAGAAGGAAGAGAATGCTTATAATCTCGAATCGAATCTTTATAAAAGAGATTCGAAATTTCGAATAAGTTTCTCTCGTACGCAATATACTTTACCTCAGCAGAAGATAGTTTTACTTCTAATGTTGGCGAAAGCGCTATTTCTTTGGTTATTGGAGCTAAAGGATTGTAAATATTATGAATTCTTCGATTTGCCGACATTTGATTCTGCAAGGAAACTTTCATATTATTTTCTAATGGCAATGCATGTAATATTGCTCTTGCCGGCTTCACTCCTGCCGTAACTTCTGGAAACATGATTTCTAAAACCCTTTCCACTACGCGGGTTTTTGAGTCTTCGAGCTCATGAGCTACTTTCTCCAACTCATAAGACAATGCATTTAGCATCATTGATACCACAGGATCAAAAGATGTTTCCATCTCCACATCTGAAAAGCCCCATGACCTAGCTGCTCTTTTTAGTACTCTGTCTTTTATTCGATCTTGTCTCATTGTTTTATTTTAATTCTATTTAATAAAAAATGAATATTTATAGTGTTTGATTTTAAATTGTCGGTTCTTTATTCTAAATAAACATTTATAGTTTTAAGATTCTCAGCAGTATCTTCAAAATTGTCATTGTTAAAAGCATTCTCCTGCTCACGCGAGCATCTCGCTCGTGCACCCAATTTTAGTTATTTTTAACAAATATCACGAACGAGATGCTACACGTCACATAACAAAAAAGTATAATAAAATTATGTTTTTCATTTCATCCTAATTGTCGTTTTCGTATGACTTTTAATACAGAAGTATTTATCGAGAAGAAAATAAAGTAATTGATTTCTAGATAAATTCCAGACGAACAATTAAAAAAATTATTTTTTCTCAAAAATAATTTCTTTCTCTCCTCGTCTTCCAGTAATTTTAATAACTTCTTGTACCTTTCTTGATTCATCATCGATTTTGACGATTAATTTACCACTATCATCATTAAATTTTCCCAAATAGTGTAAAGTCCAAGTTCCTTTTTTCGTTTTTTCATCATAAAATCTATTTACCGATGTAGTATTAGCATATAAATCAACATCACTATTTTTTAAGAACTCTATAATGTCATAAATAGTAATCTTAAATGGTTTATCAAAATCTGTTTCTTTAACTAGCCTTCCGTTTTCATCAAATTCATACCAAATTCCTAAAACACATCCAACATTTCCAAACTTTACTCCTTTTGCACGAATTCCTGAATTAATATAATACCCTTTAGATATTACAAATAATGATTTTCTAGGCTTTTGTTCGCTAAAATATCCACTTTCCTCATTTCCATATTCATTTATTTGCGTTCCATCATTTAGGACATATATATAATCTCCTGATTCATATTTGTGCTTATTAAATCTATTGATGTCAAATTTTTCAAATTCTTTGTTGACCAATTTCTTATATTCATTTTCCCTACTGTTTAGTTTAATTTTTTCGATTTTTTCTTGTTTGCTATTTTGAGGTTTACAGCTACATATCGCAAAAAAAACAACATACAATAAAATTTTATTTTTCATTTTAAATTTTTAAATATTGAATTTTATATGAGTAATGATATTTAAAGAAAAATAAGCCATTAATTATAAATTCTACACATTAAATTTATTCCTTAATTGATTTTTTGCATAACCTACTCCATTGCTAATGATAGAAACTTATGATAAGAATTGGAGGAACATTATGGATCGTCATGATCTGCCCCTCCAGGATATATTAAGTGTTTACCATCCCATAAAGTAAAATGTCCTGAAGCATTATTCTGCTCGCGCGAGTATCTCGCTCGTGCACCCAATTTTAGTTATTCTTGATAAATATCACGAACGAGATGCTACACATCGCATAACAAAAAAGTACGATAAAATTATGTTTTTCATTTCATCCTAATTGTCGTTTTCGTATGACTTTTAATATAGAAGTATTTATCGAGAAGAACATAAAGTAATTGATTTCTAGATAAATTCCAGACGAACAATTAAAGAAATTATTTTTGATAAAAAATAATTTCTTTCTCTCCTTCCTTACCTAATATTTTTATCACTTTTACCACTTCTGCTGATGAATCATCTATATCAATAACAAACATTCCTGAGTTATCTTTATATTTTCCTCGATAAACTAAACTCCAAGTGGCCTGTTTTGTTTTCTCATCATAAGATCTCTTTATTGAAGTAAAATTTGAAAATAAATCTGCTTCATTTTTTTTTAAAAATTCAATAATGTCATTAATTGCAATTTTGAAAGGTTTATCAAGATCAATTTCCTTTATTAATTTTCCTTTTTCATCAAACTCATACCAAATACCAATTTCACAATTATCCTTAAATGAAGGTCCTTTATCTTTTATATTAGAATTTGGATAAAATCCCTTGCTGATAGTAAACACAGATTTTTTTGGAAATATTTGACTAAAATAGCCTCTTTCTTTATATCCAAACTCTCTAACCCTTGAACCATTTGGCAGTGTATAAACATAGTCTTCATTTTCATTCTTATTTTGATCAAACCGTTTAATATCAAACGTTTCAAAATCTTTCGTGACTAATTCATTATATCTTTCATTTCTTTCCATTTTATAATGCTTTATTTTTTCAATTTCTGTTTGTTTTTTATCTTGTGGCTTACAACTAAAAATTACACAAATTAAACTTATTGCTAATATTTTTCTCATTTTAAATCTCTTTGGTTGCTCTATCCCATAATTTACTCCATTGCCAATGATATAAGCTTATTACAGGTATTGGAGGCGAATAAGCATCTGAATAATCCATTATATTATCTGTTTTACAAAATTCAAATGTAAATTCGCTATTGTTATCAAAAGAATGATATAATCCCATAGAGTGCAATGTTTCATGTGCAACTGTACTGTCTTTAAAGCCTATGCTATAAACCAAAATTGTTCTTAAATCATCCGTTTTATTTATTGATCTGCCTATACCATACAATCCATTAGCATCCTCATTTATAAAATAAATTTTAAAATGATTTTGATACTTTTTATAACTGTAACTTTTGTATAATTCAGTATTTAAAAATTTATAAATATCATCAATTGAACCTTTTGGTATATTAGGCCTAGTTCCTCCTACAGCATGGGAAATATTATTAAAATTGGTTTTCCTATCTGTTCTTTTTTTAGTAATTGGATCAATATCAATACTTAAATCCAAAATTACTTTTTCAAATGATGGATTTACCAAACCTTGATTCAAATATTTTTTTAATTCTTTGTCTCTATCAAATGTTTCTCCTTTCTTTGGGTTTTTACCACCATTAATATTAGTCCAAACGTTAACAAAAAGAACATTTACTTTATATCTATCTTTATTTCTAATTACTTTTAATTTACCCGCAAGCGATTTTTCTAATTTTCCTTTAGCATCTTTATAGGTTGCAACAACCTTTATAGGTTGATCTGTACTAAATTCTTTTAAACATGTTATAGTCATTTCTATTTCATGTCTACCGACAGATAATGGAAAAGCAGGATTAACTATTTTAAATAATTTATTATCATAATCTAGCTCTAACTTTTCTGGCTTTTTATCTATTACAAGAATAGTTTTTAAAGTAGCAGTAGTATTTTTGAACCCAGATTTAACTTCTGTTGGTTTTACTGTTCCGTCTTTTTGTTTTATTTGCTTTACGATGTTTTCAGGATATAAGCATAACCACGGCACACAGTAATTTACTCCTTTCTTCTTACCACTTTTGTCTTTAACAAAAAATGTATGGGGATTAAATTTAGACATTAATTTTCTAAATTCATCGTTACTTTGTGTAAGTACGCCACCTTGCGAAGCATATACAGCTCCATACTTGCCAATTATTTGTTTGTAATTAGTATCTCCTTTTATTTTAGTATCACCAGTTCTTACCCAATCAAATCCGTAATTCTCTCCATTCCAGTTATCTTTCGGCCTAAAATGTACTAAGCATTTTTCATTAACATATATAGCAATCATTTTAGGCTTTCCAGTACTAACTCCTTTTTCCGCCCCCGTTACTTTAATAGATTTTTTGGAACTTATTTCGATATTTTCTTTTGCATAAGACTTGATATCGCCTTTAGCATTAACTACTAATTTCCCACCTACTATTGATTTATATGACATAATTAAAAGAAATTAGATTTTTCTGCGCTATTTAATTTTATTTCTTTTTGTGAATGTTTCTGTATCTCTCCACCAGATGAATACTCCATTCCCATTTGGCTATTGAAAGTTATTTCCTTTTCTGTATGCACTTCTTTATTACCTTCAATACTTTCCATAAAGTTTCCTGTAACTGATAACATGCTGTCTCCTCCAACTGTTGTATTAAGCATCATACCTACAACACTAGTTTTATCAGCACCAGCACTTTCTGTAATATTCATTCCAGCGCTTACACTAATATTTTGCGAAGCATTAAAATTGATATTTTGTGCATTAAGGTCAATTGTGTTATTTGCTGTAATGCTAATATTACCACCAACAGTATCCATTACTATTTCATTACCGTTTTTATCGGCAATTATAATGCTTTCATCTTCAGTAAATTTTATAATGTGTCCGCTTCTGGTATGAATTGCTTTTATATTATTCTGCGCATCGGCATAACCGCTTGAGTCTTGTCCATTATATTGCGCACCAATTACATAAGGATTTTGAACATTATTGCCTTCAAAACCAATTAAAACTTCCTCTCCAATTTCAGGAACAAAATAAAATCCTTTTCCAGAACCAGAATAAGGCTGTACCATTCTTATCCAATCTGTAACTGCTGTACCGCTTGCACCATAAAACTCTACTTGCACACGTCCTAACCCTTCAGGATCGTTATTATCTTTTACCTGTGCAGGCTGTGTTTCCGCTTTCGCATATACAAAAACATCTGTATAATGTGGAGCCGATACATCGGCCGGAATAGCTTTAAATTCACAAGAATAATTTCCGTGAACTTGAGAATGGTGTACAACTTCAATAGCAATTAATTCATGCACTACCGTTTGATTTACTATTGTAAACACTTGTCCAAGACCAATTGGAAAATAAGATGTACCACTGTAATATACACTATTGGCATCACTACCCGCAGTTTGCAGTTTTATCATTTCCTCCAGTTCTTGCTTATTTGTAGCATTTGCAGTATAAGCACCATTATTTAAATCAGAATTTGCTACGGTTCCCTGATTATAACCTACAATAGCAGCAAAACTATCTTTACTTCCAGATGAAGTCTTAACGGCAGCATCACGAAAGGTTGCTACATTTTCGTAATCATAACCATTCAGCGAAATCTTATGCGAGCTCATATTTGCTTGTATCTTAAAGCTATGCAATGAAGCCCCATTAATCAACTTGGTCTGGCTAGTTTTTGTTTGTCCAAACTGCATACGCATTCCATCAAAATAAAACCATTGCCCATAACGCTTAGCAATTCTTTTTAAGAACTCAAAGCTAGTTTCGTTATATTGCAAGAGGTTTCTAAATTCTTTAAGATAGGTTGATTTAATAGAATCTCTCTGATAAAACTCTCCAGGTCCTTCAGCAAAAATTCCAAGCACAATTTCATCCATGCTACGATCTTTAAATGTTCTTGACTTTTTCATATCGTCAATTACAATACTGTGGCTTACACCAGAAACGTGCAATCCAGCTGGACTTCCATCAAGATCAATAGAAGAAAGTTCCGTAATGATTCCTTTACTCATTAGTCTAATTCCGGTAAGACTTTTAAAGGTAAAAATCACCTCATCACCAAGATAGGTTCTAAGTGCTTTTGCCTGATCTGCCGGATTAATTACTGCTTTACCCGTGTATTGCCAAACAAACGAAAAATGATGATGATCGGCCATTTTTTGAGATAGCTTTAAATCATAATAAACAACGTTTTGGGTAAAACCTCCTATAGTTATATGTACTTGTTCTGAAAAATGTGCCATAATAATGCGTACTTGTTTTTAATGAGATTTTAAACAATTAATCTAAAGCAATCCAGTTATTTGAGAATTTAGCGTCTCCAAAAGTCAATTCTTTTGCTACTAATTCCATCGTAATTCGCATTGGTATTTCGGTAGTGCTTGTAAATTGTTCATCATAGCCAATGCAAAATGCTTTAGTAAACGTAAGTTCTTTCATTTTGCTTAAAGCATCTCTTCTGTAAAAAACAATTTTTCCGTCTTTGGTTAAATCCCCATTTAGCATCCAGGATAAAAAATGACTGTTCTGGCTTGCTTCTATGATCATTTTGATCACGCCGCCTTTTGCGTTACCGGTGGGTTTACTTGTTGTATCTATTTCTTGTTTAAAGCCAATATTAAATTCAAGAACATTATATTCTTCGCCGTCTATATGTAATTTAGATAAAAAACTCATTGGTAGATTTATTAGATGATTAAATTTAGGAAATGTTGAAAATCTAGTTTTACCATTACAAAACCAGATATTTTGAAAGAAAAAACAAAAAAAAGGAAGTCCAATTATTGGACTCCCTTTTAGTTTAATTAGATTTTGATAAAGTCCAAAGGATTATACCCAAGCATTATCAAATTCTCCTCCACCCATCGAAATTTTACGAGCAGAAATCATAAAAGTTTCCGTTAATGGATTTTCACTGTTATGATCAAAGTTTTCTTTGTACTTAACCATGTAAGCTTCTGTAAACTTTAGCTCTTTTAAAGTAGCATTTGAATCACGTTTGATGAATTTTACTGACCCGTCTTTTCTTTCGAAATTGTTAGTCATCCATTCAAACAATTCAGTACTTCCAGTTGATTCAACTTCGATCATGATTCTTCCTCCACGTGTTACTGTAGATGGGCGCCCAGAAGCATCTGTTTCTTGAGCTAAATCATAACTTACGTTTAATACTTTGTAATCTTTTCCTGCTACTGTTAATGATGTTAAAAACGACATAATGAAAAATTTTTAATTATTAATTTATTTATTTATGCTGTAAATATATAAATAAAATCCTGTTATAATAATTATTTTAATAAAATTTTATTTACAATATATAAGTCTCAAATTATCAATTATTTAAAGATCTATAACACTGAATTTTAAGCAATATGAACTAAAAATAGTATTAAAAAAAACTACTTATATGATAATGGCCCAACAAAAAAGTATCCCCTAAAATCAAAATCTCTGTTAGTACTTTTTATAGTTGCTTCAATTATAATATCAACTTTCTTTTTGGCTCTGCTTACATCATCAACCAAATACATAGTTTCGGATAATTCTACCTTAAGTTCTTTTACTTTTATTCTCTTTTCATGAAAAAGAAGGGATTGTTTCATTGTTTTTGAAATGATGTCTTTGAGCGTATTTTCATTCATCAATAAGTCAAAATCAATCTCCCAAATTTTTGACCCAAACGTTTCATCAAACTTGCACTCGCCAAATGTAGTTGTAGCCAATAAAATAACCTGTTGAGCAATAGAATGTTCTATTGAAGTTTTTTCTAACTCCTTTTTTTGCATTACGCTATTAAAGTCTATAGGCAGTTTGTAAAATGCTCCTTTCATATTTTGCACATATTAAATATAAATTAATCTGTCTGTACGACCTTTTTTATCTGTTTCCATTTCTTTAGAAACCTGCTTGCGTTTAATCAGATGCAGTTTTACTGATGGTGTCAGCTTCAAAAATTTTTCCCTATAGAGTATATCTCCTATAAAACGCTGTCCTTTTTTTTCATCAACAATTACAAAATAGCTTACTCCCTTCACTACTTTCAGCGTATTAATGTCTCCAGCAAAAATTTGAATAGCTTGTCCGTCTTTTTGAAAACTATAGGTGAGTTCATCTCCATTTAATTTTCTATATTTTGAAATATCATACGTTTCCATTTCTTCTTTCAAAGGTTCAAAAGGGATATTTTCAAAAAGAAAGTTATTTGGGGCTAAGAATTTTAAACCCAAAAAGCTCCATAATCCTTTTTTCTTTGTTTGCTGTTTATAAAAAAAAGTATCGCGAGTAACTTTATATATTTCTTTTTCGTTTGTTTTATCATCTGTAACTATCATTTGATAAACAGGAATCTCAATTTCAGCAGGAATTTCAGCATCTTTTAAATGTGTATTCAAATAAACTGATCCAACCTCTTGTTCTGAAATTGTTATATTGATACTATACTTTTTTAAAGCAGAATCTGTTTTTACAATCACTTTTCCTTCTCCGCTTCCTGCATAGAAAACAGAACCATCGTTATCTGTAAGTCCCAATGAAAGGTTCAATTCTGGAAATGGCATATTTTGATTTTTTTATTAGAGATTATATTTAGGCTGTGTCAAATTCTGTCAACTGAATATTTATTTTTTCTTTCTTACTTTATAAAGTTTTAAACAGTGCAGATAAAACCTTATATTTTGGTTATCAACTTCTGTGGGACTAAATTCATAGTCCTTTTTAAGTGTGAAAAATTTTATTGTATTGATACTATTTGACATTAATTTCTTTATGTCTCTTCGTGAAAGTTCAAGAGCTGCAGTTCCATCACAATTTACCTTGAAAGTATTTTTAAGAATATACATTTCTCCATTTTTAAAATAGAGTTCCAGCGGCTGCTCTTGTTTCACACAGACATTATCTGTAAAAATTTTAAAGTATAAATAAATGCTGCCTCTTCTTTTTCCTAACTGAAAAACAGCATATTCATAATCTTCGTTATAAACACGAAGCAAAATTGGTGTCGCACTTGCAAATAACTTTCCTGAAAGCAATAAATCGTTTTGCGTAATAGGGCAACTTAAAGTATCAATTTGTTTTACTTTTTGTGCTTTAATCGAACTTGATAGGGTAAACAAACCGACTAAAAGTAAAATTTTAAGTACGTTCATGAATTTGAATTATTTGGTTTGATCATTCAAAAGATCAATGTTTTGTTGAAAAAGGAAGCACATAAAATTGTGCTTCCTTTTTTATTTACTGTACAATTATTTTTGCTCGTAATCTGTATCCCATTCTGTTCCGTCATCTCCTTTGTGCCCATCCATTTTAATAAGGAAGTTTTTAGCAGGAAAATATGGTTTCATGTGGATATCCATATAAATTCTGTCTTTTTGAATTGGATCTTGCTCGAATCTGCGGATTTCAAAATTCTCAATTAATTTATCCGGACCTGTGATTCCGTCAAGGAAAGCAACAATCTGATTCATAATTTCTTTACGTGTTTTTGCTGTAAAGTTTTCGAAAGCACGACGATTAAGGAAATCCATTAATACTTTTGTCACATAATCAAAAACACGAACTACAGAATAAGTTTGTAAACCTAAGTTATCGCCACTGAATAATGTTTTAGCAGAGAAAGCCATTACTTTTCCATACTCGTTTACCATTGGAACCAAACCTAAGTTTTCAAGATTTGCGATTTCGCTTTTCTTAAGATCAAATTTTACTCCATCTACTTCATTAATTCCACCAAATTTCTTACCTGCAGTAACTTGAGACATTAATGTTTTGTATATTTTTCCTGCCAATGCTGCAGAAGGCGCCACGTGTAAATCTTCGCTTTCTCCAATTTGATCAAATCTACCACGTCCAACCAGCCAGTTACAAGTCATGATTACGTTAGAACGGTAAACATCTCCTCCTGTTAAAGAAGCGGCGTCAAACATTTCCATTACATCATCCGGTTCGTCAAGGTGTTCGAAATCTGTAACTAACATTACTTTATTTTCATGCGCAATTTTTGCCCATTTTTCAATTACTTTATTAGAACCTAAATATCCAGGAATTACCAAAATTCCGTAGTTATTTTTAAGATCCAAACGATCGTAATTATCTACCAACTCTGAGTGAATTGCATCAATAAAACGTGTATTGTCAAGATCTTTTAATTGATCCAGTTCTGCATTTACAATCGTCACATTTTTTACTTTATCTGTTTCTGTATTTTTAAAGAATAAAGCCAATGTTCTGTAAGCTGCTTCAATCTCTCTTGTATCTTCAACAGCTTTTGCAAGGTTTTTTTGAAGCAAAGCTTCAGATTCTTTACACTTGTCCTCACTTTGAGCCACCATGTCAGTCAAAGCTTCATTATTGCTTAAAACAGAAGACCAAAGCTCCAAAGTTTTTAAAAGTGTTTCTCTTTCTTTAGCTTTATTTACTTCTCCTAAAAAGATTTTTCTTCTTGCTTTTCTCTCTGGATTAAGGTTTTGAACTCCTTCAATTGCCATTTCCAGCAAATCGAAACCACCGTATTTAGCTAGTTTTTCAACATTTTTTTCAATTGAAATTCCTTTTACTGCTTTAGGTTCTAATACTGCTGTATCCAGATCTCCTTTATATGCTTCTTTACTTGACATATCTATAATATTTTTAAATTCTTATTTGTTCTCTTTTAACTCGTTGATCAGTGCTCCAAGACTTTCCAATAAAGCTTGTTTAGCTTCACCGTCTTCTAAAGCCGCTTTTAAAATCTTGTTTGATTTTAACTGGCGGATAATTTTTTGATACTGATCTTTTTCTGTTTCAAGATCAGATAAAAAGCTGCTTTGTGTTGTGATTCCTTTTATACCAAAATCTCCTAAATTCTTAAATTTTAAAGGTTCCACTTTAGTTGCACCGTCTGCAGTTTCAAAATTTACTTTTACTTCTGGTTTAAAATGTTCAAATGCTTTTTCAATACTTGTAATTCCTTCTACCAATTCTGGTTTTACAGGCGCATCAACTGTTAATTTTTGAGCAACAAGTGTTCTGTTTTGAGGGATTGCAGTGATCGCTTCATCTGCATCTATTTTTACTTCATTACCTCCAATTCCATAGTTTGACAACATAATTTTAAATTTTTAAATGATTAGTTTATTAATTTCTTTACTCTGATTTCTAATTATTGATTTTGATAAATCTGACGACATACATCTAAATCTCTGCTTACTTTTTCTAATTCTTCTTTGTATGTTTTAGCCGACTGGTTCAAACTGTCTATTAAGTGCGAATTGTGTGTTAGGCTTCTAATTTGTTTTTTATAATCAATAATATTCTTGTACGCCAGAATAACATTGTTATATAGCTTTTTGTTTTCAGTAGTGTCTTTTGGTACTTTTTGATAAATATTGGCAATCATGACATTCGCCAGACGTTGCTGAAAATCGTTATCTACCTTTGGTGAATTGATCGAATCGATTGTCATTCTGATGCTGTCTATTTTAACCGAAAAATTAGTTTGATAATCGTATTCTCTTTTCATCATTTCGTTTTCTGCTTTCAGCATTTTATTTTCTGCTACCGGCATGTAAAAATTGAACGAAACTGCAAGCAGCATAACGCAAAAAGTTAGGATAAAGGCAATTAAAAAAGCGATAAAAGCTTTCTGGCGTTCTTGTTTATTTAATACTTCCATAATTTATATTACTATTTTACTTTTTAATCTTTGATAAAGAAACCGTGTCGTTTTGGATTATGAACGATGTCTTTTTTATCTGTTTCGGCAACAAACAACTCAATGTTTTCTTTCTTCTTACCGATGTAATCCAGTTTGTTCAGTGTCTCAAATAATTTCTCAATTCTAGCCAAAGCGTTCATTGCAAGTGAGGCTGTTTTATCAATATGAACATGATCGTAACCCGCATTTATAAGAGTGGTAAACAGGATTTCGAGATCTCCCTGCGAAATATCACACCACTCGGCAAAATAATTCAGTAGTTCTTCTTTCCCTGCACCAGATTTTGAATCGATAAAATTCTTCATCACTCTGGCAAATGACACCACCGTACTTAACATTGAAGCTGGATGCTGATGCAATGAAAACCAACGAAATTGGGTTAAGGTACTTCCTAAATAATATCCAGTATTGTCTGCCAATTGCATAACAGTCTGCGACAAGACTCCTGTCTGCTGTGCGCGGTTAATTTTTTGAGAGATCTGAACCGAATAAATCTCAATCTGACCAAACGAGCGTGCAATTTGCGCCTGCATGTCAACCAATTTTGGATGACAGGCTACCGTTACTGATGGCGGAATATAATCTTCGTCTAAAACTGTTGTATCTCCAATAAGCACTTTACCAATTGCCAGGTAAAAACCACCATACCCTATTCCTGATCGAAATTCTTCGGCTTTAATTAAATGAAGCTTGTACTCAGGCTGTGTGTACGGATATCTTGGCGGCACTTCATCAGGATCTGGTTCGCCAAAAGGAATTCTCTTTTTAGAATTCACCGAGATACAAGCCAATAAAACTAATTGTTCGCCTTCTTTTATTTCATAAGTATCTTCCGGATACGGAACCTGAAGATCTAAGGTATCGGTATTGCTTTTACTAATTTCGATTCTTGATCCGTTTGGGGTAATAGCGTGGCATTCTTCTACACGTACGCGAAGCAGTTTGTGGTTATCAATTCCTAAAGTGATTTTTGTGGCCTCTTTATTTTGGTTTCCAGAATCCAGAAGTCCATAACTTATAGGAGTGGTATGAATACCTATAGCATCGTTTACCAACTCAGAAACGTTATCCTGAATCGATAAAAAATGACTTTTATTTATCTTCATCCCATCAATCCAGTTTACGGGAAAATGACTTAATTTTTCTATCATAATTCTATATTTTTTATTTGAAATGAGAATGCTTTAATTTTCTCTGTTTTGGTTTCAAGTTAGTTTTTGCTATTACGAAATGGTATTAAATCTAATAATAACAAGTCTTTTCGGGTTAAATAGATACAATTGCGCGCACTGAGCCGGATTTTATGTCAAGGGGCTTAAATATATTTTTACTTATTTTTTGGTTTTACTTGACTTAACTTCACAAGAAAATCATCCGTTACTTCATCAAAGTTAACATTCTGAAAATCCTTAATTCCCCATATCTTTGAAGGTATCTGTTTTTCGTGATCAGCCTTATCAAAATATCTTTCACCATATTTATGGAGTACTATGTTGTTTCCAATTACTTTAAAAGTAATATAGGTCGATATTTCAATATAATCTGAGCAAACTTGATTCTCAACTGTAAAATAGTTGTCCTTAAATACTACCGTACTAAATCCTTCTGCAGCACAATTAAAATTGTTCTTAGGTATAATATTCTTGTTTTCATACCATGTTTTAAAAGAATTATTTGGCAAACCTTTTTTTATTTCCATTCGAAGTCCAAAATGAATTCTCTCAAACTCTCCTTTTTCTTCATCATTTGTATAAATTATAATTTTATCTTTTATTCCATCTTGATCTAAATCATAATCATAAAAATATGCAATGTTTCTATTCTCATTTAATTTCAGAACATTAGCAGAAGAAAATAATTCTGGAAATTGTTTATAGAAAAAATCACGTTGCCCTATTTGCGGACTTTTTGTTTGGACTTTTTTTAGAAACCTCCATTTATTGTCAAATGAATTATATAGATAAAAAAAGACCTCAGTATTATTTTTAAAAAACATAGCCTCTTCTGATTCACCATTAGATACGTCTAAATATTTTTTAGGTATATAAACTGCAAAAATGTTATATAAACTTAAATCTTTATTGACCTTTTTTTCTATTATTGAATTTTCTTTATTTTCACCTGAGTCAAAACTTTTAATATAGTTGACCCAATAATTATGCAAAGAAATGTCTTTAGGAACATAGCTTATAGCAAACCATTGTATATCATTATTATTATAATTGTAATAATAACGATATGGATGTTCAGAAAGATCTTCATCTCCAAACGAAATCATGTAACCATTGAAGTATTTTTGGTCAAAAAAATCAACAGATGATTGTTCATTGTTTATATTTTTGATTTGTTCTTTATCCTTATTTAAAACCTGCTTTTTTTTATTTGAATTTTGTCCATTACAGGAAATAAACAATAAAAAGATTAGTATTACTTTTATGATTTGTTTTAAGTTACTATATTTTCTCACCAGTATTATCAAATTTAGTTTCATATAACTCTCAGGATCTATCCTAGAAGAAGCTACATATTTCTTACAACTAATTATCGTAAAAGAGATAATTAATACAATTAAGCTCCTAATATTTAGAATTATTTTCATTTTAATTTCTCTTTATAAATTCCCTCAGCTAACAAAAGCCTAAAACTTTTGCTAGCTGGGGCTTTTCTTTTTCAATATGTCAAGGAGCTTTTTATATTACGATTTTAGATATTATGTTTAATTCATAAAAGTTACAAAACCATTATTATGACACATCAAAATCTAATAATTTTCAAACTTATGTTTACTTTTCCACTTAACGCAATTATAATAGAAACTGTTATTTAATGCGATATATCTTTTTTTAAAACGCATACTTGCTTTAAGCCATAAACAAAGTTTAAATCAATATAAGGACACCGCAACATATATATATTATCTTTAAAAGTAATAACCCCAAAATCTTGTATTTTTTCTATTTGAGGATCATTATATTCAGATAAATCTTTTATAAATTCTAATTTTAATTTATTTTCGACTTCTTTAGCTCCTAATAGATATTTTTGAGACACATGATAACCGTTTACTTCAAATATTATTGAGTCTTTATTTATTTTTAAAGAAATAATATGCATTGTATTTGTATCATTACTATTTTTATTTATTTGTGTTTGATAGATCCCAAGCCAATTGTCTCCATACTTTTTTATACTTTGCTGTATCTTTTTCTGAATGTTATATTTTTTCTCATATAAAAATTTATCCCCTAAATAAAAATTAGATTTTAATACATCCCCTTCTTTTGAAATGTGTCCTATTAAGTCTTTAACTCCAAGTTTCTCTGGATCTTCTTGTCTAAAAACTAATGTATCATCAATTTCTATTATAGAATTAGATTTATTATCAATGTAGTATATTCCCAAATTGCTACTATAGTAATCTCTTCCTTCTATTAATAAAACAAGATTACCTAAATTGGATTTATAAAGTTTAAAAACTATATCGCCATTTTCATAATAAAAATTTAATACTTTTTTTATTTCTGTTTTGTTTTTAAAAAAAGTTAATTCCTGATTGTTGGAATTAGAATTTAGAAGTACTTTATAACCATTATAAGCAGCTTCATATTCTCCCTTTATTGTTTTTATGGGTTTTTCTAATTGAAATATTTCTTCATCTTGTTTATTTTTTTCTTCAAACGATACATTTAAGGAATCTTTGGTAATTTCTGCACTTAAACTATTTTCTATGTTTTTTATATTTTCTGCACTTACATTTTCTTTACAACTTGTAAATAAAAAAGCTAAAAACGTTATACTTAAAATTCTTTTCATAATTATTTATTCAACATCGCCATAATTTCTATTTATAAATTCCCTCAGCTAACAAAAGTCTAAAACCTTTGCTAGCTGGGGCTTTTCTTTTCAATATGTCAAGGAGCTTACTTTCTTTATTTGTTTATTTTTAATATTCCGTTAGCGCTGTAGGCTCTTAATATAAAATTTATTAATTATTGATTTTCTGTTTTATTTTATCAATATCAAAATCATTAAAAAAAATACTTCCAAACACTTTTTTGTCGTATGTGAAAGTTTTGTCATTTTCACCATCAATACTAATTAATTCAATACTATATTTGTGTAATAAAATTTCGTTAGATTTTAAGTCATACTTAAATGTTATATAGTCATTACCTCTAACATCTCCTGCCTGATTATTTTCTTCAAATGTGAAGTAATTATCTTTAATCACTAAATCTTGAAAACCTTCTGCCATTGAATTAAAAAAAGAAGTGTAAATAATGTTTTTATTTTCATAAATATCATAATTATTTTCTTTCTTGATAAAAATACAGACAGGCGATTTTTTTGTTAATTTATTATTAGCTATTTCAGAAGGTTCAAAAACTATAATTTTATCAATTTGCCCATCCATATTTAGATCGCAGTCTTTTTCAACTCTTATATTATATTTTTTTGATGTATATTTTGCTTTATAATCTTTAATGTAATCTTTTGTTTTGTTAATGGTTAAAGTATCTCCAACGATTTCTTTAGAATCTTTTTCTTTGATATCTACAACTTTTTCTTTTTTATCATTACATGAAATTAAACATAACATTAAGATCATAATCTTTAAAAAAAACTTATTTTTCATTTCAATTTTTAACTTTAATTCTACTTTTATGTACAAATCCTACTAATCCTTTATTCGTTTGGATAAACCACCAATCTTCTGAACTATCTAAAACATTTACAATTTCATTATTTTCTATTTTTTCAATAACATCAGATTTAGAATTACCATTTTTCCTTAAATTACAATAACCATCTTTATCAAAAATTTGATATTTATATAATTTTCCATGTTTATCAGTATAATTACTCCTTTCTTTTTTTAATATATTGAAAGCATACATTGCTTTTTCTTTCATAAAAGCATTAAGTATAGTATATAGTTTTTGTGAATAAATTAAGTTTTCAATATCAAAATAAAAACGCCAAAATTCATTCAAATCTTTATCCTCCAATGTTTGCAACATTTTATCAAAATTTTCATCATTCTCAACTAACAAAACTAGATTCATATGAAAATAATTAACAGCGTCAGCTTCCCACTTCGCTTGACATGCAATTTTCATTATCATTTTTTTGCAATTATCATTATTAGATGATAATTCAAAAAAATATTTTATAAAATCATTTGCTTCATTATATAATGCATTTGGCTTATCTAATTTATCGTTCCAACCAAAAATTAATTTAAAATCCTTAAAATTATTAGGGAAATTATCTATAAATATTTTTTTGTTTTTAGCATTATATCCCTCTTGAAGTTGGCGGACATTAAAATTATTCTGTGCATTTATATTGCATGTTGCAATTAATAAAAAGATTATAAAATATTTATTCATACTTTGCTGTTATAATAATTTTTGCTCCTTCAACGCCTTTCTCCTTAACATAATCATTTATTTCTTTAACTTTTGCCTGACTACCTCCGACAAAATCTGTAGATTTTGAACTTCCTGGTAATAAGCAACCTTCAGTATCTGCCGCTGTATTTCCAGAATGTATTAAAATAGCTCTACTTTCAGATACATCACTATTATATAATTTTAAGACTCCTTTTTTCTTAGTTCCATTATGCCATTTTAAATTATAAGTGCCCACAGGAACTCTTTGCTCTATACCCGAAACTGTTGTATCTGGCCCCTTTTCTTCCAATATATATCCTTTAATATCAGAATCATCAATAGTAAATTCCCCAATAGTCGATTTTTTTGTTTGCCATTTTCTCACCAACCTAATTGTAACACCTTTTCCTGTCTCTTTCTTTTCTTCTTTATTTTCTGAACTTCCATATTTACAATTAGATATAGTAAAGGTCTTAGAAGTAAAATCATCAAAAGCTTCTTGTTTTTCTCCATGATTAGTTTTTCCATCTTGAAGTTGCACATCATTTCCGATCATCGGAGCAATTTTGTTTTTAACATCCTTACATTTGTTTGCTTTTTTATTGACTCCATACATATCAAAATATGCCATTGATGATAAAACCGCAATTTTAATATCTTTTGCAACTAGATCTGAATTCTTAAGTATATCTGCATTTTCATACTTTAAAGTATATTTATTTGCATTTTCATAATTAGTTCTACCTGTTAATTGAATACATCCTTTTCCTCTAAAATTCCATCCATCTCCTGATTCAATCCCTTTATTTCCAACTCTATTAGCATAAACACGATTTGCAATCGCTTTTTGATCAGCTACTTGGGTAATTATCTTTTTACCATTCTTTATTTCTTCAATTCTACCATACTTATAAGCCTCCTCTTTCCTTGTCTTAAAATATGAAAATATCGTAACATACTTTTTCTTTTTGGGATTCCATCTTCCGAGATACAAATCATCAGCCAAATAATTCATACCTTCACCTTCCTTTAATTTAAAGCTTTTTCCACTTTCAACCATCGCCTGTGCAAAAAAATGAGCCTTATTCCAACAAGTATTCATTTTTAATGCTTTCATATGTTTTGTATATGTTTCCGCAATGGTTTTTAAAGTTTCTTTGTCTGCCTTTGGAAATAAATCTTGAAGCTGTTTTACAGTTACTGGATCAATACATTTTTGACAAACTACGTTGCCTTTATCCTCCTTATCATTCTTATCTCCCTCACCAACCTTTGCAACTTTATTAGTAACATCAACAGGGTCTGGTTTAAACACTTTTGCATCTACATCTATTTTGCCGCTATGTTTGCTTTGTTTTGGGTCTGTTACTACCTCTACATCCGCAAACAATTCTTGCTCTGCTCCTTCTCCTATGTCATCTCCTTTACTTTTTAATATTCGATTGAGAAAAACATCTACGGGAAAAATATTGCTGGTAATTGTGAACTTTTGATCTATTAATATATCATTGCTTATAACATCATGCTCATATAATCTAAATCGTATTTGGTTGCCTATTAATCCTACAGAATCAATCCAAACTTTTATTTGTTTTTCTTTAAAAAGTCCAACAATAGGACGTCCTGCTGCATCTGTAATATGAACTTTTGTAATTTCGCTTTTAGCTTTTCCAGTTCCATTTGTAACTGGTGTATTTGCTTTTGGCTGCTGCAAAGGCGGTTTAGTTTGTGCCGGCTGCTGTAATGGTATTTTCTTTTTAACAGGCGCTACAGGTGTTTCCAGGTCATTTACATTCACATTTTTACTAGCTAATTTTTCGTTATCAAAATCGGTAGTAACATAATATTCGTGTATTTTACCCTCGTCTTTACTCTTATCGGCAATTTTTGCAAAACTTGGTCGTAATACAAAATCGACATCCGCTTTTCCGTCTTTAACTATTCCAGAAAGCGTTTGCAATATATTTTTTTCATTTGC
Source organism: Flavobacterium humidisoli (assembly GCF_023272795.1). NCBI lineage: Bacteria > Pseudomonadati > Bacteroidota > Flavobacteriia > Flavobacteriales > Flavobacteriaceae > Flavobacterium > Flavobacterium humidisoli. The sequence continues at coordinate 3,242,506 of NZ_CP096829.1, read as the reverse complement.
TTTATTGTGCCCTGCTCCAGCGGCATCATCTTCCCAAAGGGTTACAGATACTTTGCGTTTTTCCATATGCAGACAATGTACTCTTGCTTTAAGAGTCTGTCCGTAAGAAAGCGGTGCTGTTGGCTTTTTTCCTGCTTTATCCAGCAATTCTATACTTTCAATTTTGGGAGTCTCGGCTGGATGTGTTTTTATATTGAGGCGTGCCACATCTTCTCCTCTTCTTGCCAGAATACGAATTCCTTTTCTCTCTAAACTTTTTTGAAGAAAGGTATACGAAACTCGTTTTCCTGTTTTATCATTTTCTTTTGTTTTCCGCCATCTTCCATTTTCTAGAATGTAAATTTCCCATTTTACAGGCTGTTCAAAACTATTGTTTGAAGCTGTGTTTTGAAAAGGCAGAATGCTTGGTAAAAAAGTATTTACTGAATAAAACTCTTCTTTACCTACAACAGGATCCGTATTTCCAATTATTTTAAAATCTGACATACTGCTTTATTTTATTTACAAATAGAATCACTCTCTTCTAAACTCTCCTTAAATTTTGATGTATTTACCAAAGGATTAATTTGATTGTTTACCTGTGGTTTTTCTTTTTTTGCATTCTGTTTTCCAAGCTCGGCCTTTTGTCCGTGTTTGTCTACCGTGATACAGTCCGGTCCTCCAATCGGGCAAGTTCCTTTACTGTCTTCTAATAAAATTTTTCCTTTATTAGACAGCGTCACTTTTTCATAAAACCCGCTCCATTTATTAATTACAGCCTGACAAGGGAGATAATCACCGCTTCCGTTTGGCTGCATTTTGCATTTACCAAAAGTATTTTTCTCTAGTGTCTGCCCAATTTCTTTATCAGTTGCAATCAGTTTCTTTTCGGCATCTTTATCGTTGGCATAATGTTTTTCCTGCGATTTTACCTTCAAAGTATCTGTTTTGGGTTCTACACTGAATTTACATTTCAATGTTGCTCCTTGTACTACTACATGTTTCTCACTCATGGCTTTACTTTTTTGAATATCAACTATTCTTTTAACCTTCTTAGCACTATAATCTTAAATCCCTGTTTAATTATCTTAATTTTCTTCTTTCTTTACAAGCTCAATTTCAATAGTTGCTTTTATAGGTTCATCGTATTCAATATTACAATGTGCATTTAGTTTTTCAATATTATAAGAATCAGAATTTAGAAAGTAAACTGAATTAAAATTTCCTTTCCAAGGCGCATAACCGTATATAACATCGTAACCTGTGTCTACATACTCTCCTTTTTGCTCGATTTTTATTAAATCGTTATCGTCTAGAACAGCATCTATTTTCTGCTTTACTTTAAAAACCGATTCTTCATCTTTTTCCAGCGGAAAGGATACTTCAGTCTCAAATGAATATACTCCTGTATATCCTACATGAATCCCATTAAAAAAAGTCCTCAAAAAATAATCTGAACGCAGCGATTCTAATAGAGTATCTGAGTTTTCTAAAGCATACTCCGTTTGTTCCATATAAGTTTCTGCTACTTCTCCTTCATAATAGTCTAAAACTTCCTTCTTTATTTTTGGCCAGCGGCTTTCAATTTCATTGTAATTATAAATGTCAATCCATTTACCAAATTCATCAACTACAATCTTTAAAGGATACAGCACTTCTGCGGTCTTTGCTTCAAGTTCTTGTATTACAGAATCTGGTGGTGAACCATTGACATAAATTTCTTTTTCTCTATGTATTTCAAAGAGATGGTATTTGTTTTTATCCGTCGCGAGCCATTTTACGCCAATAGTCATTTCGATCACGTCAACTGCACTGCTTACCTCAGTAGTATATTTTGCCTTATAAGTCTTGATGCTTTTCTCTGCTAAAAAAGGTATTTTGTAATCACTTCCAAAAACTACTTTTTTAGACTTTTTTAGTACTTCCTCTTTTACTTTAGCCTTTGTTTCTTCAGAAGCCAGAATGACAAATTTCAAATAGCTTTTAAAATCTGCTTCAATCAAATCGGGAAGCGGGCAATATATATTATGATATCTTCTTAGCTCTTGCGAATCGATTCCAAGCTGATCTGCTACACTTTGCAGCGTATCTCCTTTTCTTACTTTGTAAGTAAGATGTTTATCGTAGACCAATTCTTCGTCTGAGTTTTCTAAATAATACATTTGCTTTAAACTACTTTTTATTGCTAATTAGTTAATTCAGCTTCCTTCTCTTTTTCTTTCTTTCCAGTTTTAGGTTCAAACATAAAACCATCATCGCCATTTTGTTTTTTAGGCAGTCTAATCTCTTCTTTTTTCTGTCTTTTACAGATTATAACCGAATTCTCGGTAATACCATTCATGCCCAAAGTATATTTTGCGTCTACATATTTTGCTGTTTGATACCATTTTGGCTGCAGGAAGAATACCCAATTGCAATTTTTTCCATCTTGTTTTAATTCAATTTTACTATCTGCATTGTGTTCATTGTATCCAGAAACAGTATGATAAAACAAAGCACCAAAATCTATCCTCACTGGACCTTTTGATCTTATTGAAGTATATTTTGTATCGCTTTCTTTCTTCTGAATTAATAGGGTGATCAATAGCAAATCCTTCATTTGAACGTTTTCAATCTCTGGGAAAGGATCTTTTCTCTCTGGAATTTTCCACGTAACATACTCTTTAGGCGGAATCTGCATCATATAATTAAAAACCGCATAAACTCCTGTTGGCACAATAAATACCAAAAAATGAGAACACATTAAAAAGGTTAGGGTAATCCCGTTTAAGGCTGTGTAAATAATTATAAATAATACACTGGAGTATAGTGTTATAAGTAGCGAAAACAACAATTCTATACCAACATCGCCTTTTTTATTAAACTCGTTAAAATACCATCTGTACAAGTAAACATTCAGTATACCGAATAACAATGATGCTATTTGATAAAAAAGAAATTCGTCTGATAATTCGATAAATAGTTTGTTGTAACCCAAAAAACCTACCAGCGCATATACTAAAACAAAAGAGGAAATATAGATATAAAATTTCCTTTTGTATTGCTGCGCAAATTCTTTTACTTTATCTCTGAATAACATGGTAAGTATAAGGCTTACCCCTACAATTATTGCTAAAAATACTATAAGCCTGATATCAATAAGGTCTAATAAATGCTTCTTAATCATTACTATATTCGTGTTGTGTACCCTAATACAGGTTCTTTACTAAAATTAAACTGCTCCGTTTCTTCATTAATCAATAAAACTGTTTTTACTTCTACTTCCATCGGAAAGAAATGTTCGCAAAAACAATCTATAAATATTTTTATATCGCCGTTTTTAAGATAATGCTGATACGTCTTATTTACTATCGGCCCTATTTTTAGAGTTAAATTCATCGAATAATCCATATAATTTTTTCCGGTAATAAAATCAACTCCTAATCTATTTTCTCCTAACTTAATCTGTTCTGCCTCTTCACTGTACTCTTTTGAAGTGGTCGTTGTATAACTTACTTTTTCTTCAATAATATTGGACAAACAATGACAAGCCAAGTCAATATCTCCTACTATTTTATAGGCATAGGGTAAAAGCTGAATAAACTTTGAAACTAAAATTTCTGGATAAATGTGAGACAGTCCCCAAAAATCATAGAAAAATTCCAATGGTTTACTTCCGTTCAGCTGATACAGAAAATTCCTTTCAACACTTTCAATTTTAGTTCGATAATGAAAAATTTCATTTTCAAAAGGAGTAAAAAAAACACGAGCTTCTGCTTCTTGCTTTTTCTGGTGTTTGTGCTCCTTAATCATCTGTTTAACAGATTTATCAGCATTATTTTCAGTCAAACTATGAACAAAACCCTCAGGTAATGCATCATACATACTATCTCGCGACAGTCTAATATTAAGATATTCTTGTTTGTCGTAATTATCGTCCTGAATTCCAGCTCCTAGAATATCGCTTCTGTACGCTCGCGAAAACTGCCCATGGTTCGAAATCGTGATTTCGTCTTGTGCCACAACTTTATTTTCCAGAAGTTCATTAGCAACAACTTCTGCCCTTATATCATAGGAAATACTCTCTATTTCGTATGCAAGCTCCTCTAGACTTTTTTTACTTTTTCTTTCCATCTTCGTTGATTCGTCCTGCGCCTATATATCGTATCTGAAAGTATTCATCATTGAAATTATATATTGCCAAACCTTTGTCTGTACAAGCCAGAATTCGGTCATTATGCAGATACAAGCCAACATCGGAGATTGGATGATCTTTATCATATCTAAAGAAAACCAGATCGCCTTCAGCAAGAAAACTTCTCCCTGTAAAAATCTGGATGGATTTCGATTTCCACATTCCAGCAGGATCTTTAGGGAGAGTAACTTTATAAACATCACTGTATAAAGACTGTAGGAAATAAGAGCAATCAATTCCTTTTTTAGAAAAGCTTTTTTCCTTATACGGCGTATTCAACCAAGGATCTATGTAGGAGTATAATTTGTAGTTGGTAATTTTATTGGGCATTACAGCCAGAATTATGGAGTACTTCTCTTTGAGAGCCAGTACTTCATCACTTAAATTCTCGGAATTATCATTAACGACTGTTTTATTCTTTAAACCTGTTTCGGACATTTGAGACTGTTTTTTTAACAGCTCCAGAGAATAATCATATTTGAAGGGAATTTGGGAAATATATTTTTGAGCATGGCATTCTGTAAATAAATGCATCATAAGAATCATTATAACAATCTGCCTCATAAAAAATAATATTAATATGCTTTTTTTAGATAATTAAAAATAATTTACTTCCCCAAATGGGCCTTTTTTTAAAATTTCAGCAACATTAAAAAACAAACTTCTCGCTCATTTTTCATTTTTCAACCTTGAGAAAATTCTCATTTTTGGACGTAACTCGTTTATTATGAATTTATTTACATTTTGGAACGAGGTGGTTACAAACCTAACGAAATATTTTGTAAGAATACAAATATTTTTTGTAAAATTTATAGTATGAAATATAAGTTTTTTAAAATAATAAAAACTACATTTGCTTCCGTTTTTTGTTAAAATTATCTTACATAGTAAAATATTTCAAAATTTAAAAATGAATCAAAAAAATATCGACATTAGGATTGTATTTTTTTTTACCATCCTGTTATTAGTTGGAATCATTGCCTTTATAGTTCAATTTTTTAATCATGTCGATTGTGAAGACGCAAAATTTTACATCTTTTCAGACCATTCGCAATCAGAAGAATCTATAGAATTTTATGATCAAACTTCTAATGCAAAATCATGGGTTTGGGACTTTGGAGACGGGTCAGAAAAAGATGTCAGAAAGCACACTTTCCATATTTATAAAAAGCCAGGAAAATACTCTGTTACATTAACAATAAACGGTGGTTGCACTCATACAAAAGAGCTGGTTATAAAAGACAAATTTGCGGCTGATAAAATAGGAACGCCAAAGATTATTGCTCCTAAAACTATCACCGTTGGACAGCCTGCATATTTCAAATCAATTTCTGAAGATGCTAAGACTTGGGAATGGGCATTTGGTGAAAATAAAGGCATAGACGAGACTTCTTCAAATCCAGTCTATAACTTCATTACTCCTGGCGAAAAAACAATTACGCTGGTTATAAATGGCGATTTCAGTCGTGTAGCAAAAAAGATAATTTATGTGCATCCAAGAGTTATAAAAAAGACCAATCCGCTGGACGTAAGCTCATATGAATTTGAGAAAAAAGCCGAAGCATTTGCTCTGCCTCGCGGGCCTGTTAAAAAAGATCCGCTGGAAGAAATGCTACAATACGTTCCAGTTGCGCCTAAAACTAAAACTGTAAAAGACAGCATCGCAACAACTAAAAAAGCACCTAAAATGTCTGAAGATCAATTTGAAATTTTATTTAAAAAGGTCGCAGAAGGCAGTAAAGTAAAAGATGATTTTGCAGAATTTATATGCGATGATCTTGATATTCCAGTTGTAAAAAATGATAAAGATCTAGTGACTTTTGCCCAGTTGTGCGCTTCTGTAAAAGGAAAGAAAATAAAAATTGAATCAATTCGCTTAAATAAAGACAAACAAACAAACTGCATAAAAGGGTTAAGCATCAGCTATAAAGTAAAAAAATACCTGATATGGTCTAAAGATTAATTTTATTATGGAAGAAGAAAAAAACGTTTTCAGTGTAGAATTACTAAGCGCATTAGAAATTGCTAAAAAAATTGCTAAAAACAATTTAAATAAATATTACTCGGCATCGCATTTGTTAAAAGCTGTTTTAAACAGGGATTTATCTCTTTTAAAACGTCTTGAAGCTATGGGTAAAGATGTTTATTATCTTGATGAATGGGCAGAAGTACGAATTGAGGAAGAACCAAAAACCACCAATGTTCTTGACGCTGAACCAAGCGATATTATTGATGAGATCATAAAAGAAGCTGAATCGGTACGAATTGCATTAAACGAAGATGAAATTAGCCTGTATGCCATTATAATTGCTATTAGTTCTCCGGGAGTAGGTTTTACTTTTGATCAAATGAAATCTTACCCTATTTCTAGAAATGAATTACTCGATGATCAGATTGTTATCCCACAAAATAATAATGCGATCAAACAAGAAGTTACAAAAGGTTTTTTGGGCAAATACTGCATTCATAAAAATCTTGAAAAAAACAAAAAAAGAATACCTGCAATAGGCCGTGAAGCCGAATTAAATACTATCAAAGAAATTTTATGCCGTTTCTCTAAACCCAATGTATTGCTAATTGGTGACCGTGGCATTGGGAAAACCATTTTAATTGATGCTCTTGTCGAAAATGTCATTAATAATAAAATTCCAGATGTATTAGACAAAGTGCAGTTATTCGAACTCGATTTATCTTCTTTAATTGCTGGCGCTTCGTATAAAGGAGAAATTGAAGACCGCTTAAAAAACTGCATTCAGGAGTTAAAACAGTTTCCAAAAGCAATTTTAATTATAGAAGAAATACATACTCTTTTAGATAAAAATGGCGGAGATTCGGGAGTTTCAAATGTCTTAAAAGGGGAATTAGCAAAGGGATTAAATATTATTGCAACTTCAACTATTGACGAATTTTCTAAGAGAATTGAAAAAGAGCAAGGTCTTTCGGGCATGTTTGAAATTGTTAAACTGCAAGAATCTGATGATGAAACTTTGTTTCGAATGATTCGTGAATCAATAAAAACGTATCAGGAACATCACAAAATACAGATTGATGACGAAACGATTTCTGAATCTATTCGATTATCTAAAAGGTATTTAAAAGAAAAAAGTCTACCAGAATCAGCTATAAATCTGATAGATCATACGATGTCTGTCCTTAAAACTTCTGGTGAAACTTTTTTAAAAGAAAAAGCTGCGCTTATTAGCAAACTAGAAATGCTTAAACAAAATGAAGCAGGTTTATCTGAAGAGCAATTAATGAAAGAATCCAATTGGTTTTTAACTGATTTAGCAAACAAAACTGCTTTTTTAATGATTGCTGATGAGGAGAACAATTCAAAAACATTTGAGTCTTCTGAAGTTATCATCAATTATATTGAAAACCTCTTGCAAATAATCGAAAAGAGAGCTTTAGACAAACGTGTCCATATTGAGGCTTTTGATTTGTCTCTTATAATTGCTCAAAAAACGGGAATTCCGGCAGGAAAGTTAAACGAAGAAGAAAAAAATAAACTTAATACAATTGAAGAGGTTTTAAGCAAAAGAGTAATTGGTCAAGATCATTGCATTGCTACGGTTGCTGGTTCTATCTTAGAATCAAGATCAGGTTTAAGCAAAGCAGGTCAGCCAATTGCATCTTTTTTCTTCTTAGGTCCAACAGGAACTGGAAAAACAGAATTAGCCAAAAGTTTAGCTGAATTTCTTTTTCAAGATGAAAATGCAATTATCAGATTTGATATGTCTGAATTTAAAGAGGAACATTCTGCAGCTCTTCTATATGGTGCGCCTCCGGGATATGTGGGTTATGAAGAAGGAGGCTTGCTTGTTAACAAAATTAGACAGAAACCCTACTCTATTGTTTTATTTGATGAAATTGAAAAAGCGCATCCATCCGTTTTTGATGTCTTCCTGCAAGTTATGGACGAAGGCAAACTTCACGATCGTTTAGGAAAAGAAGGTGATTTTTCGAATGCTATTATACTTTTTACATCCAATATTGGAGCAGATCACATTGTAGAAACCTTTAACAGCGGTGAAATTCCGAGTTCGACTTCTTTAATGGAAATTATGGCAAATTATTTCAGACCTGAGTTTTTGGGAAGATTAACTGAAATTATTCCTTTTGCTCCACTTAGTAAAGAAAATGCCCTTAAAATATTTGAAATACATCTTAAAAAAGAATTTACTGACTTATTGAAAAACATCAATGTCGAAGTCGAAATTCCGATTGAGACTAAAACTTATCTCGCCGAAAACGGATTTAATGCTAAATATGGAGCAAGACCAATTAAAAGCATTATTAGAAGCCATTTGAGAAGACCTTTGGCAAAAAAGTTAATTTCTGGAGAAATTAAAGATGGCGATATCGTTACGGCAATTATTGAAAACAACGAAGTCAAATGGGTTAAAGAAGAAATTGTTCCCGTTGAGAATTAATCGAAGCATATACCTATAAAAAAACGCCAGAACTTAAGTTTCTGGCGTTTTCATTTTTTATTCTAAAACCAAGCCTATCTGGCCATCGTCATCTAATTCTGTTTCGACTGGATCGTCTTCTGAAATTTCTGGTCTTTCAGGAACTTCTTCAACAGGTTCTTCATAAGGAAGCGGATCTAATAAATTTACCTGTTTTAGTTTATCTGTTGTCAATTGATTCCCTAAAGCCTTGAAACCTTTTACGGCTATAAAGTCTTCTACATCAATATGTAAATCATCTTTTTGAACCCCTTTTACTTTGGCAAAAACCAATTGTGCAACCGGACGATAATCTGTTGAAACAATCTCTAACTGCGAATTCGGGTGATCGGTAATAAAACTTTCTTCCTTACCTTCATTTTCTACAAGGAAACGTTTCAAGAAATAACGCTCTTTTTCTCCATCATAATAAATTGCAGAAATTGGTTTTTTAGGTTTCCATTTTTCCAAAACGATCATATCTTCATCAAAGTGAGTCGATAATTCCGGAATAATAACCTTCAATTTACCCGATTGACTAATTACCAATATTTTATCACTTGGTTTAAATTCGCCTAATAGTTCTCCTCTAGCATCAACATTTAAGCGTTTTACCGTATCATCAAACCAAACTTTTCTTGGCAGTAAAGTGGAAATTCCTTTTTCTTTTAACTCGATTTTCTTGATTGGATATTTGGTAACCAAGTTTCCTTTAGAACCACGTCCTTTAATCGCTAAATTAGCAAAATCAATATCGAATTTCAATTTCTTAATCGTTCCAACCTGACGAAGCAAAATAGTTACAACCTCAGCTTCTCCATTTGGATTATGTGAAAAGTAAACCACCTGAGAGCCGTTTGTTCCATTAGTTAAATCGTAAGCTTTATCACGTGTTACACCTGTAACATTAAAACGTTTTATATAAGACGGCCCCGATTTACCATCGCGATACATCATATTATAAATGGTGCGTTTATCGTTTTTATCAAAAACTGCTGCGTGTATAATGTCTTTTCCTATAAATGTTTTGGCATCTACTTTTGTGATCATCAATGTTCCGTCTCTTAAAAACACGATAACATCATCAATATCAGAACAATCGCCAACGTATTCGTCTTTCTTTAAACTTGTTCCAACAAATCCCTCTTCACGATTTACATAAAGTTTTGTGTTTCTTAAAACAACTTTTGTGGCTTCAACGTTATCAAAAACACGAAGTTCTGTCTGGCGTTCACGGCCTTTTCCGTATTTCTCTTTTAATTTCGTAAAATAAGCAATTGCAAAATCTGTTAAATGTTCCAGATTATACTCTACTTCTTTCATTTCATCTTCTAACTTAGCGATTAAATCATCAGCTTTATCAGAGTCAAAACGCGTAATACGAATCATCGGAATTTGAGTCAGTCTTTGTAAATCGTCGTCATTGATGTCTCTAACGAATGATTTTTTGAAAGGCTCAAAACGATCGTATAAGTATTTGTAAAGTGATTCTCTGTCTCCATATAATTTGAAGTCAATATACATTTCTTCACGAATGAAGATTTTCTCCAACGTAGAAAAGTGCCACTTATTTTTTAATTCTTCTAACTGAATTTCTAATTCCTGACGAAGTAAATCGACTGTTCTTTCTGTTGAAATTTTCAACATTTGAGAAACACCGATAAACAACGGTTTATTATCCTCAATAACACATCCTAAAGGCGCTACAGATGTTTCACAAGCTGTAAATGCAAATAACGCATCAATCGTTTTATCTGGCGAAACGCCTGGGAAAAGGTGAATTAAAATCTCAACATCGGCAGCCGTATTGTCTTCAATTTTCTTGATTTTGATTTTACCTTTTTCATTTGCTTTCAAAATACTGTCAATTAAACTCGATGTATTGGTCGAAAACGGAATCTGTGTAATCACCAATGTATTTTTGTCTAATTGCGAAATTTTAGCACGCACACGCACACGCCCGCCACGCATTCCGTCGTTGTAATTAGAAACATCGGCAATACCCTGCGTCATAAAATCAGGATAAAGCGTAAACGGTTTTCCTTTTAAGATTTTAATCGAAGCGTCAATTAATTCGTTAAAGTTATGCGGTAAAACTTTTGTTGATAAACCAACTGCGATACCTTCTGCCCCCTGCGCTAAAAGCAATGGGAATTTTACCGGAAGATTGTTTGGTTCTGCACGACGACCATCGTACGAAACTCCCCAATCGGTTATTTTTGGAGAATACAAAACCTCCAAAGCAAATTTAGACAAACGTGCCTCGATATAACGTGAAGCTGCTGCTCCATCGCCTGTTAAAATATTACCCCAGTTACCTTGACAGTCAATTAATAAATCTTTTTGACCAATTTGCACCATCGCATCACCAATACTCGCATCTCCGTGTGGGTGATACTGCATGGTGTGACCAACAACATTGGCAACTTTATTATAACGACCATCATCTAACTCTTTTAAAGAGTGCATAATACGACGCTGAACAGGCTTGAATCCGTCCTCGATAGCTGGAACTGCACGTTCCAAAATTACATACGAAGCGTAATCCAAGAACCAGTCTTTGTACATTCCGGTTACTTTCGTAATAACGTCTTCGCCTTCTTCTTCCTGATTTTCGTAAAAATGCTGCCCTTCAAACTGTTTAGCATCTACGTCGATAATCTCATCGTCATCTCCATTTTGATTGTCATCAATTTGGTTTTCATCCTGATTATTCTCGTCGTCGTTTGGAATTATGTTATCGTCTTCTTCGTCTTTCATTTAATTATATTCTAATTATAATTCTATTTCTTTTCGAGTAATTCTTTTAAAGCTTCAACACTTGGTAAAACGGTCTTATATTTACTTGCAAATATCTGCTCGTTGTTTTCTGGCAAAGTATATTTTACAACTGCTTCACTTTTAGTCTGACAAAGTACAATTCCAATAGTTTTGTTTTCATCTTCCAATCGCATTTCTCTATCGTAATAATTGACATACATTTGCATCTGACCTAAATCCTGATGTTTTAATTCGCCTATTTTTAAATCAATGAGGACAAAACATCGCAGTATTCTATTGTAAAAGACTAAATCAATTCTAAAATGTTTATCATCAAAAGTAATTCTTTCCTGTCTTGCTACAAAAGTGAAACCATGACCTAATTCTAATAAAAAATGCTCTAGTTTACTAATGATTTCTTCTTCTAATTGAGATTCTGAATATTGATGTAATTCTGGCAATCCTAAAAATTCAAGAATATAAGGATCTTTAATAATATCTTTCGGTTTCTCGATAATCTGACCTTGCTCTGAAAGCTTTAAGACTCCTTCTTTATCTCTACTTAAAGCCAATCGTGTATAAAGTGCCGTATCATATTGACGTTTTAATTCTCGAACACTCCAATTATGTTTTTCAGATTCAATTTTGTAAAACTGTCTTTCTTTTTCATCTTCAATTCGCATTAAAAAAATATAATGGCTAAAAGTCAATTTAAAAAAGGAAGCCAAAGTTTGATAATCTGGTTTATTGAATTCCTCAGTTAGTGACTGTTTTTTTTGAATTTCGAAAATCCGAGACAGTGTCTCGGATTTTGAGAAAGTTAAAAAGAGCTTCCTCATATTTTCCAAATTATCAATAGAAAAGCCTCTTCCAAATTCTTTAGTTAATTGCTTCGAAAGATCTTTTAAAAGCTTTTTCCCATATTCAGCCCTATCTTTTCCATTTTGTTCTTCTTCAACAATAATTCTTCCTATTTCAAAATAAGTAATTGTCATTGTAGAATTTACGGTACGCAAAACCTGTTGTCGGGCACTTTGCAATAGCTCGGCAACTTGCTGGAAAATAACTTTATTTTGAAGACCGTCTGGCACTATTTGTTATTCTAAAAATTCTTAAACCTCCTCCAACTCATCAATTTCCACCTTCAAATTCTTGATAATAAACTCTTGCCTGTCCGGTGTATTTTTACCCATATAGAAAGACAATAATTGCTCAATCGAAGTATTTTTATCCATCATAATTGGGTCAAGGCGAATGGTGTCTCCAATAAAGTTCTTGAACTCATCTGGCGAAATCTCCCCCAAACCTTTAAATCGGGTGATTTCTGGTTTTGGTTTTAATTTTTCGATGGCGTCTTTTCTTTCTTCTTCAGAATAGCAATAGATGGTTTCTTTTTTGTTTCGAACCCTGAAAAGTGGCGTTTGTAAAATATACAAATGCCCTTCTTTAATTAATTCTGGGAAAAACTGTAAAAAGAAAGTAATCAAAAGCAAACGAATGTGCATTCCGTCGACATCGGCATCGGTTGCGATTACGATATTGTTGTAACGTAATTTTTCTAATCCGTCTTCAATATCAAGCGCAGCTTGCAGTAAATTGAATTCTTCGTTTTCATACACAATTTTCTTCGTCATTCCATATGAATTCAAAGGCTTACCACGCAAACTGAAAACCGCTTGAGTATTCACGTCGCGTGACTTTGTAATGGATCCAGAAGCCGAATCTCCCTCGGTAATAAAAAGCGTGCTTTCTAAGTTTCTTGGATTTTTGGTATCAGGAAGATGAGCTCTGCAGTCTCTTAATTTTTTATTGTGAAGATTGGCTTTTTTAGCACGATCTGTCGCCAGTTTTCTAATTCCCGACAATTCTTTGCGCTCACGTTCTGCTTGCAGAATTTTACGCAATAAAGCTTCGGCAGTTGTTGGATTTTTATGCAGGTAATTATCCAGTTTCGTTTTGATGAAATCGTTAACGAAAGTACGAACAGAAACTGCTGGAGTTCCATCATCAGACCCCATATCGGTAGAACCTAATTTTGTTTTGGTTTGAGACTCAAAAACCGGTTCCATCACCTTAATACTAATTGCACTTACAATCGATTTACGAACGTCTGATGCTTCGAAATTCTTATTATAAAACTCTCGAATTGTTTTTACAACAGCTTCACGATAGGCCGCTAAGTGCGTTCCTCCTTGTGTTGTGTTCTGACCGTTTACAAAAGAGTGATATTCTTCGCTGTATTGCGTTTTACTGTGTGTAAGCGCTACCTCGATATCATGCTCTTTTAAATGAATAATTGGGTATTCTAAATCGTCTTCATTGATCGTTTCTTCTAATAAATCACGAAGCCCATTCTCTGAATAGTATTTTTCTCCGTTGAAAATAATAGTCAAACCATTGTTCAAATAACAATAGTTTTTGACCATTTTGATCACATATTCTAAACGGAATTTATAGTTTTTGAAAATCGTTTCGTCTGGCGTAAAAATTACTTTAGTTCCTTTACGTTTTGTTGTATCGATAACGTCTTCTTCTAGAACCAAATTTCCTGCAGAAAATTCAGCTGCTTTTTGTTTCTCATCACGAACCGATTCTACACGGAAATAATTAGACAAAGCATTTACTGCTTTTGTTCCGACACCATTCAAACCAACCGATTTCTGGAAAGCTTTAGAATCGTACTTTCCACCGGTATTCATTTTCGAAACTACATCGACCACTTTACCCAATGGAATTCCACGTCCGTAATCACGAACAGAAACTGTTTTGTCTTTAATACTTACCTCGATAGTTTTTCCGGCACCCATAACGAACTCATCGATACAGTTGTCTAAAACTTCTTTTAAAAGAATATAAATACCGTCATCTGGTGATGATCCGTCCCCTAATTTCCCGATGTACATACCCGGACGCATACGAATATGTTCCTTCCAATCGAGTGAACGAATATTATCTTCGTTGTATTGATTTTGCTCTAGCATAAATGAATTTAGGATTTTTGGCTAATGTACCATTTATCGGTAAAAAATAAAAGCGTATTTCTTTTTTGTTATGAATAATAACAGTTTAAAATCTATTTAAATTGATTTTAAAATAAAACGAACACTAAAAATATAAAAAAACTGCTTTTTTAGCAAAAAATACTATTTGATTCCAAGCACTTGTTTTGCCAGCGCAATCATTTCGGGAGTTCCTGTATTTTTATTTTTTTCGTCTGAAAGTTTTACAACACCTTGCCAATGCGTATTATCGGGTTTTGTATCGGTCAATTTTATGACCATATTCATTGCAGGAAGACCAACATCATTTGTAAAATTGGTTCCAATCCCGAATGACATTTTTATCTTATCATGACAGAAATCTACAATCTTTTTAACTTTTTCATAATTGAGCGAATCAGAAAAAACAATCGCTTTAGATTTAGGGTCTATTCCCATTTTAGTATAATGCGAAATTACTTTTTGAGCAAATTCTATCGGGTCACCACTATCATGTCGAACACCATCAAAAAGTTTAGAATATTTTTTATCAAATTGATTGAAAAATATTTCTGTAGTATAAGTATCGGTTAAAGCAATTCCGAGATCTCCACTATAAACTTGCGTCCAATGTTCGAGACTTATCGAATTAGCCATTTTAAAACCATATTGCGCGGCATGAAACATGAACCATTCGTGTGCGTGTGTTCCTAAAGGGCGCTTATTATTGACCATTGCAAAATGTACATTGCTTGTTCCGATAAAACTTTGTCCACCATAAGTGCTCAAAGTTTTATTTACTAAGTCATGAACTTCATAAGAATGGCGACGTCGGGTTCCAAATTCTAAAACTGAAACCCCAAGTTTATTATAGTTTTCAATTTTTTCTTTAGTAAGATTCTTTATCGCTTCATCATTTAAGCGAATCAGATGGCTCGCTTTATAAAACAGTTCTGAAATCAATGCCATTAGCGGTACTTCCCACAAAATTGTTCTATACCAGAATCCTTCTACGGTAACACTGATTTCTGACCCTTCTTGACTGATTTGCACCTCAGAAGGATCAAAACTATATCCTTGTAAAAAATCTAAATAAGTCGGATCTAGATAAGGGCAATAATGGGCCAGATAATTTTTTTCTTCTTTTGTTAAACGAAGATCTGCCATTGCATCTACAGAAACGCGAAGTAGATCTGCAAAACCTTCTGGAAAAATATGTTTACCGCGATTTATGAATCCGTAACGGACTTTTGCCTTTGGAAAAAGCTTTATTACAGCATGCTGCATTGTAAATTTGTAGAAATCATTATCTAAAATTGATTTCAAAAAAGCTGTTTCCATAGCATCAAATTCTTTTCATTTCCCGCTAAGATACGGCAATTTCAGAAAACATAAAATATTGAAGAACTCTTATTTTCTAGACAATTTTAAAAGACACAATACTATCGGTGTCAACAAAAATCGTAATGTAATTACCAACATTGCTGTCAATAAGAATTTGAAACTCTAAAGCTCCTCTTTTTTCCTTTGGATTTTGAACTTTAACTGGCTGATTCTTTTTATTTAAATAAAAAACCTGATTGGATTTGGAAACATTTTTAATTTCGACAGTTATTTTATCTCCATTTTTCACTTCCATTATGCCTGAACTTGGAGTTTTGATTTTATAATCGTTTTCGATAGTTTTATTATAAATCAATGGACCGTTTAAGAAATCATCTTTACTTAATCGACTTCCTAAAAATGATCCAGAATCTGGAAAATGCTTTGCAAAAAAATAGTCAGGATCGGTATCAAAATAAATCGGATTAAAATCGTTAACCATTCTTCCTTTATTACTGTCATAATAACCCTGACCCCAAGTTACATCGATCAAGCGCCATTTTTTGTTAATCAAAACCATATTCCAAGCATGATTTGAGGAAGTGTTTTTTCTTCCAATATCAGCCAGTCTTGTTTTAGAATCTCCCTTAACAATTTCACACTTCAAACCAACTTGTTCTGCCAAATTCTGATATAAAGCAGTGAAACCTTCACAAACCGCTTTTTTAGAGTTAAAGGCTTTTTGAATCAGGTTATCATTCAATTGTTTTATTTTTCGCTGTTTTTCAGCTTCGGTAGAATAACTGAAACCCTGCACTCTTGGCGGATTCAAATAGGCATTGTAATCATATCTTATATTAAAAGCAATCCAGCTGTAAATAGCGCGTGCTCGCTCGGCATCCGAATCAAAATCTTTCTCAATTCTGTCGGCTAATTTTTCAGTGCTGTCAAAATTTTTTGGATATTTTGCAACTATTTTATCAACTTCGTTAATCTTTTGAGCGAAAGTAAAATTGATAGCAAAAATATTTAGTAAAAGAAAAATAAGGGCAATCTTTTTTTGTGGCATTTAAAAATTTGATTTAATAATGTTTTTCAGTTCATTATCTAACTCAACGTTAGAAATTTTATTTTCCTGTAAATCAAAATTCGAGCCAAATGCTGGTAATGAGAAACTTCCCTTAATTTCTGCACCATAACGCGGGAAAAGATTTTGGGCAATTCCTAAAACAGATGCACCTCCTCTTCCGCCTGGAGAAGTCGCTAATAGTAACATGGGTTTATGCTGAAAAACATCTTTTTCAATTCTAGAACTCCAATCGAAAACATTTTTGAAAGCAACAGAATAGTTTCCATTATTTTCTGCCATTGAAACAACCAGAATATCAGCTTCTTTAAGCTTGTTCAAAAATGCTTGCGCCACTTCATGCTTGCCAATTTCTTTTTCAAGATCCACACTAAATACAGGCATTGCAAAATCATTCAAATCTAAAACTTCAACTTCTGCATTTTCAAATAAACTTGACGCATAAGTTGCTAAATGTTTGTTGATTGATTGTTTGCTGTTACTTCCTCCAAAGGCTATTATTTTCATGGTTTTTCGTTTAGTAATTTTTCTTCTACAGGTTCTTTTTGTGGTCCATCAATTTCGTAAATCTCTTTAGCTATTTCTACCGAATATTCGTTAGGATAGATTTTTCCTCCATACGATTTAGCATAGACCTTAGTAAATTCTGCTCCAAAATACAGAATAATTGCCGAATAATAGACCCAAACTAAAATTATTATCACAGAACCTGCTGCGCCATAAACTGAAGCAACTGTAGAACTTCCTAAATAAAATCCAATTGCAAATTTACCAATCATAAAAAGAATTGCAGTAACTCCTGAACCAATAAAAGCATCTTTCCATTTTATTTTTCCGTCTGGTAATGTTCTAAAAATAATAGCAAAAAGCGTACTGATACTCGCCAATACAATGACTATATTAACTACATAAAACAAATAAACTGTACTTTCTGGAAAATAAACTTTTAAACGCGTACTAAGCAAGTCTAAAGTCGTACTTATAAAAAGGCTGACCAGCATTAAAAAACCAACTGAAGCAATCATAGAAAATGACATTAAGCGGTTTTGAATAAATTTTTTGATGCCTTTGTCGGGTTTTGCACGAAGTCCCCAAATAAAATTAATAGAACTTTGTATTTCGGCAAAAACTCCTGAAGCTCCAATTAACAGCATCACGATTCCAAATACGGTTGCAAAAACATTATCGCCAGACAATTGTACATTTTTAATTGCTTCCTGAATCTGACTTGCCGCGCCGTTTCCTACCAAACCATTAATTTGTCCGTATAATTCTCCCGTAACAGCTTCTTCTCCAAAAAAGAAACCGCAAATTGTAATGATGATGATTAATAAAGGTGGCAACGCAAATATGGTATAATATGCTAATGCTGCACTTAGCTTAATTGCGTTATCATCGTTAAATTCTAAAAAAGTATTCTTTAATAGAAACCATGTTTTCGAGAATATATCTTTGATTTTCATTTGCTGGTTATTTGATATACTCTCAAATTTAAGCATTAATAAAAACTATTGACTTCTCAATTTTTAGACGAATTTTATATTTTTTCCATGTTATTTGAAAATTTCTTATATTCATTATTATAACCTAAATAATTAATTTTCAATATTTTATTTAATTCATTTCTTGTCAGCTTTATCAAAAATGATATTGAATCTAACTTCTTCCCTTTTATTTTAGTTACAGAATCAAGCTTCTTTAAATCTTTTTCTTCATAAAGATTATTAAATTTAATTGTATTTTTTTCATAGGCAGATTTATTTGTAATGACAAAAAATTCCTTTGTCATAAACCGTCCATAAACTTGCTTTTTGATTGGCAGCTTTTAAAGCATTATTTGCCCAAGTGTTGCAAGTATAGAAAAGGCTATAACTTCCTTTTGCTTCATAAAAAGCATCTTTTTTTCCATAACTATGACCTTCAATCCATTGTGGATGAACTGGATTGCTGAAACTATTTGAAATATAATTGACTAATTTTTGATAATTTTCTTTAGAAATCAAAATGCGTTTGCAGTCGTCTCCTTCTCGTAATTGTTTAAAAAATGTCGCATGTACCGCAGAAGAGCTGATTCCAAAAGCGGCTTTAAAAGCTGTACTTGCTTTTAAATCTGACCATTCTGGAGTTTCCAGATAAAATCCTTTATCGCCCCAGCCAAAAGCAATATAATTCATTAATGAATCTTTTGATTGAGTTTGACTGAACTGAATTTCGTTTCGCCAGTCTTTAACTTCGTTTTTGATTGGAACTACAATATCAGTGTGAACTCCATTTGAAAGAATGTAAATCGGAATAGCATTTTGTTCTTCAACTTTTGCTATATCTGAGTTCACTGTAATTTTAGAAATAATTAAAACAGAAGTAATGTAAAGAGCAAGAAAACTGAAAATTCCGAAAAGTGTCCAGCCTAGAATTTTAAATGATTTTTTTAGCATTTTAATTGGTTGATTTTAGATTAGTAATTGGTTAATTTTTATCTACCCAATTTTTGAGCCAAAATTTTTTATTTTCTGAAAATGGCACACGGATTCTACAGATTCGCATTCGCGAAAGCAAGAATTTAAGTGGATTTTATTGTCTTTTTTAGACATAAAAAAACTGCTGAATCTCTCCAGCAGTTTTTGTCTATTCTCTTTATTCTTTATTCTATCTTCTGAAAAAAAATTAAACGTTAAAACGGAAGTGCATTACATCTCCATCTTTCACAATATATTCTTTTCCTTCAACTCTGAATTTTCCAGCTTCTTTTGCTTTTGCCTCAGAACCGTATTGAACGTAATCATCGTATGAAATTACCTCTGCGCGGATGAAACCTTTTTCGAAGTCAGTATGAATAACTCCAGCTGCTTGTGGCGCTGTAGCTCCGATATTGATTGTCCAAGCGCGAACTTCTTTTACACCAGCTGTGAAATAAGTTTGCTGTTTTAATAATTTATAAGCTGCACGAATTAAAACTGATGCTCCTGGCTCTTCCAATCCCATATCTTCAAGGAAAACCTGACGCTCTTCGTAGCTTTCTAATTCTGTGATATCTGCCTCGGCTCCTACTGAAAGAACAATAACTTCCGCCTCTTCATCCTTTACTAATTCGCGAACTTGATCAACATATTTATTTCCGTTTACTGCAGAGCTTTCGTCTACGTTACAAACGTATAAAACTGGTTTTGCAGTAATCAATTGGAAGCTTTCTAATAAAACTTCTTCATCATTATTTTGAGGAACAATTGTTCTTGCCGATTTTGCTTGCAATAAAGCTTCTCTTATTCTGTTTAATAAAGCCTCTTCTGTTTGAGCTTCTTTATTTCCTGTTTTTGCAGCACGTTTTACTTTTTCTAAACGTTTTTCAACAGTTTCTAAATCTTTTAACTGCAATTCGATATCGATAGTTTCTTTATCACGAATTGGATTTACATTTCCATCAACGTGTACAATATTATCATTGTCAAAACAACGTAAAACGTGAATAATAGCATTACACTCTCTAATGTTTCCTAAAAACTGGTTTCCAAGACCTTCACCTTTACTTGCTCCTTTTACCAAACCTGCAATATCTACAATATCTACAGTTGCCATTTGAACACGCTCTGGTTTTACCAATTCTTCTAATTTGTTGATTCTTGGATCTGGAACGTTTACAACACCAATATTTGGCTCGATTGTACAAAACGGAAAGTTAGCACTCTGCGCTTTTGCATTAGATAAACAATTAAATAATGTTGATTTTCCAACATTTGGCAATCCTACAATTCCTGCTTTCATCTGTTTGTTTCTATTTATTTATTCGACCTTATAAGGCCTCTCAACATTAAACCCTGTTATTTAATGTGTTATGATTTACGTGTTTTTCTTTATTTCTGCCAAAATGATATTTTTTGGCTTTAAAATTTTGCAAATATAAGATTTAATAGCTCTTGCACGAAGTAAAATGTTCAATAATATAATTTTAGCTCTAATCTTAAAAATTTTTAAACATTTTACTAATTTTTTGTTAAAAAAAATTAATTTTATAAAACTAATCAATAAAAAACAAACCAAAAAACCAAATACCATGAAAAAGATTGCATTATTACTATTTCTGCTGAATACAGCGTTTCTTTTTGCACAAAAAGAAGTCTCGGGTGTTGTAAAAGACAAATCTGGTGCCCCGCTTCCTGGTGTAAATATTGTCGAAAAAGGAACTTCAAATGGTGTTTCTACCGATTTTGAAGGTAGTTATAAAATAAAAGTAAAAGAAGACGCTACTTTAGTTTTCAGTTATGTCGGATTCTCAACA
Organism: Flavobacterium humidisoli; assembly: GCF_023272795.1. Taxonomy (NCBI): domain Bacteria; kingdom Pseudomonadati; phylum Bacteroidota; class Flavobacteriia; order Flavobacteriales; family Flavobacteriaceae; genus Flavobacterium; species Flavobacterium humidisoli. The sequence goes on along the minus strand of NZ_CP096829.1, from coordinate 3,221,481 downwards.
GTCGAAAAAGCAGCTTCTACCAACAAAATAAACGTTGTTTTAGGCGAAAGTGAAGGTCAAGTTTTAAGTGACGTTGTTGTTACAGGATCAAGAAGCACTAAGAGAACTGTTGTAAATTCTGCTGTTCCAATTGATGTTATTAGTGTAAAAGATGTTACAACACAAAGTGGTAAAATTGAAATCAATCAATTGCTTCAATATGTTGCTCCGTCTTTTAATGCCAACAAACAATCAGGGTCTGATGGTGCCGACCACGTAGATCCAGCTTCATTAAGAGGTATGGGACCTGACCAAACTTTGGTTTTAATTAATGGAAAAAGAAGGCATCAATCGTCTTTAATTAACTTATTTGGAACAAGAGGTCGCGGAAACACAGGAACAGATTTGAACGCCATTCCAGCCGCTTCTATTAAAAGGATCGAGATTTTGCGCGACGGCGCTTCGGCACAATACGGTTCTGATGCCATTGCGGGAGTAATCAATATCATTACAAACGATAATGTAAACGAATTAACGGGATCTGTAACCTATGGTGCTTTTAATACGAAGGCAAAAGGCGATTTTCTCCCTGGAACACCAAATACAAAAGGCTTTAGATTAGATCAAGATGGAAACGGAAATTCATACGGAAAAGATCAGGATTTTGATGGTGGGTCTGTAAGAGTTGCTGCCAATTACGGAGTTGCCTTAGGCACAAAAGGCGGTTATGCAAACTTTACAGGTGAGTTTTTGAACAAAAATAAAACCTTAAGACCTGCTTATGATTTTAGAAAAGGTTTTGGTGATGCAAGTATGCACGGAGTAAATTTATTCGCCAATCTTTCTATTCCAATTGGAGACAAAACAGAATTTTACGCTTTTGGAGGAAGTAATTTCAGAGATACAGATGCTTACGCTTTTACTAGAAATGATGGAGAAAGAGTGGTAGAATCTGTTTATCCTGGAGGTTACACACCAAGAATTACATCAAAGATTAATGATAATTCAGTTGCTGCCGGAATCAAAACAGAATCTACTGGAGGATGGAAATTTGATTTGAGTAATACTTTCGGAAAAAACAAATTTCAATACGATATTAAAGGGACAATAAATGCTTCACTTGAAGAAAAATCCCCTCATGAGTTTGATGCTGGGGGGCATAGTTTGCTTCAAAACACCACTAATTTTGATATTTCTAAAAACTATGACAGTGTTCTTGAGGGCTTTAATATTGCTTTTGGAACCGAATTTAGAGTAGAGAAATTCGAAATCTTTGCTGGCGAAGAAGGATCATATACCACTTATGACACCAATGGACAACCTATTACTGATCCTACTACTCAAAGTGCTCCAATTGATCCTATTTCGGGAAATCCTAGACCTGGAAGCTCACAAGGTTTTCCTGGTTATAGCCCTGCGAATGAAGTAAATGAAAGCCGTACCAACTTCTCTTTATATGCTGATGGCGAATTGGATATAACCAAAGATTTAATGGTAAATGCGGCTGTTCGTTTTGAAAACTATAGTGATTTTGGCAGTACCGTAAATGGAAAATTGGCCTCTAGATTAAAACTCGGCGATCACTTTAATTTAAGAGGTTCTGTGAGTACAGGTTTCCGTGCACCATCATTAGCTCAGATTTATTATAATTTACGTTTCACCAACTTTAATGCAAGCGGTGCAACTGAAGTTTTATTGGCACCAAATGACAGCGAAATTACAAGAGCTTTCGGAATTGGTAAATTAAATGAAGAAAAAGCAGTAAATGCTTCCTTAGGTTTTACTGCATCTTTTGGAGATTTCACTGCAACAATCGACGGCTATTATATTCAGGTAAAAGATCGTATTGTACTTACTGGATATTTTGATGCTAGTGCTTTAAACCTTGGTGTTTCTGAAGCACAGTTTTTTGCCAATGGTGTAGACACGAGCACACATGGTCTTGATGTGGTTTTCTCTTGGAAAAAAGGATTCGATTTTGGTCAGCTTAGTGCTACTTTGGTTGGAAACATCAACGATATGAAAATTGACAAAGTCAAAAACAGCACTCTTGATGAAGCTACTTTCTTCGGAAAACGTGAAAAAGCTTTTTTATTAGCTTCTGCTCCAGACAACAAATTCAGTTTAAACCTAAATTATGCTAAAAACAAATTTGATGCTGGTCTAGCTTTTACTCGTTTCAGCAAAGTGGTTTTGGTAGATTATGCAGACGAAGATGATGTTTACAATCCGAGAGTGGTAACCGATTTAACTGTTGGATATCAATTTACTAAAAGTTTAAAACTAACGATCGGAAGCAACAACTTATTTAATGTATATCCGACCAAGCAAGATGAACAAGGAAACACAGAAGCTGGAGGATATTGGGATGCTGTACAAATGGGATTCAGCGGGGCTTATTACTATGCAAGACTTGGTTTTACTTTTTAATTACAGTTAACGAGGTCTTCGACTTGGCTAAGCCTGACAAACTTTCTAAAAACAAAAAAATCCTGAGCATAACGTTCAGGATTTTTGTTTTCTATTTATTTAATTACAATTTAAACTCTAACGATGCAATAATAGCCTTTTCTTGCTCTGTTGCCGTAAATCCCGAAATATCCCAATAATTAGTCAGGATTTTGTTTTTCTTATTAAAAAGCGATTTTTCTTTAAAAACGTCACTTTCACTATAAGTAAAATTCTGTTTATTGAAACCTGTTGTTACAAAACTATTTCTTACTTGGACATTTTTAGTTTTATCTTTCAAAACAACATTATACCCAATTTCTTCATTCGAACTCAATAAATAATAATCAGTACCGTCCCATCTATAATTTACTTTGACAAACGATTTTGTAATATTCTTTTCGCCTTCTTTTGTCTTCTCTTCCACTTTATCAAGTGTTGCTGGCGTAACTGAAATCGTAAATTCTACAATAATTTTTTTCTCCGGATCGTAAATAATTTCAAAATTATCAATTGCTTCTTTCGCTTTATCCAGCGGCACAACTGACATTACATAATAATCTTTATTTTTTGAATGTCCTTTTGTGGTAAAATCATATTCCTTCTTGGCTTTAGGGTCTAAAAGGGGATCTAAATATTTAAAATTCGAATAATTCTCCATTATGTTATTCAAATCATATCCCTTCAAATCGGCACTTACATCTGTTTCTAACAATCCGTAAGAACGATTTTGTTCTACCAGCAATGTTGTAGTATTGTTTTTATTGAATTGAAAATTAACCAATCCGTCATTATAATACGTATACTGATTGTCGAGCATAAAAAACTCTCTCACATATACTTTCTGTCTATGGGAGATACTAATTTTCTTTGTAGAATTGTTAACCAATTTCTGCAGTATTTTTTCTGGAGATTCCTTAGACAAAACTACTTCATCTAATTTATTGTTTTTACTCTTCAAATAAATAACAAATTTTTGCTCTCCATTTAAAGAAGTCCATCGAACAGTAATATCTTCATAATTAGTTTCAGAAACCTGAATATTCGATCCACCAGTCAGCATAAAAGTAACTTTTCCTTCTTCATTGCTCAATAAAATCTGTTGGGTTTTCATTATTTTAACCGTAGCATTTTGTATTGGCTCCAAGGTTTCTATATCCTTAACAACAATAGAATATTCCTCGTTTTGTGCCAAAACATTCAAATTAAATAATACGACAAATAAAAGTAGCAGTTTCTTCATAGGCGTTGTTATATTTTCAACTAAATTATTGTTTTTTTAACAATAAAGCAACACCCGAAAAATAAAACATTAATTACCAACAAACTAACTTTTAAAAATACCTGATATCAGGGGCAAAAAAAAATCCTGAGTTTTACAACTCAGGATCCTATTTTTTTAATGCTCAGAAATAATTATTCAGCATGTAAAAACGCTTGTCTTTCTAACAAAGTTTCTTCGTCTTCAACATGATCATCATCTGGCACACAACAGTCAACAGGACAAACAGCAGCACACTGCGGCTCATCATGAAAACCTTTACATTCTGTACACTTTCCTGGTACTATATAGTAGATTTCGTCAGAAATTGGAGTTTGCGCATCATCAGCGTCAACTTCAGTTCCGTCAGGTAATACAATTTTTCCAGAAAGACTTGTTCCGTCTTTATATCTCCAATCATCTGCTCCTTCATATATTGCTGTATTTGGGCACTCTGGTTCGCAAGCTCCACAATTGATGCATTCGTCAGTTATAATTATTGCCATCGTTTATTAGTCTTAAAGTTAAAAGTCTTAAAGTTCTAAAGTCAAAATAAAGACAAGAATCGCTTTTGACTTTATAGCTTTTGACTTTCGACTTAATTATGCTTATTTTTGTGCAAAATTACAATCAAAACAATTCATAAACAAACATTATGACATTAGAAACAAAAAAAAGTGTTTTTGTTGAATTAGGAAAATTTTTAAGTCAGTTTTCTGAAGGCGCTTCTGCGCAAAAATCTGACGTCTTATATAATGACATCTTTTTTGATGATTTCGAAAATCTCATCAGCCTTTCACAATCTCATAACGGATGGTATACTCCTGAGCAAGTTTATTTCTCCATACAGTCATGGGCTGAAGCTTTAACCACTGAAAACATTGAGAAATGGCTTTCGGCTTACAAAATAGATCAGAAAGGCGATGCCAAAACTGTGGCTTTGATTTTAGCTGGAAATATTCCGTTAGTAGGTTTTCATGATTTTTTATCTGTTTTAATTACAGGCAACAAAGCTTTAATTAAAACTTCGTCAAACGATCAGCATTTATTGCCATTTTTGGCTAAATATTTAATTGCTGTTGACGAAAATCTGAAAGGCAGCATCACTTTCGCAGAAGGAAAACTAGAAAATTTTGATGCTGTAATCGCCACTGGAAGTAATAATACAGCTCGTTATTTTGAATATTATTTTAAAGATAAGCCTTCGATTATTCGTAAAAACAGGAATTCGGCAGCTATTTTAACCGGAAAAGAAACCACTGCAGAATTGGAAGCCCTTGGCGAGGATATTTTTAGATATTTTGGTTTAGGGTGCAGAAATGTTTCCAAACTTTTTATTCCGAAAGACTATTCATTTGACACTTTTTTTCAAGCAATTTTCAAATACCAAGATGTTATTCATTACGAAAAATACGCTAATAATTATGACTATAATAAAGCGGTATTTTTAATGAGTAATTTCAAATTATTGGACAACGGATTCTTGACTTTAAAAGAAGATTCAAGTTATGCCTCTCCTATTTCGAGTGTTTTTTATGAATATTATGAAAGTCTTGAAGACCTTCAAAAACGCCTTCAGGACGACACAGACCAAATTCAATGCATTGTTAGCAATAATCTAACTACAGATAGTATCGCATTTGGAGAAACCCAAAAACCTCAATTGTGGGATTACGCAGATAATGTCGATACTATAACGTTTTTGTTAACAACAAAGTAATAAATTGTTTAATTATTTCGAATATTTTAACGCTTTTTCGGCTCTTATTACCGAAATTTGCGTCTTTAAAATTTTCGACTATTAACAACAACCATGAAAAAACACAACTACAGCGCAGGACCAAGTATTTTACCTCAGGAAGTTTTTGAGAAGGCATCAAAAGCAATTTTAAATTTTAATGATTCAGGGTTATCAATCCTTGAAATCTCGCACCGAAGCAAAGATTTCGTTGCTGTTATGGAGGAAGCTCGTTCCCTTGCTTTAGAATTATTAGGACTTCAAGGAAAAGGTTATCAGGCTTTATTTTTACAAGGTGGTGCAAGTACAGCATTCTTAATGGCACCCTATAACTTAATGAAAGAAAACGGAAAAGCTGCTTATTTAGATTCTGGAACGTGGGCAACTGCAGCGATCAAAGAAGCTAAACTTTTCGGTGAGACTGTTGTCGTAGCTTCTTCAAAAGAAGACAATTATACTTATGTTCCTAAAGGTTACGAAATTCCAGCCGATGCTGATTATTTCCACTGCACAAGTAACAATACCATCTTTGGAACTCAAATGAAAGAATTCCCAGCAACAAATGTTCCTGTTGTTTGCGATATGAGTTCTGATATTTTTTCACGTGAATTAGATTTCTCTAAATTTGATTTAATCTACGCTGGAGCTCAAAAAAATATGGGTCCTGCAGGAACTACTTTAGTAGTCGTTAAAGAAGAAATCTTAGGAAAAAACGGAAAAACTATTCCAAGTATGTTAGATTATGCTAAACACATTAAAGGAGAAAGTATGTACAATACTCCACCTGTATTTGCTGTTTACGTCTCTCTTTTAACATTACAATGGATCAAAGAAAAAGGTGGAATCGCTGCTGTTGAAAAATTAAACAACGCCAAAGCAGAATTACTTTATGCTGAAATCGACAGAAACCCATTGTTCAAAGGTGCAGCTGCAGTAGAAGATCGTTCTAATATGAACGTAACGTTCTTATTGAACAATCCTGAACACACTGAAACTTTTGATGCTTTATGGAAAGCTGCAAATATTTCTGGATTACCAGGACACCGTTCTGTTGGTGGCTACAGAGCTTCTATTTACAACGCTATGCCAATCGAAAGTGTTCAGGTTTTAGTGGATGTAATGAAAGCATTGGAATCTAAAGTTTAGTTTTCAGTCACAGTTTACAAAAAAGAAAAATCAAATAGCTTGGTTATCGATTAAACAATTAAACGATTAACCAAATAAACAATAAATACAATGAAAGTATTAGCAAATGACGGAATTTCTAAAAGCGGAATTCTAGCCTTAGAAAAAGGTGGTTTTGAAGTTATCACAACAAAAGTAGCTCAAGAACAAGTAGCTAACTATATAAATGACAATAACATTGACGTAATTTTAGTTCGTAGCGCAACTAAAGTGCGTAAAGATATTATCGATGCTTGCCCTGGAATCAAAATCATCGGACGTGGTGGTGTTGGTATGGATAATATCGATGTGGATTATGCTAAAAGCAAAGGAATTCATGTAATTAATACTCCTGCTTCATCTTCAGAATCTGTTGCTGAATTAGTTTTTGGACACTTATTTTCTGGTGTTCGTTTTTTACATGATTCTAACAGAAATATGCCTCTTGAAGGAGATTCAAACTTTGATGGTTTGAAAAAAGCTTACGCTAACGGAACTGAATTAAGAGGAAAAACTTTAGGTATTGTTGGTATTGGTCGTATCGGACAAGCTACAGCAAAAATGGCTCTTGGTTTAGGAATGAAAGTTATCGCTGCCGACAGCTTTATCCCTCAAGTTGATGTGAAAGTTGAATTTTTCGACGGACAGTCAATCACAACTACAATCGTTTCTCAATCTTTAGAATCTTTATTTAAAGAAGCAGATTTCATTACATTACACGTTCCTGCTCAAAATGGTTACATCATTGGAGAAAAAGAATTTGAAATCATGAAAGATGGTGTTGGAATTGTAAACTGTGCTCGTGGCGGTGTTATTGATGAAGTGGCGTTAGTAAAAGCTTTAGATTCAGGAAAAGTTGCTTTTGCTGGTTTAGACGTTTTCGAAAGCGAGCCAAAACCAGAAATGGCGATCTTAATGCACTCTAAAATCTCTTTAACTCCACACATTGGAGCAGCTACTGGAGAAGCACAAGACAGAATTGGTACAGAATTGGCTTCACAAATTATTACTTTATTGAGCTAAATAAAAATAGATTAAATTCGATTAAAGGGATTTACTACTTACCTGTAGTAAATCCCTTTCTTTTTTAATACTTTCGCAAACACTAAAATTCTAGCATGAATACATACAAAAATAGTTTTAAACATAAGTGGATAATTTACCTGACTGTAGTTACAATTGCAATTGCTTTGTGCTGCACCTCTATCTTAGGCAATGTATTTTCGCTTATTATTGAAAAAGAATATTTTATACCTGAGCAATCTTCCATTTTTACTTTTAATGAAACTATTAGAAATGAAGGCTCAAGCGATGTATGGAGATATGGAGAAGATTACAGCAACTACTACTTCAACCTGAGTACATTTGATAATGATGTGTTGTTTTTTTCTAAAAAGAAGATTAGCAGCTGTCCCGGATTTAATCCTGAAGATGTTACGACCTGGTGCGAAGTAAACATTACAAAATACTAAATTTTAACAATGGCTTTAATTTAAGGCAATACAAATAAGGTTTTGGAGAATTTCTTGAATTTGTCGAACCAAGTAATTAAAAAATAAAGTACCTTTAAATGGATTTATTATCATATTTATAGTAAATACCTTTCTTTTTATTAATTTTGGCGTATAATTTTAAACCTTAAATATCATGTTTGAACAATTAACCCAATTAGTACAGCAATACGGAGGTGACGCTGTGGTAAATAATAACGCTGTCCCAAATGAACATAACGAAGCCGTAATAAACGAAACAAGTAATTCTATTTTTGAAGGATTAAAAAAGATTGTTTCCGAAGGGAATACAGATCAGATTGCCGGATTATTTAATGGAAACACACCAATTGACAGCTCAAACCCTGTTGTAAAGCAAATTCAACAGCAATTAAGCGGAAGTCTTGGTCAAAAATTCGGATTGAGCAGCGCCGATTCAAGCGGAGTTGCCTCCAATTTGATTCCACAGATTTTAGGCTCTTTAGTAAATAAAGCAAAAGATCCAAACGATAGCAGTTTTCAAATTTCTGATATTATAAATTCGATTTCAGGAAATAGCGGACAAGCATCTGGAATAATGGATACTATTTCTAAATACGGAATGCAATTTGGCCTTGACCAAAACAACGATGGAAAAGTTGACGTTGCAGATGTATTAGTAGTTACCAAAAGCAAAGGAGGAATCGCTGGATTTATTGGAAAGCTGTTTGGAAGCAAGTAGTTCTTCACATCTAAAAGTTACATAGATTCAAGACAAAAAAGCTTTTAAGAAAAACTCTAAAAATGGATTACAAAATTGTAATCCATTTTTATTTTTATTAGCAAGAAGTTAAACCTTTGTTACTTTGATCCTTTACCCTCTCTGAACCTAAAAAAATTATCGTAAATTTAGGCTATGAAAAAATGCGTTTCCATATTAATTGTTCTACTAACCATTGTTGCATGTTCTACCACTTCGCAGAATATGGCCAGCACTGATACTGTATCTGCATCAAATAAAAAGGTAAACGATACTGTTAGAATTGCAAACGATTCATTAGAATATGAAGTCATTATAATCGACAACGGATTCTCAACCTGGCTTGCTTCTCGAGCCTATCCACGAAACTATTACTCATTGCAATATCTTGAAAACAAAAACTATTTGTATGTAACTGAATGGAATAATCGTGTTCTACAGCCACAACGTTATAGCCCTAGATTATACGAAATGTCTATTGACTACCGTCCAGATATTCATTATGGCTACGAAGTAAATTATTTAATTTACAATTACATGATTTATTTTCAAAATACTTACAAACAAAAGCTATGGGGTTATGTTCCATCAAGATAATATACTATATTTGTAATCATTACAAATAGCAATGAACAGATTAAAAAAACGCTGGGGAATTACCTCAAATTTACAAGCCATAATTATATTTATCGTTTTTGCCATCACTGGATCGGCATCTGCGTGGCTTTCTAAACCTTTCTGCGTTTGGCTGGGCATTACCAAAGAAGATTTTGGAGGCTGGTTTACACTCATTCGTCTTATTATTATCTTCCCTATTTACCAAGTATTACTAGTTGCAATTGGAACTATTTTTGGGCAGTTTAAATTCTTTTGGAACTTCGAAAAGAAAATGCTTAAAAATATGGGGCTAGGATTTTTATTCAAAGAATAACTTCGATTTTTACCTCATTTAATTAAAAAACCGTTCTGGTTAAGATTCACTCTTAATCTAAAAATTTTATTTAATTTCATTTTTTTTACTCCTTCCTATTTTTGAAACTGCAGATTAATCAATCCCTGCATTTACCAATCTTTACATATTTAAAAAATTAGCATAAAAAAAACATATAGCATTTTTTTTATGCTAATTTTTTATTTAATCAATATACAGAACAGGATGGTGCAGGATAGTTATATTTTAAGTAATAACAAACTTTACAATAGTTAGAAGCGTTTATTTAACTTGATAATCAAGCAATTAATATTTCTAACAAAAATTATTACTTACTAACCAAACCACTATTTGACATGCTGAAAAATTACTTTAAATTCTCCGTTATGGCGGCGATGATTTATCTCATTACACCTGTAAACAAGGTTTTCGCTCAAAATCCAATTGTAAAAATTGACTTTGACCAATCAGGAAGACCGAAAGCCGAAGTAAATGACCCCGATTACACCGCTTGGGTAATCGCTTCTGGAAACACCAGTTCTTATACCGCAAATGGAGTTACTTTTACAATTAGTCGTACCGGAATCAATGGAGACAACTTAGGAACCAATTGGTATAAAGCAGGAATTCAAGCCCCTTATTACGCTAGATTGGTCTGTGACGGACTTACAGTAAAAGGCGCAACAGCAAATTTTGGCGCTCAAATCGAACTCAAAATAAGCGGTTTAACTACAGGAGAACATACATTATTAGCTTTCTTCAACAACGTTGACAGCCCAACCACAAGTACCTTTAGCCCAATTGATATTTTTGTCGATAAAAATTTAGTGGTCGATAATTTAATTCCAACTGTAAGAGCTACTAAAACAGCTGACGCGGCCTCGACTTATTTAAGACTTCAAGCTACAGCAGGAACCGATGTAGTAATTTTAATCGCTGCAGAAACTTCAGGAACAGAAAATGTCAAAAACTTCATTTTTAATGGCTTTGAATTAAACACACCCAATATTTCTCATCAAGCCATAAACCCAGATCCGAAACAAAACAACGAACATGTAGAATTAATGTCCGGCGGAAAACTGTTGCAATGGACTGCTGGGGCAGGAGCCGTTTCGCATAATATCTATTTTGGAACGGATCTAACCGCCGTTGATAATGCAACGACAGCTTCACCAGAATTTAAAGGCAACCAAGCTTTAGCCAACAATTCTTATCAGGCAAACGGATTGTATACGGGAGCAACTTATTATTGGCGTGTCGACGAAGTTTTATCAAATGGAATTGAAAAAGGAAATGTTTGGCGTTTTCGTCCCGCGCAGCTTGCTTTTCCAGACGCTGAAGGATATGGCCGTTTTGCACGTGGAGGACGTGGAGGAAAAGTTGTTGCCGTTACCAATCTAAACGACAGCGGCCCAGGAAGTTTTCGTGAAGCTATTACAAACGATATTGGCCCGAGAACGATCGTCTTTAATACTTCTGGTGTAATTCAATTGCAATCCCGTCTGGTTTTAAGCCAGCCGTACGTAACAGTTGCTGGACAAACTGCTCCTGGAAAAGGAATCTGCATACGTTCTGCTCCTTTTGGCGTAACTGGAAACGATGCCGTTGTACAAAATCTACGCGTTAGAATCGGCGCAGGACCAACTTATGACGGAATGGGATTAACTGGTGCAGACAATAGCATTATCGACCACTGCTCTATCAGCTGGACTATTGACGAATCTTTCAGTTCTAGATCTGGAAAAAATATCACCCTTCAGAGAACACTTATTTCTGAGGCTTTAAATGCCGCAAATCATCAAAATTATCCAACAGGAACAGAACATGGATATGCTGCCACAATTGGTGGAGATATCGGAAGTTTTCATCATAATCTATTAGCACATTGTTATGGCAGAAATTGGAGTCTTGGCGGCGGATTGGACGGAAATGGCGCTTATACAGGAAAAATGGATATTACCAACAATGTCGTTTATAATTGGGGAGGAAGAACTACAGACGGAGGAACCAAAGAAGTAAACTTTGTAAATAACTATTACAAACCTGGCGCTGGTTCAAAAATATTTGTTGCTTTTAATCAGCAAAATGAAGGTGTGGGAACCGGAATGCAGCAATGTTATTTTAACGGAAATGTAATGCCTGGTTATTTCGACGAAACCAACCAGACTGCCGGAAGAAAAGCCTCAGGGAATACTGTTACTTATGACAATTTCGTTAATACACCTTTTTTCCCATCTTATGTAACGACTCAATCGGCTAAAAATGCCTATAAAATCGTTCTTTCTGATGTTGGATGTACTCAGCCAGAATTTGACGAACATGATCAAAGAATTATATCAGAGACACTAAACGGAACGTATTCTGCAGTTGGAAGCGTAACAGGCAAACCTGGATTTCCAGATAATGAAACAGATGCTGGTGGGTTCGAAAACTATCCGACTGTAGTAAGAGATGCTAATTGGGATAGCGATCAAGATGGATTGCCAAACTGGTGGGAAAATATTATAGGAACCAATGTAAACTCTGCAATTGGGGATTTTTCAGATGCAAATGCCGATCCTAATTTAGATGGCTACACTCATTTAGACGAATATTTACAATGGATGTCACTCCCACATTACGAATCTCCAGACGGAACTAAAATTGACATCAATATTCAAAAATTGTCAAGAGGATTTACAAGTGGCGTGTCTTATACAATTTTGAACGCAGTAAACGGAAATGCAACTCTAAATACAGATGTTGTTGCATTTACACCAACTTCAAACGGATTATGTTCTTTTGAATTTACCGTAACAGATTCTGAAGGTGGCACAATGAAAAGAAAAGTAAATATTATAAGCGGACAAAGCTTAACATTAGGAACAGACGACATTATTAAACAAAGTAAAAACAATGCTTTTAACGTTTGGCCAATTCCAAACAACGGATCTTTCTCTGTTTTTATTGATAATGAAGAAGCAGAAATTTTAGATCTTAAAATCTACGATATTTCTGGAAAAGAATTAGTAAAGCAAAAAATTAAAGGAGGAACACAAGAAACAATCCAATTGCATTCAAAAGGTGTTTTCTTGATTAAAGTTATAAATCCGCAGACTAAAAAAACACAACATGTAAAAAAAATAATCATTCAATAGTTAAAACTAAAGCAATTGAAAAAGACGGCCTAAAACCGTCTTTTTTTTATTTTTTCTGAAAGAAATAAGTATAAATCCAGGTCAACGTAAAAGATGGAATTACATCTGTGAAAGGCAGTATCTCTTCAAGAAAAGTCAAAACACCAGCAACCTTCCCTACTCTCCCTTTATACATCCTTGCCATAATTATTGCAGCAATGGGAGCCCAAACCACATCTGAAAACTCACCCAGAAACGGAATCGAGAAAGAAATCATACCAATTCCATCCAAAACCAGCCCAATAAGTAGTTTTGACATTCTGCTATCTTCTGCAACTTCTAAATCTTGCATAACACATTCATTTTTAAGTTAATCGAAATTAAAAATAATTCAGGAAAACACTTTTATTTCTTTATTAAATTTAATTTCTAAATTACCACATTTCTTACTTACTTTTTGTAATAGCAAATAACGCTCCAAAATCTCCATCGGTTTGAATCCAGTTTTGAGACGGCAGATATGCGCGGGATACGAATCCGTCAAGGTAAAGGGCATTTTTGCATCCTAAACTTTTAAAATAATTGGCAAAATCATAGAAATTAACTTCTTTTTTCGACAAAACAAAAACTACATTTCCATTAGGCAAAACCCCTACTCCGTTTCTAATATTTAGATTTTTTGATCCTTCTTTAAAAGCAGAATGAATTTGTCCATCAATAACCAGCATAGGGCCGGATTGTGTCGCAAACTCTATTTCCTTATTATTCCTAAACCTTTCTGTGGTACAAATTACCGCAGTCTTTTTAGCTGTAATAAAAAACACTCCATTGGGGTATAAATAAAAATTCCCTTCTGCTTTTGAAGTATCCAAAGGAAATAATACTTTTTGTTTTTCTATATAAAGTCCTTGAGGCGAATGATCTACTTTATACATTCCTGCATTCATAACAAAATCTGTTTTAAGATTCTTTTCAGCAGCCCAAAGCTTAAAATTCTCTATACTCCCAAATCGCTTTCCTTTCTCATCTTTCCAGAACAATCTTAAATATTGCTTTTTAACATCAACTTTATAAGTTAAAAATAAATTATCTGTGTCTTGTTCTGCACTAATTAAAACAACTGCAAGTGCAATTATAAATGAGAACAGAACTATTTTTACTTTCATTTTTTAAAATTAAGTTACCAAAATTAAACGCAAATTACTTCATAAAATTCTGTTACAACACATTTTTATATCGATAGATTCTTCGTTTCTTTGTAAAAACAGTTTCACTACATGATACACGCAAAAAACATACATAAATTCTACGACAAACTTGAAGTTCTAAAAGGAGTCGATTTACATATAAAAAAAGGCGAAATTGTTTCTATAGTTGGTGCTTCGGGCGCTGGTAAAACAACATTACTGCAGATTCTAGGAACACTAGACAAACCTGACCATAATCCCGATTCATCTTTAACCATTAATGGAAAAAATGTACTCGAGTTACAAAATATTAAAAACAATAGCTCAAATCAAGAAAAAGCATTCAAAATCATCACTTGGTTAGGCTCTTTTTATATTATTCTGCTTGCGGTGTTTTTAGTGCTTTTTAGAAATAAAATAGAGAATGATATTTTGGGTTATATCAATTGGGGAATATTAATTACGCCTATTGTTTTACTATTAGGGTATTACAATCGTTACTTTAAAAAGAAAAGCAGACAAGACAAAATTTTATCCGATTTTAGAAACTTAAATCTTGGTTTCATTTTTCAATTTCATCAGCTTTTACCTGAGTTTACAGCGCTAGAAAATGTATGTATTCCAGCTCATATTGCAGGCAAAAAGACCGCTGAAACCGAAGAAGAAGCAAAAAAACTGTTGAACTATCTCGGTCTTTCGCACAGAATTAACCATAAACCTAGCGAACTTTCGGGCGGAGAACAACAGCGTGTAGCAGTTGCAAGAGCTTTAATCAATAAACCAGACGTCATTTTTGCCGATGAGCCTTCTGGAAATCTGGACACCCATTCTGCCGAAAACCTGCACCAATTATTTTTTCAGCTTCGAGATGAGTTTGGGCAAACTTTTGTTATTGTAACCCACAACGAAGAATTGGCCAACATGGCCGACAGAAAATTAGTGATGGTTGACGGCCAGATTAGTAATTAAGATAATCAGGAGCTATTTCCTGCTGTCCGCTATATCTTTTCCTGGCTAAAGAAGCCAGAAAAAGGATGCCGCTCCCATCAGGGCTAGAACACTCGAACACATAAGAAGATTTCATTTTAATATGAACCAAAAAGAACTCAAAGAATTTCTAGACGAAAAAGTCATTCAATATAACAATCAGGATTTTATAGAAAGTGATCCTGTACAAATTCCGCATCTCTTTACCCAAAAAGAAGATATCGAAATTGCAGGTTTTCTTAGTGCTTCTATTGCTTGGGGAAACCGCAAAATGATTATCAAGAATTCGCATAAAATGATGGAATTAATGGGTAACACACCTTACGATTTTGTTATGTCACATTCTGACGAAGACTTGGCAAGACTGGAAACTTTTGTACATAGAACTTTCAACGGACATGATTTTGCTGGCTTCATAAAAGGCTTAAACAACATCTATAAAAACCATAACGGACTAGAAGCTGTTTTTGCTAAAAATCAGGAAAAAGACAGTTTGCAGAAAAGCATCAGCGAATTCAAAAAGATATTCTTCGAAACCGATCATTTAGCAAGAACGCAGAAACACATTTCAGATCCGTTAAACAATTCAGCTGCAAAAAGAATTAATATGTATCTGCGCTGGATGGTTCGTCAAGACGCAAAAGGTGTCGATTTAGGAATCTGGAAAAGTATTTCTCCTGCAGTTTTATCTTGTCCCCTTGACGTTCATTCTGGAAATGTAGCCCGCAAACTTGGAATCCTTTCACGAAAACAAAACGATGCCAAAGCTTTACTAGAATTAGACACCAAATTAAGAAAAATGGATGCACAAGATCCTGTAAAATACGACTTTGCCTTGTTTGGCTTGGGAGTTTTCGAAGGGTTTTAATATTGAAAATTAAATAGTTAGATCAATAAATTATCAGATGATTTTAAGAATTTGATAAACAAACCACGAATTTAACGTACATTTGCACAAAATTTAAAGCAAATGAGCACTTTCGAAAAATTTAATCTTCCAAAATCATTACAAAAAGCAGTTGACGAATTAGGATTTGTTACGCCTACTCCTATTCAAGAAAAATCTTTTTCTGTAATCATGTCTGGACGTGATATGATGGGAATTGCACAAACCGGAACCGGTAAAACATTTGCTTATTTACTTCCTCTTTTAAAGCTTTACAAATTCACTCATACCAATACGCCAAAAATTGTAATTCTAGTTCCAACTCGCGAACTAGTTGTTCAAGTGGTAGAAGAAGTAGAAAAACTGACTACATATATGTCGGTTAAAACACTAGGTATTTACGGAGGTGTAAACATCAATACACAGAAAAAGGCCGTTTATGAAGGCGTTGATATTTTAGTTGGAACGCCTGGACGTACTATGGACTTAGCATTGGATGCTGTAGTTCGTTTTGACGAAACCCAAAAACTAGTTATCGACGAGTTTGACGAAATGCTGAATTTAGGTTTCAGACCTCAGCTGACTTCTCTTTTTGCGATGATGAAAACCAAACGTCAAAATATTTTGTTCTCTGCAACGATGACAGATGAAGTTGATGATTTATTAAATGATTATTTCGATTTTCCTGAAGAAGTTACATTGGCGCCATCAGGAACTCCGCTTGAAAAAATTAAGCAGCTTACTTATAATGTTCCAAATTTCAATACTAAAGTAAATCTTTTAAAACATTTACTGGAAAACGACGAAAGTATGAGTCGTATTTTGGTTTTCGTAAATAATAAAAAGATTTCAGATATGCTTTTCAATCGTATTGATGAGCTTTTTGAAGGACAATTTGGCGTAATTCACTCTAACAAATCTCAAAACTACCGTTTGAGCACAATGGCAGAATTTCAAGAAGGAAATCTTCGCGGTTTAATTACAACCGACGTTATGGCAAGAGGTCTCGACATTTCTAATATAACGCACGTAATTAACTTTGAACTTCCAGAAGAGCCAGAATTGTACATGCACAGAATTGGTCGTACGGGTCGTGCAGATGCAACGGGAACTGCAATTAGTTTTGTTACTCCAAGAGAAGAAGAATTCAAAATTGAAACGGAACTTTTAATGGATCAGGAGCTTGAAATCGCTGACTTCCCTGAAGAAGTTGAAATCTCTGAAAAACTTATCGAAGCTGAAAAAGATAAATTACCAAGAAAGTTTTTAATGAAAAAACCAAAACTAGCAGGTGATGGCGCTTTTCATGAAAAATCTAAAAAGAACCAAAAAGTAAATCTTGGCGGCCCTTCAAAAACTAAAAAGAAAACTCACGGTTCTGTTAACAGAAATATGTTGAAGACAAGAAACGAGAAGAAAAAGAAAAAATAGTTTTTTTAGATGCTAAGCTACTAAGTCGCTAAGATTCTAAGGTTTGTTTTTTACTAAAGATAAAGGCTCAAAGATTTAAAAAATCTTTGAGCCTTTATCTTTTATCTTAATTCCTTAGAACCTTAGCACCTCAGAACCTAAAAAAAATTATATTTTCGTAAACAAAAGTCCTACTGGCGAACACAATTGGATTCTTCTTCCAGTATCTGTCAGTTTTCCCCTTGCAATATCTCTTTTAAAAATAACGATATCATTAGTATATTGATGTCCTACTAAAAGGTAATTTCCTGTTGGATCAATAGCAAAATCTCTTGGACCTTTTCCTAAAGTGCTTTGCTGTTCAACCAATTCTAAAGCTCCTGTCTTAAGAATTTTGTAAACTGAAATTGCATTGGCATCCACACGATCTGTAAGATATAAAAAGTTTCCGTCTGGCGAAAGTTTAATTGCCGCTGCTCCTGTTCCTCCTTTAAAATCTTTTGGAAGAATACTTGTTTCGGCAACTACTTTCAAACTTCCTGTTTTATCCCAGCTTAATGTTGTCAAAGTTCCATCCAATTCTTGAACCAAATACACAAATTTTCCATCTTTACTGAAAGTCAAATGTCTTGGACCGCTTCCTGGTTTTACATCAACACTGCCTTTTAATGTCAAGATTTCGTTTTTAGCTGCTGGATTATATTTATAAATAAATACTTTATCTAAACCTAAATCATTCGAAAGCACAAACTTTTTATCTGGAGAAAAAACAACCATATGCACATGCGCTTTTTCTTGACGCGCTGCGTTCGGGCCTTTTCCTTCGTGCTGAATTAACTGTTGCACTTCTGTAATGCTTCCGTCTGCATTTTTCTTAAAAACTGCAATACTACCGCCAGAATAATTGGCTGCAATTACATGCTTATCATCATTTATCAAATGGCACGGATCTGCTCCTAAAGCATCATTTTTATTCAACAGATTGGTCTTTCCAGATGCCGAATTATATGAAAATGAACTTACTGTACTTTGTGTTCCATTTTCGTTTACTGCGTAAACAAACTTATTGTCTGCAGAGACAGATAAATAACTTGGACTTACCACATTCTCAGAAGAACTTTTTAGTTTGTACTCTCCCGTAGAAGCGTCAAATTCATAAACATAAATGCCATTGCTTTGACAGGTGTTGGTGTAAGTTCCGACTAATAAATTGAACTTATTTTGAGCTTTAGCAGCGGTTATGGATAAAGCTGAAAACAAGATTAAATATATTTTTTTCATAATTTGTTTTTTTTGAATTAGCTAAAATAAACAATATATCTATTTGAAACAGTCTCTTTTTTACAAGAAATTACAAAAGTTACATTTTTTATCACGCATATAAGATATATAAGCTTTCATCTTTAGACTTTAGCAATAATCTCTTAAATGAACTTATATGGTTTAATAATTTTTAATTCGTATTTTTGACCAGCATCTTCGCGAAAAACAAAACGTAGTGAAGTAAATCGAAGCCAGAATGCATTTTAAACATCCCGAAATTCTATACTTTCTGTTTTTATTGATTGTTCCAATTTTGGTTCACTTATTTCAATTAAGACGATTTAAGACTTCTTATTTCACCAATGTTCGATTCTTAAAAGAACTTGCTATTCAGACTCGAAAGAGTTCTAAAATCAAAAAACGTCTTTTATTAGCAACACGTTTATTATTGCTTTTTTGCGCAATTATTGCGTTTGCACAGCCTTTTTTTGAAGCTGCCGACAGCAAAAATGCTTCAAACGAAATGTATATCGTTTTAGATAATTCGTTTAGCATGCAGGCTAAAGGTAAAAAGGGCGAATTATTAAAAAGAGCCGTTCAAGAATTACTTGAAAACACTCCAGAAAACACTCAATTTTCGCTTTTAACAAACACCGAAAACTTTTGGAATACTGATATAAAATCATCTAAAAGCGCTTTACAAAATCTAAAATACAGCGCAACTTCTTTTGATCTTTCAGCAATTACAGCTAAAATTAAAGCACATAAATCGGCGCATAAAAAAGATATTGTGATTATCACGGATGCCGTTGGTTTAAAAGAAAATGATATTGCAACTATTGATTTTGAAGAAAAACCATATTTCATAGTTCCAGAGGTAGAACAGAAAAATAATGTTTCCATTGACAGTGTTTACATTAATCAGACTTTAGAAAACTTTTACGAAATTGGCATTAATTTATCAGCTTATGGTGAAGATTTCAAACCTATTTCTACTGCCTTATATAATCAAAATAAACTGATTGCCAAAACGATTATCAATTTTGACACAAAGAAAAAGAAAATCAATTTCACCATTCCAAAAGAAGCTTTTCATGGATATGTTGCAATCGAAGACAACGGTTTAACTTATGACAACAAATTGTTTTTCAGCATTTCTAAAAACAAAAAAACAAACGTTATCAGCATTGGAGAACCTGAAAAAAGCAATTTCTTATCAAGAATTTACACTTCAGCAGAGTTCAACTACAACAATTATCCCATTGGCTCTTTAGATTACAATAGTTTAGAAAAACAAAATACGATTATTCTAAACGAATTAATTGATATTCCGCAGGCATTGCAAACGACTTTAAAAGCTTTTGTTTCTAAAGGCGGAAATTTGGTTGTAATTCCGTCTGAGAAAACTTCTCTTTCGAGCTTAAATGCATTATTGGGGAATTTTGGAAAAATTCAATTCGGAAACTTAGAAACCAACAGAAAATTAATCACTAAAATTAATTTCGACCATCCTTTATTTTCAGGCGTTTTTGAAAACAAAATAACCAATTTCCAATATCCAAAGGTAAATAGTTCGTTTGCCGTTTCGAGTTCTTATCCTGCTGTACTTTCATTTGAAGACCAAACTGCTTTTGTTACTGCTGTTCAAAATCAGGTTTCTGGAATAACGGTTTTTACAGCACCAATAAATAGTACAAATTCAAATTTTCAGCAATCACCTTTAATTGTTCCGTTATTTTATAAAATCGCTCAGAACAATCAGAAAACGGGTGTAAATGCTTTGACTATTGGCAACAATCAGCCTTACTTTGTGGATGTTTTATTAACTAAAGATGCCATTTTGGAAGTTAAAGGAACAGACGATTCGTTTATTCCGATTCAGCAGATTTTAAACAATAAAGTCAAATTAACATTCAACGATTTTCCAGAAACCGCGGGAAATTATAGTGTTTTTGATAAAAAAGAATGGGTTGAAAATATCAGTTTTAATTACAAAAGAACCGAAAGCGATTTGAGTCAGGTAAACACGAATGTAGTTTCTGATTTCAAAACTGCCGATACCATTTCAACCATTTTCAATACGTTACAAACAGAACGAACAGACAGCCAAATTTGGAAATGGTTTGTTATCTTTGCACTGTTATTTTTAGCATTAGAAATGGCAATTATAAAATTTGTAAAATAGAATTCGCGTTTGTTTAAAAGGCATTTTACTTTTTACAAAAATCATTTTACGACAAAAAAATATCTACATATGAAACTAATCATCAAAAGCGCCAAAATTATCGAGTCAAAAAGTCCGTTTCACAATCAGACCGTTGATCTTTTAATTGCAGATGGTGTAATAGAAAAAATAGGCGTTTCTCTTCCAAATGACGATGCAGAAGTAGTACGATTTGATGATCTTCATGTTTCTCAAGGCTGGTTTGACAGCAGTGTTTCGCTGGGCGAGCCGGGTTACGAGGACAGAGAAACTATAGCAAACGGATTGAATGTTGCCGCAAAAAGCGGATTCACTGCAATTGCATTACAACCCAATTCTTTACCCATTATTGACAATCAATCTCAGGTAAATTTTGTAAAAAATAAAGCAAATGGTTTTGCGACAGAAATTTTCCCAATCGGCGCTTTAACTAAAGCCAGCGAAGGAAAAGATATGGCAGAACTTTTTGACATGAAAAATGCTGGAGCGATTGCTTTTGGAGATTACAACAAAAGCATTGACAATGCTAATATCCTGAAAATTGCTTTACAATATGTTCAAGATTTCGACGGGTTGGTAATCTCTTACTCGCAAGATCCGAACATTAAAGGAAATGGTGTAGCAAACGAAGGAATTGTTTCGACAAGATTAGGTTTAAAAGGAATCCCTAATCTGGCAGAAGAACTGCAAATTTCAAGAAATCTATTTTTGTTAGAATATACGGGCGGAAAACTTCACATTCCAACTATTTCTACAGCAAAATCGGTTGAATTGATTAGAGAAGCTAAAGCTAAAGGTCTAAACGTAACTTGCAGTGCCTCTGTTCATCATTTGGTTTTAACGGATGAAAAACTGGACGGATTTGATACTCGTTTTAAAGTTACACCTCCATTACGCACAGAAGTCGACAGACAAGCTTTATTAAACGGAATTGCCGATCACACCATAGATACAATAACTTCAGACCATAATCCGATTGATATTGAATTCAAAAAAATGGAATTTGATACAGCCAAAAATGGAACTATAGGTTTAGAAAGCGCTTTTGGCGCCCTATTGACAGTTTTACCAGTAGAAACAATTGTAGCAAAATTAACTGCCGCAAGAAGCATTTTTGGTTTGGAAAACAATACAATCGAAGAAGGTGCAAAAGCCAATATTACCTTGTTTACAACAGAAGGAAAATCAACTTTTACGAAAGAAAACATTCTTTCAAAATCTAAAAATTCTGCTTTTTTGGGAACTGAACTTAAAGGTTCTGTGTACGGAATTTTAAATCAAAATAAACTAGTTACAAAATAATACAAATGAATAATTCAGTCGAAGAAGGAAAACCAATCGCTATTACGAGTTACATTCTAATCATTGGTGTTTTAATCGCCATGAGCATGAATTCTGAAAATAAAAATAGTTTTGCTTCTTTTCATATCCGTCAAGCTTTAGGTTTATCTTTAACCTTTATTTCTTTAGGAGCAATCATCAGTAATTTCGATAGTTTTTTTATCACTTTCCCAATGTGGATTTGCATTTCAATTCTATGGACTTTTGGAATTTTTAACGCTATTCAAGGACAAATGAGACCCATTCCGTTAGTGGGGGAATTGTTTCAGAAATGGTTTAAGAAAATTGGTTAATGTTTTAAATTTCAATTAAAAAAATCCAAATTCCAAATTCGAAAAAATTCACAATTCAAAACCAACAATTTACAATTAAAAATGAATCTATCTTTAGAATATAAAATAAGAGAACCAAAAGTAATTTTAGATAAAAATCCGTTATTGCTTTTATTGCACGGATACGGAAGTAACGAAGCCGATTTATTCTCTTTTGCTTCTGAACTTCCTGATAACTACTATATTATTTCTGCCAGAGCGCCTTACGATTTACAATATGGCGCTTACGCTTGGTACGCGATTAACTTCGACGCCGATCAAAATAAATTTTCTGATAATGAGCAAGCTAAAACTTCAAGAGATGTAATTGCTTCTTTTATAGACGAATTAGTTGCCAATTATCCTATCGACGCTAATAATGTTACTCTAATCGGATTCAGCCAAGGATCTATTTTGAGTTATGCTACAGCACTTTCTTATCCAGAAAAAATTCAGAGAGTAGTTGCCATGAGCGGTTATTTTAATGAAGAAATTATCAAAGAGGGTTTTGAAAACAACGACTTTAAAAACCTAAAAATATTCGCCTCACACGGAACTGTAGATCAAGTCATTCCAATTGAGTGGGCTAGAAAAACACCCGCAATTTTAGAAAAACTAAATATTCCTGTTGTTTACAAAGAATATCCTGTTGGACATGGAGTGGCTCCGCAGAATTTCTTTGATTTTAAGAATTGGTTAGAAAATTAAATTTTCAGGCGCAGTTCAGCCTAACTAAATCATTTATAAAATGAACACAAAACTTGATAATCCAGCATTAATTTTAATTGATATCCAAAAAGGTTTTCAAGATGTTGCTTACTGGGGCGGCGACCGAAATAATATTGACGCAGAAAAAAAAGCGGGTGAACTTTTGGAAATATGGAGAAGTAAAAAACTTCCTATTTTTCATGTTCAGCATTGTTCTTCAAATCCAAATTCGATTTTAAATGAAAGAAATCCTGGAAATCAATTTCAAGATATAGTAAAACCTCTTGAATACGAAACAGTAATCAAGAAGAATGTCAATAGTGCTTTTATAGGAACGAACTTAAAAGAACTAATTGACAATGCTAATATCACGAATCTAGTTATTGTAGGTTTAACTACAGATCACTGTGTTTCTACAACAACTAGAATGGCCGGTAATTTTGGCTATACAGTTTATTTAGTTTCTGACGCAACCGCAACTTTCAATAAAAAAAGTCTAAACGGAGAAGAATTCTCTGCTGAGCTAATTCACCAAACTACTTTAGCAAGTTTAAATGAAGAATTTGCTCAGGTCGTAAATTCTGAGTTTATTAAAGAGATTCTTTAAATTAGAATAAAATATAAAAGTGATATGTATTAAATGTTCAAGCATTTTACATATCACTTTCTATTTTTACTGTCCGGTGTAAAGAATATCTTTTCCTTTCTTCAACACATATCCTTTCCAAGGAATTAACTGCCAATCGCCTTTAATCCAAGAATCACCTTCAGATTTTCTTTCTAAAATGATAGATTCTTTTTGAGTGTCTAAAAAAAGTTCCGCTTTATTTCCATCAAAAATTACGTAAGAAGCAGTTGTATACGTTTTTCCGTCTTCAGCATGATCCAATCTTGTGCTATTTTCAAAAATCCTAATACATTCTTTTTTAAGTGCTGACCAAGTATATCCCGCCGAACCTTTACAGCCATGCGAGTCCGAGTCTCCTCCAACCACCGCTTCTTTCTGGGGTTCTTGTGGAGTTTTACTTATATTTTCCTGTGAAACTTTTTTCCCGCAAGAGATTGCACTTGCCACAACCAAAAACAAAAACATCTTTTTCATAATCCTAGATTTTTAAGGTCAAAAAAATAGGATTATAAAATCCTATTTTTGATATAACCAAGTTTGATTTACTTCAAAGGTAATGTTATCATCGTTATCAACAAAGTATTTTAACAAGACTTCTCCCCATAATTCTCCATTGCTGTAATCTGCAATAATCCAACGGTGATTTAAAATTTTTACTTTATTGATGATAAATTTGTTTGGACCAATCTGATCTTGACCTGTATACGGATTTCCTTTTGGATTTGCGTTGAAATCTAATAACTTTTCGGTCACAACTGGAATTAGTTTTTCGTACAAAATCACTTTTCCGCCAGAAGCACTGTTATCAAAATAATTCTGCGCATTTTCGTTGTGCTCTAACGAAAAATAATCAGCCTCTGCCAGTTTATTTTTCATAAGACTAATGCTGTCTCTTAATTTCTTAGTTGTTTTATCATATCGCTCCTGTCCAAATTTCACTTCTCCGCTATAAAATGAATAGGTGAAGACATTCATTAAAATGGCAAGAATAAAAAGATAAAGCATTAAGGATTTTTTCATTGTGTGGTATAATTAAATTGTAATTTCTAAATTATCGTAAGCCAAGAAAACATTTTCAGGAAGGCTTTGCTGCACTTCTTCATGAAACCCTAAAACATGGCTGATATGCGTTAAATACGCTTTTTCGGGCTTAACAAGATTAATAAAATCAAGTGCTTCTTGCAGATTGAAATGAGTATTGTGCGGTTCTACACGCAAAGCATTTACAACCAGAACTTTTAGCCCTTTTAGTTTTTCAATTTCATCTTGTTCGATGGTTTTTACATCTGTCAGATAAGCAAAATCATCTATTCTATATCCAAAAACCTGCAAATCACCGTGCATAGCATTTATAGGAATTGCCATTTTATCTCCAACTGCAAAAGGCGCATTGTTTTGCACTTCGATAGTTTTTACGCTTGGAGCTCCCGGATATTTATTCACAGTTTCAAAAACATAATCAAAACGGCGTCTTAAATTATCCAGAACACGCTTATGGCCATAAATAGGAATTTCTCCCTGCCTGAAATTAAACGGACGAATATCATCTAAACCAGCAGTATGATCTGCATGTTCGTGAGTAAAGAGAATGGCATCCAATTTTTGGCATCCGCAAGAAAGCATTTGCTGCCTGAAATCGGGACCACAATCTACTACATACGAATGCTCGCCCCATGTTATCCAAATGGACACACGAAGCCTTTTATCCTTAGCATCAGTGCTTTTGCAAACTGGATGATCGATTCCGATAATTGGAATACCTTGAGAAGTACCTGTACCTAAAAAATAAACCTTCAATTGAACTTAATTTTTTTACAAAAATAGGATTATTTCTCTTTCATTAGAAGCCTAATTTACTAACTTTGTAACAAATCTATTTAAAACAAAATGGGTACAGAAATAAAACTCAAGGGTGACAAGGTCATCGAACAGATTCCTTCTATAAAAGACAAAGCGTTACGCATTAATTTAAACGAAAATATTTACGGAACATTTGCTGAGATTGGTGCTGGACAAGAGACAGTTAGACACTTTTTCAGATCAGGAGGTTCGTCGGGAACTATTGCAAAAGCGATGTCTGCCTATGATAAAGATTTTAGTGATGCCATTTATGGGACTGAGAGCGACGGAAGATATGTTACTGAAGAGCGATTGAAAAAAATGCTTACACATGAAGGGCAAATCATCGAAGAGCGTTTAAGTCGTGAAAAACACCCTACAAAACTTTTTTTTAGCTACGCTAACACTGTTGCCACAATAGATTTTGCCAAACAATTTAAAGGTCACGGCTGGGTCGGAATTAGATACCAAATTGAACCAGACGAAGCGTATAACGAAATTATCTTACATATTCGTTTTAAAGAAACTGACGCTAGATTACAACAAGAAACGCTTGGAATTTTAGGAGTTAACTTAATTTACGGAGCTTTTTACAAATACAACGATCCAAAACGATTACTTCGTTACCTATACGATCACTTAGATAAAGATCAATTAGAGATCGACACCATTAACTTTTCTGGACCTCGTTTTGCCGATGTAGACAATCGATTAATAAGTTTGCAATTGGTTAAAAACGGAATGACAGATGCCGTAATGTTTAATCCTGAAGGAAAAAACATTTTGCCGGCAGCTATCTTATACAAAAAGAACCTTTTAGCTTTAAGAGGAAGTTTCCGTCCTGTTACTAAAGTAAATATGGACATGTATGAGAAATCATTAGAAATGTTTCTCAAAGAAAATAAGGTTGAAAAAAACAACACTCTGGTAGTTTTTGAAATCACTCTTTCAAATTTACGTTCTGACGGTGAGATTGATGAGCGCGACTTTATGGACAGAGCCGAATTACTTTGTTCTCTTGGCCAAACGGTTATGATCTCGAATTTCCAAGAGTATTATAAAGTTGTAGAATACTTCGCAAATTACACCAAAGCTCGCATGGGATTAGCAATGGGTGTAAACAACCTAGTTGATATTTTTGACGAGAAGTATTATCGTCATTTAAGTGGTGGAATCTTAGAAGCTTTCGGTAAATTATTTTATCGTGATATGAAAGTATTCTTATATCCTATGTTAGATGAAGATGGCTCATTAATGAATTCGAACAACTTGAAAGTTCATCCTAGAATGAAAGAGTTGTATAAATTCTTTAAATTCAACGGAAAAGTGGTTGATATTGAAGATTACGATCCAAATATCTTGGATGTTTTCTCTAGAGAAATCCTAAAAATGATCAATCAAGGAAAACCTGGATGGGAACCAATGCTTCCTCCTGGAATTCCTGAAATTATAAAAGAACATCACCTTTTTGGATATCATCCACAGAAAGAATTAGAACAAAATACGTAAAAAAAAGTCCCTTTATTGGGACTTTTTTTTGTTTCAGGTTTTCTTTTTTTCATGTTTCATGTTTCAAGTTTCATGTTTCAAGTTGTTTTACATGACGTTTATTTTAGTCGCAAAGCACGCTAAGCTTTCTCGTCTCAGTTTAAAATGTAAAATTCGCAAAGCTTAATCTATGTAAAGCTTTGCGAACTTTGTGCATATCTTAACGCGATTTGCGGTTAAAATAAACATTACCACAGGTAACTTGAAACTTGAAACCTGAAACTTGAAACAAAAGTTACTTCAATATCTGCGAAGCGTGTTCTTTTGTTTTTACTTTTTCGATTACTTCTTCTATAATTCCTTTTTCGTCAATTACGAAAGTTGTTCTATGAATTCCGTCGTATTCTTTTCCCATGAATTTCTTCGGTCCCCAAACTCCGAATGCATTGATAACCGATTTGTCTTCATCTGCAATTAATGGAAATGGTAATTCGTATTTTTCTTTGAATTTTATCTGCGCTTTCTGACTGTCAGCACTAACACCAAGAAGTTCATAATTATTTGCTTGAAAACGGTGAAAATTATCTCTTAAATCACAAGCCTCAGCCGTACAACCCGGTGTACTTGCTTTAGGATAAAAGAAAACAACTAATTTTTTTCCGGCATAATCTGCCAGCTTATGTGTTTTTCCGTCTTGATCTGTTCCTGAAAAATTTGGCGCTTTATCTCCTGCTTTTAATGTTGTCATGTCTTTTATTTTAGATTGTTGATTTTAGATTTTAGATAGAAAAACAAAGATAATCTATAAGTCTTAACTTAACTAATACTCCATAATTTATAACTGTTAGCCTCTTTGCCCCAGATTGGAGTGAAAACCCCGGAATTATGATAGTCTACATTTTTTGTATTTAAAAAGCGACCGAAGGAAGCTCTTTTAAATACTTAAAAATGTGACTAGCATAATGAGGAGTTGAAACAGAAAGCTGGATTAGGCACATCATTAAAATTATACTATTTTTACAACATTAAAAATACGGAAATGAATAAAGAAGCTCGCGTACAATTTGTTATTGATAAATTAAAAGAACTCTACCCTACTATACCTGTTCCGCTTGACCATAAAGACCCATATACACTTTTAATCGCTGTTTTATTATCTGCACAATGTACCGATGTTCGTGTAAACCAAATTACACCTTTATTATTTGCAAAAGCCGATAACCCTTATGATATGGTCAAAATGTCGGTAGAAGAAATTAAAGAAATCATTCGCCCGTGCGGTTTATCTCCTATGAAATCTAAAGGAATTTATGGCTTATCTGAGATTTTAATTGAAAAGTATAACGGCGAAGTTCCGCAGAGTTTTGAGGCACTTGAAGCTTTACCAGCTGTTGGACACAAAACGGCAAGTGTGGTAATGTCACAAGCTTTTGGCGTGCCCGCTTTTCCTGTAGATACGCATATTCACCGCTTGATGCACAGATGGAATCTATCTAACGGTAAAAATGTAGCGCAGACCGAAAAAGATGCTAAAAGATTATTTCCTAGAGAATTATGGAATGATTTACACTTGCAAATTATTTGGTATGGCCGAGAATATTCGCCCGCTAGAGGCTGGAATCTTGAAAAAGACATTATAACGAAAACCGTAGGTAAAAAATCCCTAATTGAGGAGATGGAAAAAACAGCGTCAAAAAAATAAAGGCGCAGATAAAAAAACGCTGCACCTTTGTTACTTTGAAACTTTGTATTTTTTAAGAAAATTACATTCCTGCTTTTAAAGCATTATATTCTGCGTTCATATCTAGCGATCTGTAAACTCCTAATAATGTTTTTGTAGCATCTGGATTTTTCGGCTCAAGAACCAGTACTTTTTTCAGATACGGAATTGCACTTCGAATAATATCATCTTTCTGAGCGTTCAGCTTATCATATTTCTTCATCTCGGCTGGAGTAGTTCCTAATGACGCTATTTCATCAGCCAAATCCTTTTTCATTTGCAATTTCAAATAAGCCAAATTAATATAAGCATCAACATAATTCGGGTCTAATTCCAGAACATAATTATAAATAGATTCTGCTCTTGGATAATCCTTTTTTTCAAGATAAGCATAAGCAAGATTATTGTTTACTTCTATTCTTTTAGAAGGCACAGACTCGGTTCTTGGTTTTTCGTAAAGACCTTGCTGTATCGCCGATTCTCTAGCTTTTGGTGAAATAAAAAGGTCTTCTTCTTTTGTTTTCTTATTTGTCGCATAGTACAAAACTCCTTTTCCTGAATAATTAATCTTTTTCAGAAGTTCGTAGTAAGTTACAGCTGCATTGAAATCTTTGGCGTTTATAGATGAAGATGCCGCGTTGTATAAGTTTATGGTATCTTTTTTATCAAATAAATATACCTTGTAGCTTTTATCGGAACTTTCTTTGTATTTTTCGGCTTTAAAATCTGCCATTGCACCATTTACTAGACTAGCTTTCATGTCTTTTAATGCCATATTAGCTTTAATTGTCCACTTAAATTTTCCTGATTCGTTCTCGTATAAGAAAACGTCTTGATAGGATTGCGACGCCAATGTAAAATTGTTTGCTGCATCTATGTTTTTTACAGCCAAATCTTTTAAGACATTACCTTTTAAGAAATAGTAATCAGATTTGTCTTCATCAGAAGCATTAAGAATAAGGTATTCTGTTTTAGTTAAGATAGCCAAAGCGTCTTGACTATTTCCTTTATCAAATAAAGACTGCGCTTCCTTAATTTTGTCTTTTTGGGCAAATGCGCCAATGCTCATCAATAATAAGCACGACAACACTTTAATGTTCTCTTTCATTACGGTTAAGTTTTGGTGATTAAATGATTTTCTTAGTTCTTTTGAGGCACAGTAAAGAGATAATTAAACTGGTTTAAAAATTATCTTTATTACCATTTATGAGCAAACATTTGCTGGTCCAAATATTTTCTCAAATCAATTGAGCATCAAACTTAACGAAATAAAGCAGGGTAGTTTTTCTTCATAAACGATCTGTTTTTTGAGGTTAAATATTTAATTTTTAATGTATTATTTTTCTAATTCTTACCTTAAATAACTTTTCAATAAGAATAACACTTTACAAAAGCATTTTATTCGAATAAAAAGTTAGTTTTTTAACTAAAATAGAATTAAAAACCAAATAAACATATAAATTCTCATCAAATTTTTAAATTTTAACAAAACAAGAGAAAAATGATGTAAAAAACTTATATTTTTCCATCAAAAAAGTAGAAATAAAAAAAACTCACTACCTGTATATTAAATATACAAACAGTGAGCTCTTAAACCAAAACGACCATTTGGTTTATTTTTGATAAACATCCGACAGGATCAGTGGGCTGTTTAGTTAGCTATAATCTCAAAATTTTTATCCTCAATCTTAACTACAGTCAAGGCTCTTGAATAATTCAATAAAAAAGAAACAACTTCTTTTTTAGGTTTAAGATTTTTAGAAGCTAATGCTTTTTTTGAGTAAATTTTCCCCATACTATCAGAATATTTTATACTAATATAACGGGCTTATTATCAAAATAGTATTAGTTGGTTAAAATAATTTGATGTTTATCTATTATTTTTCTCAAATTCATTAGCGCATAGCGCATTCTTCCTAATGCTGTATTGATGCTAACACCAGTTATTTCCGAGATTTCTTTGAAGCTCATGTCCTGATACATACGCATTACCAATACTTCCTTTTGGTCATCTGGAAGCTCTTCTATTAGCTTTTTCAAATCAAGTTCTACCTGATCCACAATCATTTTACCTTCAATTGTCAATGCATCGTCTGACATAATAGAGAAAATAGAAAACTCTTCTGTCTCTCTATACATTGGCATTTTCTTCGTTTTACGAAAATGATCTACAATTAAATTATGAGAAATACGCATAACCCAAGGCAAAAATTTACCTTCTTCGTTGTACGAATTACTTTTTAAAGTTTTAATTACTTTAATAAATGTATCTTGAAAAATATCATTTGAAATATCTCTATCAGCTATCTTAGAATATATAAATCCATATATCTTAGACTCGTGCCTTTTTATTAATGTTGCAAGTGCAGCTTCACTACCGTCAACATAATTTTTTACTAATAGAGCGTCTGGAGTATGCAGATCAGCCATAATAACTACTTTTTTAGTTTTAATTTTTAAAATTTGGAGTATTTTCTAAAAAGTAGTTTTCTTATATAGGCGTTTCTTTTTTATAGGTTATGTTAATATTGTGACCAAATTTAACAAATTTTAGTTTTAAAAAGCAAATAAAATCATTAATAATTATTAGTAAAACTTTTATTAATGTACAATAAACATAAAATTTACGCACAAACAGCTAAAAATTCATAAAACAAAAGATAGTTAAAAGCGCCAAAAAACACAGATAAACACCTCAATATTAACGAGATAATATTTACTTCTCTCTTTAAATCAAAATTCAAATTACAATTTTTTCTCGTAATAAATAGATAATTGCTTAATATTTTTTTTCGCAGAACTATTTATTTCCATGCAAAAGCACCATTTTAGGCTAAAAAATGAGGTTCAAAAAAGAATCTTAAAAGATTAAAATAGTTAAGATTTGGAACTAAATCCTTAACTAAATCCAATTCAAAATTGATTACTTTTGTAAAAATTGACTTTTTTATGCAAATTGACCTTTCTAAAATAGATCCAAAATCAAATATTATAATTAAAGGAGCGCAAGTACATAATTTAAAAAATGTAGATGTTGTAATTCCTAGAAACAAACTGGTTGTCATTACAGGTCTTTCAGGATCAGGAAAATCGAGTTTAGCTTTTGATACTTTATATGCCGAAGGACAAAGACGTTACGTAGAAAGTTTATCCTCTTATGCTCGTCAGTTTTTAGGCCGTTTAGACAAACCTAAGGTAGAATATATTAAAGGTATTGCTCCCGCAATTGCTATTGAGCAAAAAGTAAATACAACCAATGCTCGTTCAACAGTTGGAACTTCTACTGAAATTTACGATTATATCAAACTTTTGTTTGCCAGAATTGGACGTACCTACTCTCCTATTTCTGGACAGGAAGTTAAAAAAAATACTGTTACTGATGTTATTTCAGATGTAAAGAACCTTCCTCTTGACAGCAGATGGTTATTGCTTGCTCCAATTCATCTGGAAGAAGGAAGAATGCTTGAAGACAAACTAAAAGTGCTTTTGCAACAAGGTTTTGCTCGTATCTTGGTTGATAATGAAATGGTTCGTTTGGACGAGTTTTCTGCTTCAGATTTACATCAATTCGATAATAAAGATATTTTATTGATCATTGATCGTATTGTTGTAAAAGAGGAAGATGAATTTTATAACCGTTTGGCTGATGCTGTACAGACTGCTTTTTTTGAAGGAAAAGGAATTTGTTATCTTCAAGAATTAAATGCTGAAAAGAGATTTTCTTATTCTAATAATTTTGAGCTTGACGGAATGACTTTTCTAGAGCCAAATGTGCATTTATTCAGTTTCAACAATCCGTATGGAGCTTGCCCTGTTTGTGAAGGCTACGGAAATATAATTGGCATTGATGCTGATCTGGTTGTTCCGAACACTTCATTATCAATTTATGAAAGCGCTATTTATCCATGGCGTGGCGAAAGCATGAGCTGGTACAAAGATGAATTGGTAAAACACGCTTATAAATTTGATTTCCCAATTCACAAACCCTATTTTCAATTAACAGACGAACAAAAAGATTTAATTTGGACTGGAAATCAGTATTTTCAAGGACTTAATGATTTCTTCAGAGAATTAGAAGAAAAAAACTATAAGATTCAAAATCGTGTAATGCTGTCTCGTTACCGTGGTAAAACAAAATGCCATTCCTGTAAAGGGAAACGCTTGCGCGAAGAAGCTTCTTACGTAAAAATCAACGGAAAAACGGTTTCTGATCTGGTTGATTTACCAATTAAACATTTGGTTACTTTCTTTAAAAACATCGAATTAAATCAGTACGAACAGCAAATCGCTAAACGATTAATGGTGGAAATTAATAATCGTTTGTCTTTTTTAACTGAAGTCGGTTTAGATTATCTTACTCTTAATAGAAATTCTGCTACTCTTTCTGGAGGTGAATCGCAGCGTATTAATCTAGCGACTTCTCTTGGAAGCAGTTTGGTTGGATCGATGTATATTTTGGATGAGCCAAGTATTGGTCTTCATCCAAAAGATTCTGAAAGACTGATTAAGGTATTGCTTTCTCTTCGTGATCTTGGCAACACCGTAATTGTGGTTGAACATGATGAAGATATTATGAAAGCTGCCGATATGATTATCGATATTGGCCCAGAAGCTGGAACTTTTGGAGGAAAATTGGTTGCTCAAGGAACTTATGATGAGATTTTGAAATCTGATTCTTTGACAGCAAAATATTTAAATGGTGATTTAGAAATTTCGGTTCCGAAGAAAAGAAGAAAATTCAAAAATCATATTGATATTATTGGCGCTCGCGAAAACAACTTAAAAAATATAAATGTTACCTTTCCTTTAGATGTTTTAACTGTTGTTACAGGAGTTTCTGGAAGTGGAAAAAGTACTTTGATTAAGAAAATTTTGTTTCCAGCCGTACAGAAAAAATTGGAAAGTGCTGCTGAAAAAGCAGGGCAGTTTACTGAAATTTCTGGATCTTTTTCGCAAATCAAGCATATTGAATATGTAGATCAAAATCCGATTGGAAGAAGTTCGAGATCAAATCCTGTCACTTATATCAAGGCTTATGATGATATTCGTGATTTGTATGCAAAAGAAAAATTATCAAAAATAAGAGGTTATCAGGCCAAACATTTCTCTTTTAATGTTGACGGAGGACGATGCGAAACCTGTAAAGGTGAAGGTTCTATCAATGTCGAAATGGTCTTTATGGCCGATGTTTCGCTACCTTGTGAAACCTGCGGAGGAAAACGATTTAAAAAAGAAATTCTGGAGGTCACTTTTGACAATCAAAACATCAATGACATTCTAACAATGACAATTGACGATGCGATTGCCTTTTTCGAAAAAAACAAACAGACTAAGATCACCCAAAAATTGCAGCCTTTGCAAGATGTAGGTTTAGGATATGTTCAGTTAGGGCAATCTTCTTCTACACTTTCTGGTGGAGAAGCACAGCGTATAAAATTGGCTTCCTTTTTAGTTAAAGGAGCAACAAAAGACAAGGCACTTTTCGTATTTGATGAGCCTACGACTGGACTTCATTTTCATGATATTAAAAAGCTTTTAGCTTCTTTTGATGCTTTAATTGAAAAAGGACATTCAATAATTGTAATCGAGCACAACCTTGATCTAATAAAATGCGCCGACTGGATATTGGATTTAGGTCCGGAAGGTGGAGAAAATGGTGGTCATTTATTGGCATCTGGAACTCCAGAAGATATTGTAAAAGTAAAAGAATCGGTAACGGGAGTTTACTTAAAAGACAAGCTATAAATCTTACTCGTTTTTTTAAATAACAAAGCCATAAATGCAATTGATTAATTTGCATTTATGGCTTTATTTATTTCTCGTTTTTTTTAGCGTTCTTATGCTACCAAACATCTTTCCTCAAAAGGAAGACCATCTTCGTCAATAGCTACTAAAATCTTTTTTTGTTTTGAAGCTTCAAAGGTTAAGTACAGCCATGCAAATGACCATAAACCTAGAGTTAAACAAAAAATCAAAAAATTCAAACTGTGATTAACCACTTTACCACCTTTAGATAAAACCGCGAAAAGCAATTCATCATTTCTTTCTTCTAAAGTAAATCCATTATGAACTTTGGTTGATATCATATTAGAAAATACTTGCATGCTTTGTTCATGGCTGAGATGATTGTACTTCATAATTTCTAATCTACAATTAATTCTGGTTACACTTTATTCGTAATTTGCTTCAAAACTATTCCATTCCTAACAATAAATAAATACTTACATCTAGTCGTTTTATTATAAAAAAAACTGAGTTTTGAGCAAAGTACTGACAAACATTCATGATAAAGTTAATTTTTATTCAATTAATTACAAAGTATTCATGTGTTAAAGTTTTAAATTTAATTACTCGTTATCAATTATTTAACCTTTGCTTTTAATATTAAAAACAGGAGATTCATAGTCCTCTTTTAAATAATTAGGCGGAATTGTTGTTGTGTTTCCATCTCGTAAAGCACTGTAATGGGGCGACATGATTTCAATACCGGCAGCATTAAAAGAATCTTGAATATTTTGATGAAGTGAAGAATAAATCCTTGGTTGTTTGGTTGGTTCTTTGGTATAAACATTTATTTGATACGAAACATAAAAATCATCTAAACTGGTTTGAAGCACAAATGGTTTAGGTTCTTTTTCTGTCATTTCCGTTTTTACAGCGGCATCAATCAAGGCGGCATGAATGTCTTTCCAAGGAACATCATATCCAATTGTAACCGTAGTATGAATTAATAATCCGTTTGTGGACTCATTTGTATTTGCTGAATAATTGGTAGAAGTACTCGATAAAACGGTAGCATTTGGAATCGTAATATCTTCAAATTTTGGCGTTCTAATTCTAGTAACCAAGGCGGTTTTTTCAATTACTTCTCCACTTACCTCTCCAATTTTTATAAAGTCCCCTATTTTAAACGGACGCATATAGGTAATAACCAAACCTGCAACCATATTAGCAATGGCATTGGAAGAACCAAGCGAAAACAAAACCCCAACAAATACCGAAACTCCCTTGAAAATAGGCGAATCTGAACCTGGCAAATATGGAAAAATAATCACTAGCATAAAAGCATACATCAGAAGTCTAATAACATTGAATGTCGGTAATGCCCAATCACTATAAAAGCCATTAATTTTAATGTTTTCTGATTTTATTTCATAAAAGAAAAACTTAATTACCTTAAGAGAGTATTTAAAAATAATGATGATCACAATTATGGTAAACAAGCTTGGCAAAAAGCTTATAAACCCCATAAACGCCAATTTAGCTGGCGTTAAAATCCACTTGAGCAATGTTGTTGTATAGTCTTTTGTAGCAGGAAATATGCTGAACAAAACAGGAAGCGAAAGATATACGATTAAAATAAGCGTAATTGTTTTTATAATCCCAAAAATTCGAAGAAACAAAAACAGCTGTTTGTCTGGAGACAATATATTAATTGAATTATAACTGACTCCTTTAAAATACCTAGCTCTCTTTTTTACAATATATCTTTTTATGAAATTGAAAACTTTCGATATCAAAAATAAGACTAATCCAATTATAAGAGTTAATAATACTGTATAACCAATTCGTTTAGGAAGTTGCGAATAATTCTCATTCTGATAGATTATAGCGCTTTTAATTTTAGCTAAATTGCGATTGGCAATCGCACTTACTGTGCTGTTTTCGGCTTTTGCATCGGCTTCCAAAACAGACATTATCACCAAATCGCTTTGGTATACAATATCCATAGAAACATCGGAAGGAATAACTTTTATAGAGTCTTTTTCAAAAAAAGATTCATTGTACAATCTCTTAATTTTACTTGTAATATATTGCGCCCGTTCTTTTGCAGAAAAGGAGCCAACATTATGGTAAACAAAAAAAATTGTATCATTAAAAGGCTTCACTGGATAACCTTTTAGTTTTACTGTTGCAGATTCTTTTTCTGGTTTTTTCAGATTACTATTCTGGGCGAATATCGAAAAAGAAAGCAAGACAAAAAAGAAAGCAAATAACCTAAGTACTTTTATTTTCATATTCTATTAGAAATAAATTAGTTATCCTTTCTAACAAATATAAAAACAAAAAAGATACGATTTTTAAATTACTTTCTTTTTTAGAGAAAAATCAGATTAAATTTTAATTCCTATCTTTTTCAAAAGTGAATCAATAACATTATTGATATCTGGCGAAATCTTAAACTTATAATTCAAATACAGATATAAAATAGTTACTAATATCGATTTTAAAGCAATACTAATTAATTGAAAAAATGGGAATTCCCAAAAATAAAACAATAAAAACAATGCAAAGGTTAAGAGTATCGAATGAATAGTCTGTTTGGTAAAAGGGTATAAATGAAGTTTTTTCACTACAAAAAGCAGTTTTGCCAAACTATATAAAGTAATAGACAAAAGTGTTGCAAAAGCAGAACCAAAAATCCCGAAAATAGGAATAAATATCATATTTAGAATTACAGTCAGCACAACAAGCATTAACCCTAAATACAATACCATACGGTAATATTTGGTATTAAAAATAATAGCGTTATTATTTCCTAAAATCAAGTCAAAATACTTAGAAAGACCAATCATAAATACAACTGAAATACCTCCGCTGTATTCTTTTGGAACCAATTCATACAATTGATGAATGTTCACAAAAATACACAGCATTACAAATCCACCGACAATCTGTAAGTTAATTGAGGTCTTTTTGTATAGCTGATTTAATTCGTCGTGTTTGTTTTCATGCATTAATTTGGCTGTAATCGGGTAAACAATCTGATGCATGGCGCGACTCGGCACTGAGATAACCAAGGCGATATAAGTAGCGACTGAATAATAAGCAATATTTTCAATCTTCATGTATTGATTCAGCATCAGCTTATCTCCATCCAGAAGCAAATTGGCAACGCTTCCTGACAAGATAATGTAAAAAGTATACTCCATTACACTTTTTACATTTTCTGGTATTGTAATCTGGAAATTCGGCTTTTTAATGTAAAATGCATAAAACATTGTGACAATAAAAGCCAGAAAGTAAATACCTGCCGTTACATAAACAAACTCAACCAAACTGATCCAGTTGAAATACAATCCGATCAAGGCAAATGTAGAAAGCAATCTTAAACCAACCTCCTTGATAAAATTTCCAAAAACAGAGTGCATGTGCACTCTTGCCCAGGCGTAAAATATCTCGAAATAGGCCATGCAGATTCCAATAAACGGAATAAGAAGCATGAACTCACGAACAACCGGGTTCTCTTTAGAAACAAAATCGGTTATATCGTCATAGAAGAAGATTCCGATAAGTCCTAACGGAATACACATCAATATTGGAAACAGTGCTGTGAAAGACAAAAACTGCTCTCTTTCTTCTTCGGTTTCATACTGCGAATAAAATTTCACAAGCGTATTCTGCATTCCGATTGCAAACAAAGGCATAATTACGTTTGCGGCAGAAGTAATGTAATTGGTTAATGCGTAATAAGTTGCCCCAAGAAAAACGGGATAAAGATATAATGTATTAATGGCTCCAATACCAAAACCAATGTATGTAATTATAGTGTTTTTAAAAGACTGATTTAAGACAATACCCATGTTTGGATTTCTGAATTTAGATTTTAGATTTTAGATTTTTACAATCTATGATTTACTAATCAGCTGTGCCAATTGTTTGGTTAGATTTTTTCTTGAATATTGCTGTAAACCAATTCCATGCGATTGTAATTTCCCTTCCAAAAACTGATTAAAAAAGTCCAAAATTACACTTTTTAATTTCGCTTTCTCAGAATAATCAAAAAATACTCCAGTATTGGTCTGTGTTACGATATCTGCAAAATCGGAACCTTGCGGTCCAATCGCAATTATCGGGCGGTTTGAAACCATATATTCGAATAATTTTCCAGGAATAATGCTTTTTGTATCTTCAGAATTAATCTCTATTAAAAGTAAAACTTGAGATTTTCTTTGATGCGCAACCGCTTCTTTATGGGAAACGTAGCCAACTAAATTTAAATAATCATTTAATTGATGTTCTTGAATAGCGTCTAAAACTTCCTGACTTACCGCTCCAATTAATTTTATTTCTAAATGAGATTTAAATTCTGGAACCTCTTGCAGTAATTCAACCAATACCTCCCATAAAAATGGCGGATTTCTATCAGACAAAAAAGAACCGATATGAGCTAAAGTGAATTTAGTATCTAAAGTTTGTTTTTCTACAGTTTCAACATCATAACCATTTGTAATTACGGTAATAGGCTTATTGGTAATAGCTTCAAATTCCGCTTTTGTAGTTTTACTGGTTACAATAATTTCGTCTGCTGAATTAAGTACTTTGCGTTCTAATTTTTTATGCTTTTTTTCTGCGTAAGAAGATAAACGAAGTGCTTTATGATATCCGATTGTTGTCCAAGGATCACGAAAATCGGCAAACCATTTCACTTTTAACTTTTGCTGCAATTCTAAACCGATTAAATGCAAACTGTGTGGCGGTCCAGAAGTTACAATAGTATCAATATTATTTTCTTGAATGTATTTTTCTAAATAAGAAACAGATGGTTTTACCCAAAAAACTCGAGCATCTGGAATAAAAAGATTTCCACGACCCCAAAGAAAAGTCTTATCTAAAAAAGTCTGTTTTTTCTTTTGCGGAAAAATCCCAGAACTGATTTTCTTAGTCTTATTTTTTGAAAAAATAGAAGCCAATTGATATGGCTCCCATATTTTATTTTTTAGAACAATTACTTTATCTGATATTTCACTTACCAAACCTTCATCAACAATTGGATAAGTTGGATTTTCTGGAACATAAACTATAGGCTGAACATCAAATTCTGGCAGATATTTTACAAATTTCAGCCAACGTTGCACCCCTGGCCCACCCGCAGGCGGAAAGTAATAGGTAATTATTAAAAGTTTTTTTTGTTCCATTTAAGATTTATTCAGTTCCAAAGAGATTCGCAAAGCATCCGCTAAGTGTTGCAAAGATTGTAAATTATTTTTGTGTATCTCCGTTATCTCTTTGTGCATCTTTGCGATAGAATTTTTCAAAATAAATTCCTCCAGCTAAAAGAATCAACATTCCAATTGAACTAATCAAAGTAATCGTTCCTCCTGTTTTGATAATCTGAGGCTCAAATTTAAACTCAATAGTATGTTTTCCAGCAGGAATTTCCATTGCTCTTAAAACATAATCAACAGGGAAATGATCTGTTAGTTTGCCATCTATATAAGCATTCCATCCATTTTTATAATACATTTCAGAGAAGACAGCTAAACCATCTCCGTTATTTTCAGATTTGTATTTGATATAATTTGGTTTGTACTCTACTACTTTTATTGTTCCAGTTGTATCCCAAGGCTTTTTTAAACGAGCGTTCGGAAATTTACCTTCATGCTCATGAACATTGAAAACTGCTACTTTTTTAGTATCTAAAGTATTTAACGCTTTCATTACATCATCTGGTTTATTTACCAGTTTTACTGCACCTACAAACCAAGCATTTCCATTAGCATCTGGATTAACAGCAGGAATTTGGTTTCCGTCCTTATCTACTTGAATTACATACTTAACATTCAACATATTAAGCACTTCAAGATTGTTTTTTGCAATTTGATAATCATATAATTGCTGCATTCTTCTAGGTCTTAC
Organism: Flavobacterium humidisoli; assembly: GCF_023272795.1. Taxonomy (NCBI): domain Bacteria; kingdom Pseudomonadati; phylum Bacteroidota; class Flavobacteriia; order Flavobacteriales; family Flavobacteriaceae; genus Flavobacterium; species Flavobacterium humidisoli. The sequence continues at coordinate 3,181,004 of NZ_CP096829.1, read as the reverse complement.
AGCACTATAACCTCCAATTGTTTTATGGAAATAAGAAGATCTTCCTTGTAATTGTCCCTGAAGGTCAAACACACGATAAACTGAAGTATCTTTTAATATCTGAGAATCTGCCTGCGTTTCTTGAAAAGGAGCTGCAATCTGAACTGGACTTACAAAATCTTTGGCAGAAACGTATTTTTTATCTACAAAGAACAAATCAAAAATCATTACTAATCCAACTACAACTAAAGTAGTAGTCTGAGAGAATTTATTCTTTACAAACATCCAAAGCACTACAAATGTCACTATAATTAAGAATCCAGATCTTAGTAAATCTGCATAATACATAGTCATTCTGTCTTCTTTTAAAGCATCAACGAAACCTGGTCCGTAACTTTCTAAGAAATATTGATCGCTTGTTCCTGTAAAATGGAAAAAGCTTTTTGCTATCAATAAAATAACAAGTATTCCTAAACCAAAAACTCCTGTTTGCACTAATGCTTTCTGTTGTAATTTTGGTTTATCTTTGGCTTTAAAGAATGACTGTAATCCCATAACTGCTAAAACAGGGAAACATAATTCTAAAATAACCTGAATTGAAGATACCGCTCTAAATTTATCGTAAAGAGGAACATATTCTATAAAAAAGTCTGTCAATAACGAGAAGTTTTTTCCCCAAGAAAGCACCAAAGTAAAAAGTGCTCCTGTAAGGAAAACATATTTGATTTTTCTTTCGTCTATAAACAAAGCTAAAACTGCTAAAAAGAAAACTACAGCTCCAATATAAGCTGGTGCAGAAACGATTGGCTGATCTCCCCAATACGTAGGCATTCCAGAAACAAAATCCTGAGCTTGAGATGCAGGAACTCCTTGCTCCAACATAAATGTATACATACGGCTATCTGTACCCACATTTTCGTGACTTGAACCTCCAAAAATTCTCGGTGCAATTAAATTTAAACTTTCTGCAATACCATAACTATATTCTGTAATATAATCTGTAGTCATAGAAGCAGTCGTTTCGTTTTTAGATCCATCTGGATTAAAAGTCAACTCGCTCTTATCTCTAATACTGTATTTGGCATACTCGTTTGTTGCCATTAAATTACCTGCATTGGCTCCTAAAGCAAAAATTCCGGCAACTAGTAAAACTCCACAAGATATTAGAAGTCCTTTAAAATCTTTTTCTTTGATAAAATTGAAAGCAAAATAACCTGAAAGTATCAATAAGAAAATCAATAAATAATAGGTCATTTGGAAGTGATTGGCACTAATTTCTAGTGCTACGGCAAACATGGTGAGCAGACCTCCCTTAATGTATTTCTTCTGAAAGACGAGTATAAACCCTGCAATTACCAAAGGCATATAGGCAATAGCATGCGCTTTAGCGTTATGTCCCACTCCTAAAATAATGATCATATAAGTTGAAAAACCAAAGGCAATTGAACCTATAAAGGCTTTTAAAGGATCTGTTTTTAAAACCAACAATAAGCCATAAAAACCAAGGAAGTATAAAAATAAGTAATCTGCAGGACGTGGAAGAAAACGCAGTACGTCATCAACTTTACCAATAAAATCGTTTGGATAATTTGCTCCAAGCTGATAGGTTGGCATACCTCCAAAAGCAGAGTTTGTCCAATAAGGTTCAGCATTTTCCGTTGCTCTAAAATCGTTTTGCTCTTTTGCCATTCCGGTATATTGAGCAATATCAGACTGGAAGATTTGTTTTCCTTGCAGAACTGGATAAAAATAAATTAACGAAACAAAAATAAAGCCCAAGATGACAAGGGCATGCGGATAGAACTTATTTACTATTTTCAATTTTGGCTAGTTTGGGTTAAAATGAATCCTAAATTTTCAGGACACAAATCTAATCTATTTCTTCGTAATCAACATACTCTCCCACTTTTTTGGTCTCGCGCGGATTTTTAGCATTAGCGGTATTAATGATTATTTCATCATTATTATTTGTATATTGTTTATTCTGATACGTATTGCTTTGATTATACTGCTGTTGCTGTCTTTGAAAATTTTCACTAGCATTTTCTACCGCCTTTTTAACCAATACTGGCAAAAAGATTCTAGCTAAAAATTTAAAAATGTAATAAAAAGCTATAACCCACATGATGGTCTTAAACAAACCTGAAAATGATGCTTCTTGCATAACTATATATTTTTTTCCAAAATTAATAAATCCATTCCTTAAAAATAAAATATGAATCTTAAATAAATAATAAAATATGTACATTTGAAATGCGTTATTATTTTTTAATCCAAAAAAAATTATATGTCCAAAATTAAAAACTTACTTGCCCCGGTACTTTTTTTTATTCCACAACTGTTTTTTGCGCAATATACTGATGTTATTAATTCCAACCGCCCCGGAGAAACCATGTCAGCATATGCTGTCGGAAAATCTGTGATTCAAGCTGAACTTGGTGTTTATGGCATTAAAGAAAAACACGATTTATTAGATTATGATGCCAGCGGATTTGGCACAGATTTAACTCTAAGATATGGAGCTTTTTTAGAACAATTAGAATTTATTGTTGATTTACAATATCAAACAGAAAACTTTGATACTCCGTACACTAGCTACAAAAAGAATAATTTCAGACAAACGGTTTTAGGAGCTAAATATCTTATTTATGATCCATACAAAAACTATAAGAGAGAAGTAAACATCTACAGCTATAGAGCCAATCGTAATTTTCAATGGCGCGAATTAATTCCAGCGGTTTCGGTTTTTGCTGGAGCTAATTTTGTTGGAGCAAATAATCCGTACTATTTTTCTCCAGATGGCGAAATTTCGCCGAAAGTTTCGATTATTACACAAAATCTTCTTGGAGGAGGCTCTTGGGTTTTTGTAACCAATATTTTTGCAGATTATATCAGTACAGACTATCCAAGTTACGGATATATCTTAACTTTGACGCACGGGTTTAACGACAGATGGTCAGGTTTTATTGAAAATCAGGGACATAAAAGCGACTTTTACAGCGATTCAATTCTTCGTGGAGGTGCTGCTTTTCTTCTTTCGTCAAACATGCAGGTTGATGCTTCTATAAGCACAAATTTCAAAAACACTCCATCTATTTTATATGGAGGCGTTGGGGTATCATGGCGTTATGACGGATGGTACAAAGAAAAACAAATTGAAAATAAAGCAGCAGATAGAGCTAAAAAGAATCCTGACAACGAGAAAAAAGTTGATTATCAGGAAAAAGAAAGAAAACGTAAAGCTAAATACGAATAAAAAATAAATAACTAGATCCTTTTTAAGGACTCTCAATACCATCTAATGATTACAATTAAAGAAGCCATAAGCAAGAAAGAATTAACCGAATACATTAAATTTCCTTTCTCATTATATAAGGACAATCCGTATTGGGTACCGCCTATTATTTCAGATGAATTGGAATCTTTTGATAAAACCAAAAATCCTGCGTTTGATAATGCTGAAGCTTATTTTTATCTAGCATACAGAGATAATAAAATTGTTGGACGTATTACGGCCATTATCAATTGGTCTGAAGTTAATAATCAGCATAAAAGAAAAGTTCGTTTTGGATGGTTTGATGTAATTGATGATATTGAAGTTACGAAAGCACTACTTGAAAAAGTTTATGAATTAGGAAGAAAACACAACTTAGAGCATGCTGAAGGTCCAATGGGATTTTCGAATTTAGATAAAGTTGGAGTGCTTACCGAAGGTTTTGATCAAGTAGGAACCATGATTACCTGGTATAATCATGAATATTATGTAAGACATTTTGAAGAATTGGGCTTTCAAGTTGAAAAGCAATATATAGAAAGTATATTTCCTTTTTCTAATGTTAAACCAGAATTCTTTCAAAAAGCGCAAGAGCTAATCAAGAAACGTTACGGATTAAAGGCTCTTAATTTTACCAAAACAAAAGACATTATGCCTCACGTAGACAAAATGTTTGATTTGTTTAACGAATCTTATGAAAAACTAGCTTCGTTTGTAGCCATTTCTGATGTTCAAAAAGAATATTTTAAAAAGAAATACATCAGCTTTATTAATCCAGAGTATATCAAATTTGTAGTGGATAAAGACGATAATTTGGTTGCTTTCAGTATTGTAATGCCAAGTTTTGTCGAAGCTTTGCAAAAAATAAGAGGAAAATTATTTCCTTTTGGCTTTCTGCAATTATTAAAAGCGAGAAAACATAGCAAAGATGTCGTTTTCTATCTTATCGGAGTTCATCCTGAATATCAAAATAAAGGCGTAACGGCTATTATTTTTGATGAATATTACAAAACTTTTTCTGCTAAAGGAATCCAAACTTGCATTAGAACTCCAGAGTTATTAGAAAACAATGCCATTCATTTACTTTGGAAAAACTTTGATCCAACTATTCACTGCCAGAGAAAGACTTATTTGAAGAATCTTTAATAGAGCTTTTTTAGTGATTAGTCCTTAGTGATTAGTTTTAGTAAATAGTTCTTGGTAATTAATCATAAAAAAAATCCATTCGCCCCCAAACGAATGGATTTTTCACTTTTATAAAACACATCATTACTCTACTTTACAATCTACTTTTACCAAAGTATTTTTTGCATCAAATTTCAGTTTTGATTTATCTTTAAAAGAAACCTTATTATTTGCGGTTACTACATCGCCATACCCTTCAATAAAAGTTCCGTCTTTTTGCAGAAAAGCAACCTCTCTTACAGAAGAAACTCCTTCCGAATTAAAAGTATAATCAGCAATTAAAGTATCGCCTTTCATGTTCCCGATTAAGGTTCCCTCGTTTTTATCTTTTCCAACCAGATTATAGCTTAGCTTTCCGTTTACTTCCTGATGGGAATTAACGTTAAAACTCATCTCTATAATGCTTCCGTTAAATCGCCAAGCATAACATTGATCTCCCGCAGGCTCTGCAAGTTCAGCTTCTTTTGGCGGACTTGGTGTAATTTGTACTGGCTCTATCGTCGTTGTTTCTTTTTTACAAGAAGCAAAAACCGACAAGGAAAGTACAGCTATTAGTGTTAGTACTTTTTTCATAATTCTTTATTTTTATTTTGTGATTATAATATAAAGTTACCTCAAATAAAAAAAAATCCATTCGTAGAACGAATGGATTTTTTTACATAATTCCCACTTAAGAAAATCTATTTTTTATGAGGATTTACGAAACGTCAACAGTTGTACGTTCAGCAATTTCTTTATAAGTTCCGTTAGTCAATTTCTCACGAATTGCCTCAAAAGCTGTCAAAGTCTCTTCGATATCGGCTAATGTGTGAGAAGCTGTAGGAATCATTCTCAATAAGATAATTCCTTTTGGAATAACTGGATAAACCACAATAGAAAGGAATATACCGTAATTTTCTCTTAAATCGTTTACCATTACCATTGCTTCCGGAATACTTCCTTCTAAGTAAACTGGCGTAATACAAGTATTGGTATCTCCAATGTTAAATCCTTTTTCTTTAAGACCGTTTTGCAATGCATTTACGTTTTCCCAAAGTTTATCCTTAATCGCAGAAGATTTACGCAACAATTCTAGACGTTTTAAAGAACCAATTGTCTGAATCATCGGTAATGCTTTAGCAAACATTTGAGAACGTAAGTTGTATTTCAAATAATCAATAACTGTTTTATCAGCAGCTACGAAAGCACCAATGTTAGCCATAGATTTTGCAAAAGTAGAGAAGTAAACATCAATTTGATCTTGAACTCCTTGCTCCTCACCTGCTCCAGCACCAGTTTTACCTAAAGTACCAAAACCGTGAGCATCATCTACTAATAATCTGAAATTGTATTTTTTCTTTAATTCAGCAATTTCTTTTAATTTTCCTTGCTGTCCGCGCATTCCAAAAACACCTTCAGTAATAAATAAAATACCTCCGCCTGTTTCTTCTGCCATTTTAGTAGCACGCTGCAGGTTTTTCTCCATACTTTCTAAATCATTGTGTTTGTATGTGAAACGTTTACCCATATGCAAACGAACACCATCAATGATACATGCATGTGAATCTACATCATAAACAATAATGTCATTTTTAGTAACCAAAGCATCAATGATTGATACCATTCCTTGGTAACCAAAATTTAATAAATAAGCAGATTCTTTCATTACGAATTCTGCTAATTCATTCTCTAATTGTTCGTGGTACGTAGTATGTCCAGACATCATACGAGCTCCCATCGGATACGCTGCACCAAATTGAATTGCTGCATCAGTATCTGCCTGACGAACTTCTGGATGATTGGCTAAACCTAAATAATCATTTAAACTCCAGTTTAAAATATTTTTTCCGTGAAATTGCATTCTAGGACCCAACTCTCCTTCTAACTTTGGGAAAACATAATAACCTTCTGCCTGAGAAGCCCATTTTCCTAAAGGTCCTTTATTGTCCTGAATTCTTTCGAATAAATCTTTTACCATAATATATGTAGTAATTTTTTTTACTTAATCAGCGAGCAAAAATAATCATTATTAATTTAAAATGAAGAGCCTCAATTATTTTTATTAAAAAATATTCTGCAAGAAATGAAATATAAGATTTTACATCTATTTATTTAATCCCCAAAAAGCTCTTTAGCTCTGTAATTATGTAAAAACATGATTTATATCATAATAAAGGACAAAGAAGTCTTTTATTTTTGTTTAGAAATTTAACACAAAATTAAATCTAAATATATCATGAAAAGAACTAACAAAATCTGGATTAAAACGAGCTTTCTTATCTGCTCGTTATTTATGCTGCTAATTTTAGGAAGCTGCAAAAAAAATGAAGACAAGGCATATGCAAATATTATGACCGAAGGCGAAATGGATGCCGAACTTACAGCTCCTCCTCATGTTCCTAAACCAGTTGGAAACAGAACAGCGATGAAACTGAAACTCAACATGGAAATTAAAGAACAAGAAGGCACTATGACTGACGGTGTAAAATATACGTATTGGACATTTGGAGGTTCTGTTCCGGGAAGTTTTATCAGAACCCGTGTTGGTGATGAAGTAGAATTTCACTTAAAAAACCATCCTGACAACAAATTACCTCACAATATCGATTTACATGCCGTAACTGGTCCTGGTGGTGGAGCAACCTCATCTCTTGTAGCTCCGGGACATGAAAAAGTATTCAGTTTTAAAGTAATTAATCCAGGGCTTTATGTTTATCACTGTGCAACAGCTCCAGTGGGTATGCACATTGCAAATGGTATGTACGGATTAATTTTGGTTGAACCAGAAGGCGGACTTCCTCCTGTTGATAAAGAGTACTACGTAATGCAGGGTGATTTTTATACTCAAGGCGAATATGGCGCAAAAGGTCTTCAGCCGTTTGATATGAATAAAGCGGTTAAAGAAACTCCCGATTATGTGGTATTTAATGGAAAAGTAGGTTCTTTAACAAATGGAGGTGAATTAACAGCAAAAGTGGGAGAAACGGTTCGTTTGTTTGTTGGAAATGGCGGACCGAATTTAGTTTCTTCTTTCCATGTTATTGGTGAAATATTTGATAATGTACATGTTGAAGGCGGAAGCACTGTAAATAAAAATGTCCAAACTACTTTAATTCCTGCCGGCGGTGCAGCAATTGTAGATTTTAAAGTAGAAACTCCGGGAACTTTTATTTTAGTTGATCACTCTATTTTTAGAGCATTTAATAAAGGTGCTTTGGGAATGCTTAAAGTTGAAGGAAACGAAAATAAAAACATTTACTCAGGAACAATTCAAGAAGGTATTTACTTGCCTGAGGGTGGAACAATCCAAAAAATGCCAGGAAACCCAACTGCAAAAGTTACAGTTCCTAAACGTACTGTTGAAGAGAAAGTTAAAATTGGTAAAGAAATCTTTGGAACAACCTGTTTCGCTTGCCATCAATCTGAAGGACAAGGAATTCCGAGTACTTTTCCTCCTCTAGCAAAATCAGATTATTTAAATGCCGATTCTAAACGTGCAATTAAAACAATTCTTCATGGTTTGACTGGAGAAGTAACAGTGAACGGTAAAAAATACAACAACGTAATGCCTGCTCAGAATTTATCTGATGACGAAATCGCAAATGTATTAACTTACATTTATAATAGCTGGGGTAACAACAAAACAGAAGTCACACCAGAAATGGTAAAAGCTTTAAGATAACAGCAAAACTTATAGCATGAAAAAATACATTTTCATACTTACAATTTTCTTTTTCTCTGCGGTTAGTGTCATGAAGGCTCAGGAAAAAGGGATGGCTTTCATAAAAGAGGGATCTTATGTCCCTCTTTATGGAGCTGTTTCTAAAAATCCAGTTCAAGTAAAATCTTTTTACATAGACATTTATCCTGTCACGAATAGTCAGTTTTTAGAGTTTGTCAAAAAGAATCCTTCTTATCAAAAATCAAAAATTAAAGGGATTTTTGCTGATAAAAGCTATCTATCGTATTGGGTAACTGATTTTGATTTTGGAAATGCAAAACCGAAATCTCCCGTTACTAGTGTATCTTGGTTTGCAGCAAAAAAGTACTGCGAATGCCAAGGAAAACGATTAGCAACAATGGATGAATGGGAATATGTAGCAATGGCCGACACCAGAAAAATTGATGCCAGAACCAAAAAAGAATTCAACGAATACATTTTGTCTTGGTATGAGAAATCGAGAACGTATGAAAATGAGATTGGAAAAACTTTCAAAAATTATTGGGGAATTTACGACATGCATGGTTTGGTATGGGAATGGACCTCTGATTTCAATAGCATCTTTTTATCAGGAGAATCTAGAAAAGACAAAAGCACTGATAAAAATCTCTTTTGTGGAAGCGGATCTGTAAATGCATCCGATTTAATGGATTATGCAGCATTTATGCGTTATGCGTTCAGAGGAAGCTTGAAAGCACAGTATTCGACTCGAAATCTTGGATTTAGATGTGCCAGCACAACAAAACCGAAAATCTAATTTTAAATATTTAAAAATGAAAAAGATAACAATTGCGTTTTTGATTCTTACATTGTCGTTTTACGGTTGTAAAAAAGCAGAGACCCAATCAGAAAACAAAGCAGAAACAAAAAAGGAAATCAGTGATTTATCAATTTACAATCTGCCTTCTCAATGGACAACGCAAGATGGAAAAGATATTGAATTAAAATCGCTTAGGGGAAATGTTTTGGTAATGGTGATGATTTATACCAGTTGCAAATCGGCTTGCCCAAGATTAGTTGCCGATATGCGGGATATAGAATCAAAACTGGAGAAAAAGACAAAACAGCATGTCAAATTGATTTTGGTCAGTATTGATCCAAATACTGATACGCCCGAAAGATTAAAGTCGTTTGCAATTGAAAATAAAATGAATCAAGATCCTTGGATTTTCCTTCGTTCAACTGAAGAAAACACTCGTGAATTTGCAACAGTTTTAGCAGTAAATTACAAGAAAATTTCGCCAATAGATTTTTCGCATTCCAATATTATTAGTGTTTTTAATCCAGAAGGAGAATTAATTTTTCAGCAGGAAGGTTTAGGTGTAAACAATGAGAAAACAATTGAAGCAATAAATCTGGAAGCAGGGAAAATATAGATATTTAAATAGGTTAATTAGTAGAAACAAGAGCAACTTTAGAAATAAATTGACTCTTGTTTTTTATTTACATAAAAGCTAAGTCAAGCTTCGGAGAAGCGAAATATTTATCAGGTTAACGAATTATATTTCTAATCTGATTCTATAAATATATCGCTCCGCTGGAGCTTTTTATCTTCGCCAAACGTTTTCTATAAATATTTCGCTTCTCCGAAGCTTTACAATATGTCATTCCTCTGCTATAAATATATCGTCCCGCCGGGACTTATTTGATATGACAATATAAATTTCGCCTAATTATCGAACTCATCATTAAAACCAATCCCAAAACCAAAAGAATACTGAAGATCAAAATACTTTGAAAATACCCTGGAATGCTCGCTTCTCCAAAAAAGAAAAACCAGCCTTGAAGAAATAGCAAAACTTCTGTCAAAATATATCCTAAAATAAAACACTTCACTCCTATTTTTAATGTTGAAGAATTGGCAGAAAGCATTTTATTTTGAAGTAAAATCCCAAACAAAAACCCTGTTATTATTCCTAAAGTGGTTAAATGAATAAAACCGATTACAAAATTTCGGATTTGATGAGAAACCTCAGCCAAGTTGGGGAAAATAGTCAGCAACTGAATTCCGACTTTTAGAATTAAAGAGCAGAAAGCTAAACCATAAACGATTTTAGTCGTTTTATCTAAAGTGCTTTTGTAGTGACAAATTTGAGGTTTTAGCATTTTATAAAAATGAATAAAAGCTACCAACTGAATTAAAACTCCCAAGCCATTGATATAACTCAAAATATCATTTCCGATAAACCAACGCACTGGAAAACAAACTGTAAGTAATGTAGAAACAATCATTAAAAAATAAAATCTCTTAAACTTTACCTTATCTATTTTGTCTGGAAATTGTTTTAAAAACAAAGCTAAAATTGCCAATATAAACCAGCCATTAAATTGAAAATGAAGAAAAAACTGAATCGCAATTTGATAAAAAGCGCTTTGTTTTCCTAATGTGCTCACGGCTGGACCAAGACACCAAACTCCCAAAGTCGATAAAATCATAAACAAAATTGAAGTTAGTAAAAGTCTTTCAGCGGGAGATTTTTCTTTAGAACAATCTTTCCAAACCAAACGACAGAAAACATAACTGAGTAAAATATGCATGGTCGAAAAAATAATGGAAAACAAGGCATAACCCTGAATTGGAAAAGCAATCATCATTCCGATTACTGAAAACTCTGTTAGCCAAAATAAGCGCTTGTAAATAGGTTTCTGCCTTTTTTCTTTTGGAATAAAAAAACGAACAACCAAAAAATAAACGATCAAATAAACCCAGCCTAACATAGCAACGTGTGAATGTGCATGAAGCAGAAAACTATAGTTTAGAAAATCTAAAGGAAAGAGATACATAAAACGCATTAACAATCCGAAAACGCACGCAATCAGAAAATTGAAAAAACAGCAGAGTATCCAACTTTTTTGCGAATCCATAACGAATATTTTATTTTGCAAATGCAATCAATGAATTATTTTTTTAGCCACGAATTTCACGAATTACACTAATCTTTTCTTTGTCTAAAATAGTTCAATTGCACGAATTTTTAATTTGTGTAATTGAATTAAAATTGAAAAAATTAGTGTAATTCGTGAAATTCGTGGCTAAAGATTTTTATTCTACTTCAACAAAATCTTTTTCTAAAATCACAGCTTTTGGAAATAAAATATTATTTTCCAAATGAATATGTTTGTGCAAATCTGCTTCAAACTCTTTTAGCATTGCAAAAGTCACTCTGTAAGTTGTACAAGCATCTGCTGGCGGAGTGTAATTATCTGTCAACGCAGCAATTTCTCTAAAACGTTCGCCTTCATTATCGTGCTCGTGCATCATCATCGCAATCGGATTTGAAACAGTTCCGAAAGAAGGTTGCTGTAAAATTCCGTCAGAATCTTTAGTTTTTATCATTCTTTTTACAAAAGGAAATAAGACCAATTCTTCTTTTTTCATATGCTGAGACAATTCACCCGCACAGCCAATAAAAAGTTCGTTTATTTTAAATAATTCTGGATGATTTGCACCGTGCACTTTGCATAATTTATCTAAAAACGGAAGCAAAACGTTTGTTTTTTCTTCTACATACCGGTGATGTGTTTTCTCAATATAATCTGCCAATAAATCTAAGGGCCAGGAATTAAAATCAATGCTTCCGCTGTTTTCTGATTGTACCACTTGCAGCACATTTTCCAATAAAGTATCGGCATCAATGTTTTGTTTATCGCAAACTTCAGTAACTGTTCTGTCCCCTTTGCAGCAAAAATCAATTCTATATTTCGAGAAAACTGCGGCTGTTCTAAAATCTTCAGCCACGAAAGAACCTATTGTTTTGTTTTTTAAATTTTCCATGATAATCAATTTTAAATATGTTTTTATTTTTTGTTTTTTAATGTCAGTTCAAATACAAACCAAGCCATTGTAATAAATCCGATTCCGAAGATTGAATCTCCAATAGCACGAAGCCATTTCAGTGTAATCATTTCTGGCTGCTGCATTAATTCTGATGAACGCGCATACCACATTCCGTGGTTGATGCTTTCAATTGCCTGCCAAACTCCAATTGGAAGTAAACTCAATATTGCCATTAGAAATAAACCAATATTTAAAGACCAGAAAGTTATTTTTAGCAGTCTGTTATTCCAGCTAACAGTTCGATATAAACTTCTCAATACAAATAAAACCAGACCAATTCCTAACATTCCGTAAACTCCAAACAAAGCGGTATGTCCGTGCAAAGGTGTTGTATTTAGGCCTTGTACATAATAAAGTGCGATTGGTGGATTAATAATGAATCCGAAGATTCCGGCGCCAAGGAAATTCCAAAATGCCACAGAAATCATAAAATAAATTGGCCATTTATAATCGGCAATCCATTGTGTTGATTTTGAGATTTTATAGTTTTGATATGCTTCAAATCCGATTAAAGTCAGCGGAACCACTTCTAAAGCACTGAATGTTGCCCCCAAAGCCATGATTGCTGTTGGCGTTCCAGAGAAATACAAATGATGGAATGTTCCTAAAATACCTCCAGACATGAAAATAATGGTTGCAAAAAGCACATTTAAAGTCGCCGTTTTGGTTTTTAATAACCCCAGACGAACGAACAAGAACGCAATTACAACTGTCGCAAATACCTCAAAGAATCCTTCCACCCAAAGGTGAACTACCCACCATCTCCAATATTCGGCAATTGCTAAATTGGTTTGTCTTCCCCACATTAATCCTGCTCCGTAAAACATGGCAATTGCGGTACAAGAAACTAAAAACAAAATAATTAAGTTTTTTTCTTCTGTTTTTTTCTTTAAAACTGGCAGCAGCGGACGAATCATTAAAGCAAGCCACAAGAACAATCCCACTAAAAGGAAAATCTGCCAGAAACGCCCCAAATCAACATACTCATAACCTTGATGTCCGAACCAGAAGTTTTGAACTAAATTCAGTTTTTGCATTACTCCGAACCATTGCCCAGCCATTGAACCTAAAACAATGATTAGTAAAGCGACGAACAAAAAGTTTATCCCAAAACACTGAAATTTAGGGTCTTTACCCGAAACTGCTGGAGCAATATATAGTCCTGTTGCCAGCCAAGCTGTTGCAATCCAGAAAATGGCCAATTGTGTATGCCATGTTCGTGTTACAGCATAAGGCAGAATTTTATCAATCGGGATTCCATACAAACCATTTCCTTCGACACCGTAATGCGCCGTTATGATTCCGAAAACCATTTGCAGAACCATCAACAAACTCACAATCCAGAAATATTTGGTTACCAAGCCCATTGATTTTGTTTTTCCCTGCTTAATAATCGGATCTTCTTTTGGAAGCGGAAATTCTCCTTCTTCACCAGATTTTGCATGATAGAAAACTAAGATTCCAACACTTAAAATCAATAAAATAATACTTACTCCCGACCACGCCAAAAGTTCGGTGGTAGCCGTATTTCCAACCAATTCATCTGACGGCCAGTTGTGCGTGTATGAAATGTCTACATCAGGACGATTCGTAACTGTCGCCCAAGTTGCCCAGAAGAAAAAGGCATTCATTTTATGCATTCTTTCAACATCTGTAATAGAATTTTTCGGAATCGCATATTCTTCTCTTAATTTATCAAACTGAGGATCATTCGTAAAAAGACCTTTATAATATTCGCTTAAATACTCAATTGCCGCTAAACGGTTTTCTGAAATAGTAAGCACACCTGTTTCAGGATTGTATCGATTGGTTCTTACATCTTTCTGCAAACGAACTTTCAGCGCCGATTGTTTTTCGGCATCTAATTCCTCATATTTTTGATTAAAATCTTTCTTAGCATAGATATCCAGTATAAAAACGGCCTCTCTATGAAGCCAATCTGCGGTCCAGTCTGGGGCCACATAGGCGCCGTGTCCCCAGATAGATCCCACTTCCTGGCCACCTATACTTTGCCAGATATTTTGTCCGTCTTTAATTTCGCTTTCGCTAAAAACAATTTTTCCAGAATCGGTTACAATTTCTTTTGGAACTGGCGGTGCCTGCTGATAAATCTCGTAACCGTAATAACCTAGCACGGCAAATGATATACTCATTACCAATGCAAAAACTATCCATAATTTTTTTTCTCTTTTCATTTCTCTTGGGGAAAATTGATTAATAAAAGATAAAATTATCTTTTATTAGTTTATAAAAAAACTCCAAACCTATTTACAGCATTTGGAGCTTATGTTTATTACTCAACAATTAATACACCTTTCATCATGGCTACGTGACCAGGGAAAGAGCATATAAATGGGTATGATCCTTTTTTATCAATTGTAAACTCGATTGTATCTTCTTCTCCACCACCAATTAATTTAGTGTGTGCAATAATTGAAGCTTTTTCAGATTCTGGAATATAATCAGTTGCTTTAGCATCATTCGCTTTTAAAGCAAAAGCAGCTTGATCTGTTCCTTCTTGTAAAATCACTAAGTTGTGTCCCATTGCTTCTTTCGGAATTTTACCAACGTGTTTCAAAGTCAATTTAATTGGTTTTCCAGCAACAGCCTTCAATTCACTAGTATTAAACTGCATTTGGTCATTTCCTTCAACAACCAATACATTTTCTTCTGTTGGAGCTGCTGTTGGAGCTGGTTCACCTTCAGTAGACGTTTCGGTTGTTTCTGTTGATTCAGCTGGAGCTGTTTCTTTTTTACCACAAGAAGTAACTGCTAAAAATCCCATTAGGATTAATACTGAAATTTTGGTTTTTGTATTCATTTTTAAGATATTTAATAATTTTTAATTGTTCGTATTTGTCGCTTTAAGGAAGAAATCTCCCGATTTCACATCAGAAGCAAGCTGTTCTAGAGTTGTATTAATAAGCATATCCAAAAGCAGACCCCTTATTTTTTTGAACTCGTGATGAACTGGGCAAGGGTGTTCTTCTGAACATTCTTTTAACCCAATTCCGCAACCACTGTAAATTTTATTTCCATCAATGGCATCAACAATCTGGATCAACTTTATTTTTTTTGATGCCTCTGGCGAAACTTCAAATCCGCCTCCAACTCCTTTTGTCGAATTAATTATGCCATTTTTGGTTAAAATCTGCATAATCTTGGCTGTAAATGGTTCTGGCGAATCAATCTCTTTCGCGACGTCTTTTATTCCAACTCTAATCCCTTTAGAAGATTTGGTTGCAATAAATATTGAAGCCCTTATTCCGTATTCACACGCTTTTGAAAACATACATCCTTAATTAATTCTTGACAAAGATAAAAATGTTTTATATAAAAGACAAATTTATCTTTAATTAATTTTCCATGTACTAATCATTATTTATAATGAAACTAATTAGTACTAATAATTACACATATTCATCATTCAATTCTTATAAAAACGAATTTTAATTTTAACTTTGAGAGTATTAAATTTTAAATATTTAACAAATGCCTTTAAGCAATTCAAAAGACTTAAAACTGGCAGTTCTTATTGATGCAGACAATGTGCCATACAGCAATGTAAAAGGCATGATGGAAGAAATTGCAAAATTGGGAACGCCCACTACAAAAAGGATTTATGCCGACTGGACAAAACCTAATGCAAATGGCTGGAAAGGTGTTTTATTAGAACATGCTATTACCCCTATTCAGCAATATAGTTACACGGTTGGAAAAAATTCATCAGATTCTGCCTTAATTATTGACGCAATGGATTTACTGTACTCTGGAAAATTGGATGGATTCTGCATTGTTTCCAGTGATAGCGATTTTACACGCCTTGCCATTCGGCTTCGAGAATCTGGCATGAAAGTAATTGGTATAGGAGAAAAGAAAACACCGAGTTCGTTTATTGTAGCCTGCGATCGATTTATTTATATTGAGGTTCTAGATGGTGCCATTCAAAAGAAAAAACCTAAATCAGCTACTGCCGATACCAAAAAACCAATTGAAAAACCTGCCGAAAAAGCACTTCATAAAATTGACAAACAGACTATTGAATTGATTGAAGCTACCATCGAAGATATTGAAGACGATGATGGCTGGGCATTTTTAGGAGATGTCGGAAATCTAATTGTGAAGAAAAAACCCGAATTTGACCCTCGAAATTATGGCTTTTCTAAACTAACGCCAATGCTTAAGTCATTAACTGATATTTTGGAAATCGACGAAAGAGAGTCAGACAAAAAAGGAATCAAACACGTTTATGTACGTTTAAGATTCAACTAATTATCGCATTTATTACCTATTTAATTTTTTAAAAACATGAGAAAAAAATTCTTTATTTACGGATTCTTATTGTTTCTAATTGTTGCCGCAATTTATTATTACACTGGACGAGGCTATTTACTTGTATTTATTATCCCACTTTTACTAATTGTTGGTGCTTACAATGCCTCTCAAGAAAAACATGCTATTTTAAGAAACTTTCCCGTTTTGGGTTATTTCAGATATCTGTTTGAAATGATTGCGCCTGAGATTCAACAATATTTTATTGAAAGATCTACCGACGGAAAACCTTTTTCTAGAAATCAGCGTTCTTTGGTTTATCAAAGAGCCAAAAACATTGATTCGAGCACTCCATTTGGAACCCAATTGAACTTAAATACAGAAAGTTATGAAGGAATCAAACATTCTATTTTCCCTGCTAAAGTAAACGAAGAATTACCGCGCGTTTTAGTTGGAGGAAAAGATTGTAAACAGCCTTATTCGGCTTCTTTATTTAATGTTTCTGCTATGAGTTTTGGCTCTTTGAGCGAGCATGCAGTTCGTGCCATAAATATTGGTGCTAAAAAAGGAAATTTCTACCAAAATACAGGAGAAGGAGGATTAACAGAATTTCATCTTGCGGGCGGCGGTGATATTACCTGGCAGATTGGCACAGGATATTTTGGGTGTCGTGACGCAGAAGGAAATTTCAGCCCTGAAAACTTTTCTGAAAAAGCAAATCTTCCAAATGTAAAAATGATTGAGATTAAAATTTCTCAAGGTGCAAAACCAGGTCACGGAGGTGTATTGCCTGCGGCTAAAAATACAGAGCAAATTGCTAAAATTAGAGGCGTTGTACCACATACTATGATTCTTTCCCCTCCAGGCCATCATGCTTTTTCTGATGCCAATGGATTAATTCAGTTTATTAAACAATTACGTGATTTATCTAATGGAAAACCAATCGGATTTAAATTATGTATTGGTAATACAGCCGAATTTGAAGCTATCTGCCAAGAGATGATAAACGAAGATACTTACCCTGATTTCATAACTGTTGATGGTGCAGAGGGCGGAACTGGAGCTGCTCCGCTTGAATTTGCAGATGGTGTCGGAATGCCTTTTGAACCTGCTTTAATTTTTGTGAACAAAACTTTAGTACGTTTAGGTATTCGTGATAAAATGCGCATTATTGGAAGCGGAAAGATCATTTCTGGATATTCTATTTTACACGCAATCGCACTTGGTGCAGATATGTGTAACAGCGCAAGAGGTTTTATGTTCTCATTAGGCTGTATTCAAGCCTTACGCTGTCATAATAATGAATGTCCAACGGGAGTGGCAACGCAGAACAAAATGCTAATGAAAGGTCTGGTTGTTACAGATAAATCTGAAAGAGTGTATCATTTTCATAAAAACACGCTTCATGCTACAAATGAACTTTTGGCTGCAGCCGGAAAAACGTCATTTGCAGATGTTGACATCAACATTTTTATGCGAGGAGATGAGTTTACCAATTTATCAGAACTCTATTTTCCAGACAACTTGAAAAATGTTACTCAATTCTCATAAAAAAAATCCTCTTCATTTGAAGAGGATTTTTTTTATACATATAATTTAGATTATAATTTTGCCGTTTCTTTATTTGGGCTTGCCGTTCCTTCTAAAACTGCCAATTCTTCCTGATCTACTAATTCTTGAGCTAAAATTGCATTATTATAAGCTAAAAAATATACATCAAACTTTACGCCTTCAGCGATAAGAGAAGACGAAATCTGATCATTCTTGATCATATCTTTTAATAGGCTTGGAAAAGATTCTTTGTAGGCTAATTTATTTGCATCGTTTTCCTCTAAATTGGTTTCAATTCTAATTTCAATTTTATTGTCATTTAGAAAAGCTTTTGCCGATGTACTGGTAATACCGCTACCTTTTATAGAAGATGAATTGTTGTAATTACTTACATGTTCCTGGATTTTCTGCTTGGTATTTTTACAGCTGACTAAAAATAATGCAAAAGCTAGTGCAAATGCGATTTGGGTAATTTTTTTCATAAATTTTTGGTTTAATAGTTATTTTTTAACTCAAACATAATTAATTTATAACATAAAACCAACATTCAATTACAAAAAATGAGTATACAATTCTTTGATAACAAACTGGTTATACTCTAAAAAAGTGATTTTTTGTAAGAATTAAAACTTTTCTTTTACACTTAACTTTTCAGCCTAAACACAAAAAAGTCTCTTTAAATAAATTTTAAAGAGACTTTTAATATGTAAGAATCAAAATGATCTTTTTTCTATAAAACTTAATCTTTTATTTCAAAATATATTTAAGAGATTCTCCTGTAAGTACCTCCTTATCTAAAACAGTATTATCATTTGCTAAAAAGTAAACATCAAATTGAACTCCCTCTTCTATTAATTGTCTTGGAATCTGATCTTTTTCAATCATCGATCTTATCAACTTTACAAATGATATGGAAGAAGCTAATTTATTGCCTTCATTTTGGTCTAAGCCAGTTTCAAATCGCAATTCAATTTTATTGTCATTAATATAACCTCTTGCAGTTGTAAGTGTTACATTTTCAGCTCTAAAACTTGGAGCAATATTTTTGTTGTACGTAACAACATACTCTTGAAGTTTCTGTTTGGTGTTTTTACAGCTTGCAAGTGTTAGCACCATCATTATTGCAAAGGCAATTTGGCTTATTTTCTTTAGCATAATTTTCTATTTTAGTTTTTGAAGTCTTAATAATGCCTCAAGATAGTAATAATCTGCGTAATTTATAGAACAATCTATTTCGCTTCCTCCAGGTTTATGCCCAGTTGAATGCAATAAAAATGCAGAATTTACATCCTGACTCTGATAATGGTCCGAAAGTGACACAATCATCTTTTTAGCTTTTGTTAAATATTCAGCTTTTAAATTCTTGTCTTTTGTGTACGAACTTAATTCTAAAAGCGCCGAAGAAACAATTGCTGCTGCAGAAGCATCTCGAGGTTCGTTTGGAATATTGGGCGCATTAAAATCCCAATACGGAACCAGATCTTCTGTGGTTAATTTATCTAAATAAACACGTGCCAATTTATGGGCAAAATCTAAAAACTTAACGTCTTTTGTTTCTCTGTAAGTCATTGTAAAACCGTAAATCGCCCAAGCCTGCCCGCGAGCCCACATACTTTCATCACTATATCCCTGAGCGGTTCTGCCTTTTATCTTTTTCCCAGTTTCAAAATCATAAATTACAACATGATAAGAAGTGTTGTCTGGCCTAAAATGATTGGCCATTGTAGTTTCTGCGTGTTTAACAGCAATATCATAAAGTTTTTTATTTCCTCCATTTTTTGAAGCCCAAAACAGTAGTTCCAAATTCATCATATTATCGATGATGGTATTATGACCTCCCATTTTATTATGCGGCCAAGATTGGATTGTTCCTACTTTCGGATTAAAAAGTGTCGCCAGCGTATCGGCTGTTTTCAATATAATTTGTTTATACTCGGGATTTTTGGTCAATCTGTATCCATTTCCAAAACTATTAAAGACCTGAAACCCTAAATCGTGATCAGCAGCTTTATTGACTGATAAAGGCGTTAAAAAACGGGTGAATTTATCAGCCTCTTTTTCCCATTTTTTGTCTTTTGTAGCCTCATATAAAAACCATAATTCGCCAGGCCAGAATCCGCTTGTCCAGTCTTTGTAATCAACAAACTTCCATTCTTTGCTTCCGTTCGGAACTGTTCTTGGAGAAGTCCCGTCATTCGGAATCACTTTTAAGGTTTTTGAAGCCTGTTCTGCGCAATAATCCAATTGCTTTTTAATGTTAAATGAATTGTCTTTTTGAGAATAGCTTTGATTTACAAAAAGAAACAAAGATAAAATCAGAGGAAAAAATTTTGAATTCATGTGGTTATTTTTGATAGTAAATTAATTGAACTGATAAATTTATGAAATAAACTTAATCAATTTGGGTTTTGTATTTTTCGTTCCCTAAAAATGTACTATTAGATACTTTGTTAACCAAAAACACAAAGTAACCAGAACAGTTTGTCATTCTGAGGAACTAAGAATCACACTAGCGAATCTACTAAGATTGACTCATTCCTTTGCGGAATTTCTCGTGCGATTCCTCGTTCCTCTGAATGACAAAAACCAATCCGTTTTAGCTAAAAAAAATATAAATTTGCTCCTAACTAAACATTACTAAACTTGAAATCCAGAATCTATTACTTCATAATTTTCCTCAGCATTATTTTCCTTGGAATCCTTTCCAGAAAAATCTCTTTTATACCATTATGGATAGGAGATTTTCTATATGCTGTTATGATTTATTTTTTGGTTCGAGTATTTCTTCCATTCAAAAAAGCATTTTTAATAGCACTTATTTCACTTTTGATTTGCTACGGAATTGAATTTCTGCAATTGTATCAGGCAGAATGGATTATAGAACTTAGAAAAACATTGTTTGGAAGATACGTTTTGGGACAGGGATTTTTATGGTCGGATATTCTAGCTTATACTTTTGGAATAACCGTTTCTTTGGCAGCAGAAAAAATCATTTTTAAATACCTCAATCAAAAGTCTGCGTGATTTTTTCAATATTCAAGCTGTTCGCCATCGCCATAAATATCTGATGATACGTTCCTTTATTATCATATAATTCGTCATGAGTTCCTTTTTCGACACATCTTCCCTTTTCTAAAACGATAATATTAGAAGCGTCAATAATCTGCGAAATACTGTGCGATATAATAATTACAGTTCGATCTTTTTTTATGGCATCCAAAGACTTTTTAATTTGTTCTGTTGCAATGGCATCCAAACTTGCTGTTGGCTCATCGAGGAAAATGATTGGCGGATTCTTAAGAAAAAGTCTTGCAATCGCAATTCGCTGCTGCTGCCCGCCGGAAAGCAAATGTGCATCAGAATCGTAACCTTTTGGAAGCTGGACAACCTGCTCATGAATATAGGCTTGCTTTGCTGCTTCTATAACTTCATCTTTTGAAGCTTCAGGTTTTCCATATAAAATATTTTCTGCAATGGTACCTTTAAAAATATGATTTTTCTGAAGCACCAAACCAATATTTTTACGCAGAAAATCTGTATTATATTCAACCAAATCAACTCCATCCAAAAATATCTGACCAGAAGAAGGCAAGTAAAATTTATCCAGTAAATTAATAACGGTACTTTTTCCAGCTCCGCTTAATCCGACCAAAGCAGTGGTTTCATTTGGCTTTACCGTAAAATTTATATCATAAAGCGCTTGAGTTCCATTTGGATATACAAAATCTACATTTTTCACTTCTATTAAGCCAACAATTTTTTCTGGAATATAATTACCACTGGTTTCCACTTCCTTTTCTGCTTCTAAAATATCAAAGAAACCTTCCGAATAAATCAAAGCGTCATTTACTTCATCATAAATACGATGCAATTGTCTTATTGGCGACGAAACATTATTAAACAGCATTATATGAAACATGATGGCTCCAATCGTCATTTTATTATTCAAAACGAAATAAGCTGTCAGAATAATTATAATGACTACTCCTATCTGCTCTACAAAACTTTTAACACTTTCAAAAATAAAACTGGTTTTTCTCGTTTGAAGCTGATTTTCGGTCATTTCAAATTGTATCTTTTCATGACGATCGGCTTCTGTAGATTCTCGCACAAAGGACTTAATTACCGTAATCGATTCAATTAAACTAATGATTCCGTTGTTTTTAGTTTCCCGATAATTTCGCATTCTTCTTCTGAATCCGCTCAATCTCGTTGCTTGCAATTGACTGATATAAAAATAAATCGGGATAATGCACAAACTTACCAAACCCACATACATATTGGCATAAAACATAATTACCAAAGCCACAAAAGCATTTGCAAACAGAGGGAGAATATCAATAAAGAAATTTTGAACTAATCTGGTTAAACTGCTAATTCCGGCATCTATTCTAGTCTGCAGTTTTCCACTTTCATTTTCGTCAGAAGTATAAAATTCCATTCGGTAGCTCAGAATTTTTTCTACTATGGTTTGAGAGATATCACGAGTTATAAAGATACGGAGTTTTTCTCCATAGAATTTCTGCCCAAATTGAACTACTGAATTGACCAATTCTTTAGTTAGCAACACTATGCTAATAATTCCGAGCAAATGAAATCCTTTGGATAAAGGTTCGTGTGCCACCATCAAATTATTTATGGTATCAACAGTATATTTTAAAATTACAGCATTGACCTGCGCTGCAAATGAGCCTAAAAAAGTTAATAGTAAAGTTGCAATTACCATTTTTCTATAAGGCTTTACAAAAGGCAAGATTTTTTTATAAAGTACTGATAATTGCATTTATTTGAATTTTAGCTAACATATCAAATATAAGAATTCTAAATTTGTGTTGAAAATCATTTAAACACATAATTCTATGAAACTCGTTTTCGCTTCAAACAACAAAAATAAAATCGCAGAAATTCAAAGCATGCTTCCAGAAAGCATTAAAATATTAAGCTTGGAAGATATTAATTGTGTTGAAGATATTCCAGAGACTGCAGATACAATTGAAGGAAATGCGATTTTAAAAGCCGATTATGTAACCCAGAAATATGGTTATGATTGTTTCGCAGACGATACAGGTTTGGAAGTAAATGCTTTAAATGGCGAGCCTGGAGTTTATTCTGCACGATACGCAGGGGAGCAAAAAAATGCCGATGATAATATGAATAAGCTTTTGGATGCTTTGAAAAATGAAGAAAATCGCAGCGCCCAGTTCAAGACCGTTATCACTTTAAACCTAGAAGGAAAACAATATTTATTTACCGGAATTGCAAAAGGAAATATTACACAAACTAAAACCGGAACAAATGGTTTTGGTTATGATCCTATTTTTAAACCCGAAAATTTTGATGAGACCTTTGCAGAACTGCCTTTGGAAACTAAAAATGCCATAGGTCATCGCGGAAAAGCAGTTCAGCAACTAATTGATTTCCTGAGTACCACAAAATAATTGTTTCAAATACAACATTTTAAAGACGAAATTTTACATTTTCTGGCGTAATTTTAGGGTAGTTTCTGGATTTTTTACAAAAAATCATTTTAATAAAACTGTAACTTTTTGATAATCAAATCATAACAAATACATAATTCTTGAATTACCATTAGTTTATCTGAATAATTAACAGTAATTTTGCACCCTATTTTAAATACATATATGAATAAATTTGAACAATTAGGATTGAATGAATCGTTACTGAAGGCGATTTTAGATCTAGGATTTGAAAATCCGTCAGAGGTACAGGAAAAGGCGATTCCCCTATTATTGGAAAAAGACACAGATATGGTTGCGTTGGCTCAGACAGGGACAGGGAAAACGGCAGCTTTCGGTTTTCCGCTAATTCAAAAAATTGATGCTGACAACAGAAACACACAAGCATTAGTTTTATCGCCAACACGAGAACTTTGTTTACAGATTACCAACGAACTTAAAAACTACTCAAAATACGAAAAAGGTATAAATGTGGTAGCAGTTTACGGCGGGGCTAGTATTACAGAGCAAGCTAGAGACATTAAAAGAGGAGCGCAGATTATTGTTGCAACTCCAGGGAGAATGCAAGACATGATTAACAGAGGTTTAGTTAACATTAAAAATATAGATTACTGTATTTTGGATGAGGCTGACGAAATGTTGAACATGGGGTTTTATGAGGATATCGTATCTATTTTATCAGATACTCCAGACGAAAAAAGCACATGGTTGTTCTCTGCAACTATGCCGCAAGAGGTTGCTAGAATTGCAAAACAATTCATGAGCGAACCAGTTGAAATTACTGTTGGAGCCAAAAATTCAGGTTCTGCAACAGTTTCTCACGAATTTTACTTAGTAAATGCTCGTGACCGTTACGAAGCTTTAAAACGTTTAGCCGATGCTAATCCAGATATTTTCTCTGTAGTTTTCTGCCGTACAAAAAGAGACACTCAAGCTATTGCTGAGAAGTTAATTGAGGATGGATATAGCGCCGCTGCGTTACACGGAGATTTATCTCAAGCACAACGAGATGGTGTAATGAAATCTTTCCGTGGAAGACAAATTCAGATGCTTGTAGCTACTGACGTTGCTGCACGTGGTATTGACGTTGATAACGTAACTCACGTTGTTAACTACCAATTACCAGATGAAATTGAAACGTACAACCACCGTTCTGGTCGTACTGGTAGAGCTGGAAAATTAGGAACTTCTATTGTTATTGTTACAAAAAGCGAGTTGCGTAAAATTTCTTCTATCGAGAGAATCATCAAACAAAAATTCGAAGAAAAAACGATTCCATCTGGAATTGAAATCTGCGAAATTCAATTATTGCACCTAGCGAACAAAATTAAAGATACTGAGGTTGATCATGAAATTGACAACTATTTACCAGCAATTAACAATGTTCTTGAAGATTTATCTAAAGAAGAATTGATTAAGAAAATGGTTTCAGTAGAATTTAACCGTTTCATTACTTATTACAAGAAAAACAGAGATATTTCTGTTCAATCTGGTGAAAGACGTGAAAGAGGTGATTCTGAACCAAGAGAATTCAGTAATAACGGAGCAGTTCGTTATTTCGTAAACATTGGTTCTAGAGACAACTTCGACTGGATGTCATTAAAAGATTACTTGAAAGAAACACTAGATTTAGGTCGTGATGATATCTTTAAAGTAGATGTAAAAGAAGGTTTCTCTTTCTTCAACACTGATCCACAGCATACTGACAAAGTAATGGACGTTTTAAACAACGTACAATTAGAAGGTCGTCGTATTAATGTTGAGATTTCTAAAAATGACGGAGGAGGAAGACGTGACCACAACAACCGTGGTGGCGGACGTAATTCTGGAGGATCTAGAAGAGAAGGCAACTTCGCTCCAAGACGTGAAGGCGGATTTAGAAGCGACAGAAACTCATCTTCAAGAGACGGAGGTTCACGCGAAGGAGGTTTTAGAGGCGACAGAAACTCAGCTCCAAGAAGAGAAGGTGGTTTCAGAAGCTCTGCTCCAAGAAGCGAAGGTGGTTCTGACAGAGCACCAAGACGTTCAGAAAACTTCGGCGACAGCTCAAGACCAAGAAGATCTAGAAGAGATTAATAATTTAATTTCTTAAAATACAAAATCCCAAATTCCAAACATACTTGGAACTTGGGATTTTTTTTTATGCCAAAAACTTATACTCCATAAATGATTTTTGTAATCAAAACACCATGACTGAATCTCCCCTATTCCTTTTTATTTAATATAGAAAAGCAATACAGCAGCCTTTGTTAATTTTCTTATAATTAAATTCCAAGACTATGAGATATTTAATCCCGATTTACTACTTTTAGAGCTTTAAATCAGGATATGAAATATTTCGCAGTTTTCTTTTTTACACTTCTCGCCAACATTGGTTTTGCACAAGATACGCAAGATGCACAGCCAACAGTTCCACAAAGAGTTTCAGGTTACGTTATTAATGACGACAGCAAACAACCACTGGCTGGCGTAAATATCATTAACACCAACAAAGTGCGTGGTGCAAAATCTGACGAAAAAGGGTATTTTGAAATTGACGTGCAAGTCAATGATACACTTCATTTTTCTATTCTAGGATTTCAATCGTTAAGAATTAGAGTTACAAATGACTGGATTAAGAACAAAGTGACTAGAATTCAGCTTACTGAAAAGGCGATTGCTTTGGAAGAAGTTGTTATTGCTCCTTTCTCTTTGACAGGATATCTTGAAATTGACTCTAAATTAATTCCAACAAAAGAAAATTACCGTTATAGCATTTCTGGTCTTACGCAAGGTTACGAAGCTGGAGAATACGCTCCAAATGCTTTTGGAAAAGTCCTCGGTTCGATTTTTAATCCAGCCGACATGCTTTATAATTTCTTTGGCAAGAATGGAAAAGAACTCAAGAAACTGAAGGAAATGAAAAAGGATGATACCGTACGAACGCTTTTGGAATCTAAATACGATCGTGAAACAGTTGCAGTATTATTAGGAGTCAGCAAAGATGAAATCCCTGAAATTATGCATCGCTGTAATTATTCTGATTCTTTCATACAAACCGCAAACGATCTTCAGATTATGGATGCAATAAGCGCTTGTTATGAGCAGTATAAAGTATTAAAACGCAATTAGAATCTTCATAAAGAAAATATTTAAATCCTCAATTTTAAAATTGGGGATTTTTTTTGGCATTTAAGTTTTTAAAAGCTTTACTTTTACTAAAACACCATCAAAATCAATAAATTATGGCAAAAGGTCAAGACGCTAAGAAAACAGCAAAAAAAGAACCGTTAAAAACGGCTAAGGAAAAGAAAGAAGAAAAAAGAGAAAAGAAAAACACTCCTAAGAGAGATTAAGCTTTTAGTCGCAGTTTACAGTCACAGTTTACAGTTTTATTAAAAACTGCAATTAACCGTGACTGAATACCGTGACTGTTACCTTATTTAACTGGGATATTCGAAAGAATTTCCAATACAAATTTCCAATATTTTTGAGCTGAAGAAATACTCGCTCTTTCGTCTGGAGAGTGCGCTCCGTGAATTGTTGGCCCGAAAGAAATCATGTCCATATCTGGATAGTTTGTTCCTAAAATTCCGCACTCAAGACCTGCATGGCAAGCCACAACTTTAGGCTGTTCTCCATTTTGTTTTTCGTAAATATCTTTTAGAACTTCTAAAATTTCAGAATTCACATTTGGTGTCCATCCTGGGTAAGAACCAGAAAGCTCAACTTCACATCCAACCAATTCAAAAGCAGAACGTAAAGAATTTGCTAAATCAAATTTTGAAGATTCGACAGAAGAACGTGTTAAACATCCTACCAATATTTCCCCATCTTTAATAACTACACGAGCAATATTATTTGAAGTTTCAACCAAATCGGCCATATCAGCACTCATTTTGTAAACTCCATTCTGAGCCGCGTAAATCGCTCTGATAATTCCTTCCTGAACACCTAAATCCATTACTTTTTCAGGCAAATCACCTTTTACGATTTCGATAGTCAAATTAGGCTCAGTTGTTTTATATTCGGCTTTGATATCAGAAATAATTTCCTGCATATCATACACATAAGCTTCATCAAACATTTGAGAAATAACTACTTTAGAAACGCTTTCTCTTGGAATTGCATTTCTAAGACTTCCTCCGTTTACTTCTACAATCTGTAAACCGAAGTTTTCAAATGCATCAAACAACAAACGGTTCATGATTTTATTGGCGTTTCCTAAACCTTTATGAATATCCATTCCTGAATGTCCACCATTTAAACCTTTTACTGTAATGGTATATCCAACAGAACCTTCTGGAACCTCTTCTTCATGATATGTTCTAGTTGCGGTTACATCAATTCCACCAGCACATCCAATATCAATTTCATCATCTTCTTCTGTATCCAAATTCAATAAAATCTGACCTTGAAGAATTCCGCCTTTTAAGTTTAAAGCACCAGTCATTCCTGTTTCTTCATCAATTGTAAACAAAGCTTCAATTGCTGGATGCGGAATATCTTTACTTTCTAAAATAGCCATAATAGTAGCTACTCCTAGCCCGTTATCAGCTCCAAGTGTTGTACCTCGCGCGCGAACCCAGTCTCCATCAACATACATATCGATTCCTTGCGTTTCAAAATCAAAGACAGTGTCTGCATTTTTTTGATGCACCATATCTAAATGGCCTTGCATTACAATTGCTTTACGATTTTCCATTCCCGGAGTAGCTGGCTTTCTGATGATTACATTTCTGATTTCATCTTCGAAAGTTTCTAAACCTAAGCTATTTCCAAAGTTCTTCATAAACTCAATTACACGTTCTTCTTTTTTAGACGGACGCGGAACAGCATTTAAATCTGCGAATTTGTTCCAAAGTGCTTTTGGTTCCAGATTTCTAATTTCTTGACTCATTATATTTTGTTTGATGTTTAACAATTAAGAGTCCCAAAGTTACAAAGTTTCAACTTTTTTTGAGCACAAATTTGAGGAATTAGCACGAATTCAAATTCTTAAAATCAAATCCTACAAATACAATCCTTTTTTTAATAATAATATTGTGTTTATATTTACGTATCTAAAAATTATACTGTGAAATCAAAATACATTTTACCTTTATTTCTCTTAGTTCAAATTCTTTTTTATAAAATCCTGACATTCTTTCCAGACTTTGTAGAGGGCCTTTACAGCAAAAATTTATTCGTTAGAATTTCTCATTTTTCAAGAATAATCTTAGGTAAAATTCCTTTTTCTGTCGGCGACATTATTTATGCTCTTTTAATGATTTCTATAATTGGTTGGTTTTGGAAAATCAGAAAAACTTGGAAAACAGATTGGAAGGATCATATTCTTAAAATCTTAGGTAAGATTTCTGTTTTTTACTTTTTCTTTCATCTGCTTTGGGCTTTCAATTATTACCGCAAACCTCTTTTTGAGAAAATGGAAATCAAAAGAGAATATACTGACGCGGATCTTTTGGCTTTCACTAAAAGATTAATTACAAAGACGAATGAAGTTCAGTTTCAGATCACAAAAAATGATAGTGCTAAAGTTGTTTTTCCGTATTCCCAAAAAGAATCATTTCAATTGATTTTAAACGGTTATGATAATCTAGCAAAAGAACATCCTTATTTTAAATACAAAACGTTAAGCGTAAAAAAATCAATGTTCAGTGTTCCACTAACCTATATGGGCTTTGGTGGATACTTAAACCCTTTTACAAACGAAGCTCAGATTAATTACTTATTGCCAATGTATAATTTCCCACTGACCACGTCTCATGAAATGGCTCATCAGATTGGTTTTGCTAATGAAAGCGAGTGCAACTTTATTGGCGTATTAGCTTCTGTAAAAAACGAAAATCTTTATTATCAATATTCAGGATATAGCTTTACTTTAAGTTACTGTTTGACAATCTGGAAGCACAAAAATGAAGCAATATTTAACCAGCTGAAGAAAACCGTTCACATTGGAATTTTAAAAAATTATCAAGAAAGTCAAGATTTTTGGAAAAAATACGACACTTTTATAGATGAAGGTTTTCACTTTCTATGGGACAATTTCTTAAAAACGAATAACCAGAAAGATGGAATGGAAAGTTATAGTAAGTTCATCGATTTGACGATTAATTATTATAAAACAAGAAAATTATAATACAACTGTAACAAAAATGATTTCATAACTACTAATACATTATGAGTGAAAATCTAGAACAGTCATTTGTTGCGCAGCTGCAGGCAAATCAGAATATAATCCACAAGATTTGTAGATTATATACTGCTGGCGAAGACGCTCATAAAGATCTATTTCAAGAAATCACCATCCAGCTTTGGAAAGCTTATCCGAAATTTAGAGGCGACAGTAAATTTTCGACTTGGACCTATCGTGTCGCCTTAAACACAGCAATTACCTTATACCGAAAAACCAAAAGAACTATATCGACAGTAGATTATGAAAATCATCAGCATTTTGTAAAAGATGTTGACTATAATTATGAAGAAGAAGAACAGATAAAACTGATGTATAAGGCAGTTTATCAATTAAATGACATCGAAAAGGCATTAGTTTTTATGTATTTAGAAGACAAAGATTATCAAGAAATAGCTGAAACTTTAGGAATCAGCGAAGTGAATGCGCGTGTGAAAATGAACAGAATTAAAGGGAAACTTAAAAAAATACTAAATCCTTAAAAATTATTATGAAAGAACTGGATTTACTAAAAAAAGACTGGCAAAAGAACTCTGATTCTTTTCAACAAATTTCTGAAAATGAAATCTATAAGATGATTCATAGAAAATCATCTTCAATTGTAAAATGGATTTTAATCATCAGCATTTTGGAGATTTCGTTTTGGACTTTTTCCAACTTGTTTATTAATACAGATGATGTTTTGCGAAAAATGAATCATCCTGAAATAGTAACAGCTTTAGAGTTTCTAACATATTTCAATTATGTTGTAGTATTGATCTTTGTTTACATTTTCTATAAAAACTACAGAACAATTTCGACCACAATAGCTACAAAATCACTGATGAGCGCTATTTTAAAGACCCGAAAAACAGTACAGTATTATGTTTGGTATAATCTCGGAATGATTGTAATTACCGCCATTTTAAGCTTCTTTATTGCTTTTGTCTACAATCCAGACATGGAGTTTCTTAGAGAAAAATTAGCGATGAATGGAAAAGCCATGTTTGTTACTGTAGGAATATTATTCCTTGTAATTTTAGGTTTCTTTGGATTATTCTGGTGTTTTTACAGAATTATTTATGGAACACTTTTACGCAGATTATACTCTAATTATAAAGAATTGAAGAAAATAGATTTTTGAAAAAGTTCTTAAGGTTTCTGAGATGCTAAGATTCTAAGTTTTTTCAACTTTTACACTTATATTTTCAGAAAGAAAATCAATTTATAATTAGGTAAACTTGAAACAAGAAAAAAACTTTCTAATAATCCCAACGTCTTAATTTATTCAGTTCTTCTTGCACTTTGATTTCTTCAGCAGGAATAACTTTTAAAAACGAAGGGTGTTGTTCGATTGCGTATTCTACTTTTTCTA
This sequence comes from Flavobacterium humidisoli, assembly GCF_023272795.1. Classification (NCBI taxonomy): domain Bacteria; kingdom Pseudomonadati; phylum Bacteroidota; class Flavobacteriia; order Flavobacteriales; family Flavobacteriaceae; genus Flavobacterium; species Flavobacterium humidisoli. The sequence continues at coordinate 3,150,202 of NZ_CP096829.1, read as the reverse complement.
CAATTTGTTCAATGGTATCATTTTCATAATCAATATCAAGAGGCTCTTTGATTATGAAGGATTGTAGAATCCCTTTTTTCTTCATTCGAAGTCCTTTTTTGTCGAACGAACGACGGAAACCATCAATTACAATAGGAATAACGATTGGTTTGTGCTGTTTGATAATATGAGCTGTTCCTTTACGAACTGGTTTGAATGATTTTGTTGTTCCTTGAGGGAAAGTAATAACCCAGCCGTCTTCGAGAGCAATTCTAATGTTTTCTGTATCGTTTGGATTTACATCACGCTTTTCTGTAACATCAACGCCTTTAGAACGCCAAGTTCTCTCAACTGTGATTGCACCAACATAAGCTAAAATTCTTGGCAGTAATCCAGCCTGCATGGTTTCTTTGGCTGCTACGTAATAAATATTCATTTTTGGCTGCCACAAATAACCGATATTCTTAATAGTGTCTTGACGCCCTGATAAACTGGCGTTAAAAACATGAAACATCGCTACAACATCTGCAAAATAAGTCTGATGATTGGATATAAATAATACATTAGTATCCGGGAGTGTTTTAATAATTTCAGATCCTTCAATCTGCAATTCATTAAAACCTCTATACCTCCTATGAGTCATGGCACCGAGAACTCGGATCAACCATTTCTTGATGAATAATATATGCCCAAAAGGATTTCGTTTAAACAATCCCATAACTAATTTATCTTATTTTTTGTTAGGTCGCAAACATACAAAAATTATTCTTTTAGCAACACTTTAAAACATTTTCTCCAATTAACAGCTATCCAAATGAATATCAAATCATTAAATAAACTTTATTAAATTTCTTTTGCAATAGCGGTATTCAAGACATCGCGCAATTCACTCAAAATCATTGCTGTGGCGCCCCAAACAATGTGATTTTGAATATTAAAGGCAGGAACTAAAATATTTGCCCCGTAAGAAGTTGATAATCTGGTTTCAATAATTATTTCATCATTTAAAAAAACAGACAAAGGGAGTTCGATAATTCCAGCCACTTCTCTTATATCAGGATAAAAAGAAAGCTCTTCTGTGGCAATTCCTAAAAAAGGATGCACCAAAAAATTACTTGGCGGAATATACATTGGAGAGAAATGTTTAATTATATTTATTTTATCCCTCGTTACTCCAACTTCTTCATGTGTTTCTCTAAGTGCTGTAGTTTCAAAATTTAGATCTTCCTTTTCATATTTCCCTCCCGGAAATGCTATCTGAGCAGAATGGACTCCATCATAAGCATTTCTAACAATCAAAACCAAATGTGTTTTTTCCTGTTTCGGATAAAACAGCATCATTACTCCCGCCATTCTGGCATTTAATGCATCAATATCAAGATTCTTTAATCCCTCTATACGCTCTTTTGGTGCCATTTTTAAGTGTGACGTCACTGCTGGTAATTCTAGCGGAATTATATTGGGAACATATTTCAAAAAGTCTTGAAAATTCATAATCAAAGCTTATTTTTGTATTTTCAAATAAATCATAAATATACTCCAGAAAACGCAGTACCGCAAGTTTTCTAATCTTAAAGCCTAAAAAAATGTACAGCAGAGAAGAATCGCAAAGAATAAAAAGAGAATTTTGGGTAGCTTTTGCCGAAAAATACCCTCGCAAATGGGTGCTTTATGACACAAAGATCAAAGATTTTTCTTTTAAATTTTATGTAGATAATAAGAAAGCGCAGGTTTTAATTGATATCGAACAAAGAAGTGACGAGAAACGCTACGCTTATTTCGAAAAATTGGAAGCTTTAAAAAATATTTTAGAAGAAGAATTTATTAAAGATTTAGTTTTCGAGAAAAATTATACTCTTGAAAGCGGTAAAAACATCAGCAGAATTTGGGTAGAAAAACTTGGTGTTGGCTTCAGCAATAAAAACACTTGGGATACTATTTTTGATTTCTTCAACGAAAACATGCACGCTCTAGAAATGTTCTATTTAGAATATGATGAATTTATTAAAGATGTTGACTCATTATAGAATCTAAGATGCTAAGACTCTAAAACACTGAGCTTTTTATATAGCAAACCCGACAGGTTTTTTAAAAACTGTCGGGTTTATTATTTTATTAAATCCAAAGCACTTAGCGACTTTAGAAGCTTAGCATCCCAAAAACTTATACAGTAATAATATTATAAACGATAATATGATCGTCATAATTGATGTAAAGCTGTTTTCTATACTCTTGTTTTTTTCGTGTAATAATTGACAGTTTGCATTCTTTTCCATCATTATCTTTACACAAAAAAGAATAGGTTATATCTGTATCATTTTCTTCTCTTTCAATATAATCTAAAATATTATAAAGCTGGATTTCTTGAGAATAAACCACAATTCTATGTTTATTGGTATCCAAAACAACTGAAAGATTTACTAAATCTAGATTGGACCACTCGCCCCATTTTCCTCTTTCATTTTTTTGCAGAACGCTAAATCCTGAAGTTTTAAAATGATATGACTGACTTTTAGCTTGTTGAAGGCCTAATATTAAAAAAAGTAATAGTATATATGTGCGTATAGAATTCATAGATTATTTCTTGCAGTCAATTAAAACTCAAATGTAGTCTTTTCTTTGGATGCGACTTCAAATTCGGTTACCATTTGTTGAATAATTTCTTCAACCGGCAAAATTTCATGAATCAGACCTGCAACCTGTCCAATCTCCAATTCTCCCTCATCCAAATCTCCTTCAAACATTCCTTTTTTGGCTCTTGCACGTCCTAAGAGCTGAACCAATTCTTCTTTAGAAGGGCATTTTTCATACAAATCCTGAACATCCTGATAGAACTTATTTTTTATTAATCTTACGGGTGCCAATTCTTTCAAAGTCAGTTGTGTACCTCCTTCTTTAGTATTAACTATCGTATCTTTAAAATTATTGTGTGCCGAAGATTCAAAAGATGCTGCAAAACGGCTTCCGACCTGAACAGCATCTGCACCCAAAACCATTGCCGCCAGCATTCCTCTTCCTGTTGCAATTCCGCCTGCTGCAATTAAGGGAATTTGTATTTTTTCTTTCACCATCGGAATCAAAGTCAAAGTAGTAGTTTCCTCGCGTCCATTATGTCCGCCCGCTTCAAAACCTTCTGCCACGACAGCATCAACACCGGCATCTTGCGCTTTTAAAGCAAAAACACTGCTGCTTACCACGTGAACAACTGTAATCCCCCTTTCTTTCAAAAAGGAAGTCCAAGTTTTAGGATTTCCTGCAGAAGTAAAAACAATTTTAACGCCTTCATCAACCACAATATTCATAATTTCCTCAATGTTAGGATATAACATCGGAATATTGACACCAAAAGGTTTGTCTGTGGCTTTTTTACATTTTTGAATGTGTTCTCTAAGAACTTCTGGATACATAGAACCTGCGCCAATAAGTCCTAAACCTCCTGCATTACTTACAGCCGAAGCCAATTTGTAACCGCTATTCCAGATCATTCCACCTTGAATGATTGGATATTTTATATTGAAGAGTTGGGTGATTTTATTCATTAAAACTATTGCTTGATTATTTTTCCTGTTTTATGCAGATTATCAGCTTCAAAACTATAAATATAAAGTCCGCTTTGAAGTGATTGCAAGGAAAGAACTGGATTTGAGTTATTGATTTTTTCTTCGATTAATTTTTGCCCTAAAATAGAATAAATTGTTACCGATGCGGTTGTGGTTTCATTTAAAAAAGAAAACCAAACTTCACTTTTTGCTGGATTTGGGTAGACCAAAAACGAGGCTTCGGCTATAAAATCATCTACGCCTAATGCTGTACCAAAATTTGGAATTCCATATCCATAATTATTATCTGGATTGGCATATCTGTCAGCAGAAGCCAAAATCATCTGTCTAATTTCTTTGTTTGTTTTGGATGGAAAAGCTTGCCACAACGAAGCCGCCATTCCTGCCATAATCGGACATGAAAATGAAGTTCCGCTTGCTGTACCAATAGCTCCATTTGCATCAGAAACTACTGCCGCCCCACCTTGTGCCATAATATCAGGTTTTGTTCTGCCATCATAAGTTGGTCCAATTGAACTAGAGCTTACTCTTACTTTAGATGCATTAACAGAGCCTATAGCCAATACTGAAACAGCATCAGCAGGAGCACCAATATGTTTTTCTACTTGAGCTCCTTCATTTCCAGCAGAAGCCAAAACTAAAATCCCTTTGCTAAAAGCGATTTCTGCACCACGAGAAATAAAAGTCGTAGTCCCATTCATATCGCTATAGGTATGATTGTAATTTGGATTATCTCGTTCTAGAAAATATCCTAGTGAAGTAGTAATGATATCAACACCTAAAGCATCTGCCTTTTCTGCCGCTTCAACCCATAGTGATTCCTCTATTGGAGCTTCTTGTACATCAATTTCTGTGATAAAAAGATAATAAGATGCATTCGGAGCTGTCCCAACTAACGAATTTGCTTTATAACCGCCCATTGTAGAGAGCACTAAAGTTCCGTGATCGTCTCCTGTATAGAAATTGGCATTTCGAGTGGTATAATCGTAGCCACCCAAAATTTTATTATTATTTCTAAGATTTTCAAAGGGCAATGCCGTATTCACACCTGGAAAACCTGCGTCTAAAACTGCTATAATTTTACCCTCTCCTGTAAAATTCTGCTGATGCAACACTTGTCCGTTCAGCATCTGAATTTGATTCGCCGAATTTCCGTAAGAATAATCAATTGTCGTTTTTAACTTATCATAAGTCTGGCCAATAGAAGTTTCAGCAACTCTTTTCCCTGTAGCATTTAAAGTTTTGTTGGCAAATTCTATTCTAGAAACAAAAGAAAATGATTTCAAAGCATTTATATTGGCCTGAGTGCCTTGAATGTGAAGTGCATTCAACCACTTTGACTGTGCTTTTACTGTAATTCCAATACTTGCTGTTATTTGATTTACGTACGAAGTTTCCAAAGGAGCATCTGTAATATCTAAGGCAATATTTTGGTTCGTTCTTCGATCCAAAGCCCTTTGCGAAAGTTCGCTTGACGGATTATCATAAAAAGCTTGTGCATTAGGTTTACCATTAAAATAAACCCATGCATCTTCTTGTGCAAATATCGTAAACGAAAGAAGTAATAAAAGAAAAGTAAAGTTATATCTCATCAATTTATACCTTTTAAGGATTTTCTCCTAAATAAAGTATAAAGCTAAGAAATTACTCCCGAACCAACTAATTCATTTTCTAAATACCAGGCAACAAACTGTCCTTCTGTGATAGCCGATTGAGGTTCTTCAAACTCCACATACATTCCGTCTTCAAATTGATAAAGAACAGCTTTTTGCAAAGGCTGACGGTAACGGATTCTCGCCATCACTTCCATTTTTTCTCCTGCCTTCAAAGTCATATCTTCTCTAATCCAGTGCACTTCCGATTTACCAACAAAAAGCGCTTTTTTAAATAAACCTGGATGCTGGCTCGACATACCTGTATAAATAGTATTGGTCTCCACATCGGTGGCAATTACAAACAAAGGATCTGTTGTTCCCCCTACATTCAGTCCTTTTCTCTGTCCAACTGTAAAATAATGAGCTCCTTGATGTTTTCCAACCACTTTTCCCATTGTTGGAAGATATTCCAATTTTTGAGATTCCAATTTTAATCTTTCTTCTAAAGAAAGTTCTCCTGATTTCTCAGCTGTATAAATCGGATCATTTTTGTCAATTTGAACTATTTTACCTTCTTTAGGCTGTAATTTTTGCTGTAAAAATTCTGGAAGACGAACTTTTCCAATAAAACACAAACCTTGAGAATCTTTCTTTTCAGCCGTAACCAATTCCATTTCGGCAGCAATTTCTCGCACTTCTGGTTTTGTCAAAGCTCCGATAGGAAACAAAGCTTTTGATAATTGCTCTTGTGACAATTGGCACAGGAAATACGATTGATCTTTGTTGTTGTCAACTCCAGCAACTAATTGGTAAACCGGCTTTCCGTCTACCTCAATTTCGCTTTTTTGGCAATAGTGTCCAGTTGCAACATAATCAGCACCAAGACTTAGAGCAATTTTCATAAACACATCAAATTTGATTTCGCGATTACAAAGCACGTCAGGATTTGGAGTTCGTCCTTTTTCGTACTCATTGAACATATAGTCAACAATTTTTTCTTTGTATTCTTCGCTTAAATCAACAGTTTGAAACGGTATTCCAAGTTTTTCAGCAACAAGCAAAGCATCATTACTATCTTCCAGCCAAGGACATTCGTTAGAAATAGTAACAGAGTCATCGTGCCAGTTTTTCATAAAAAGGCCAATAACTTCGTATCCCTGCTGTTGCAATAAATAGGCTGCAACACTAGAATCTACTCCACCTGAAAGTCCAACAACTACTCGTTTCATTTTGAAAAGTTTAATTTTTTAAGGTTGCAAAGGTACGCCAAATAATAGAAAATTTCACAATGGTTGTCATTAGTTTAAGCAATCCCGTAGTAGATAAAACTTATTACTTTTTTAAGTACATTTAATCATCCATTTTTACTTTATGAAAAAATACATTTATAGCTTGTTTTTCCTTTTCGCCTTAACTTCTTTAAGTGCGCAACGATTCAGCGCGTCTTTGCCAAATTATGAAGCTTACAAAGCATTTAAAGGAAAAGCTTTGTCTGATAAATTTTCGAATATCGAGTCTGTAAAAGTGATTTACGATCTCAGAAAACAGAAAATGTATTATTTCAACAGCAGTATTATTTTGCTTCATTACGATTTTGTAGTTAATTATTTGGGATACAGCCATGATTTAGAAGTCTTCAATAATGAAAACTACAGCAACACTGAAAAGAATAGAGATTTTCTTCTTGGAAATTTAAATCACATTAAAGGAACCGACAAATGGATTTTTGAACTTGCTGCATCCGATCATATGCCTTTACCATTGATTGAACGTTTTTTTACTATGGTTAAAAATTCTACTTTTATTGGAGAAAAACTGAAATTTTATCTGAACAATCCAGAAATGATGAATTGGTTCCAGCGTGAGGAATTTAAAATTCCATGCGTGAAATCTGATTATATTTTTGGTGAATTAAAATATCAGGAAGTTGTTCGTGGAAGTAATGTTGGGATTTTGCAGCAATACAAAATCAAAGATTTAGAGACTACAAAACCTAGTTCTGACGAAATTATTATTTTGGACGGAACACCTGATATTCTCCCAAATGTGCGAGGAATTATTGTAAACGAACTTCAGACTCCCTTGAGCCATTTGGTTCTTTTAGGAAAAAACAGAAAGATTCCGATAATGGCTTATACGGATATTGAAAAAGACAATACTATCAAAAGATTGCTTTCTAAAAAAGTAGAATTAAAAATTGAAGTTGATACTTTTTTCATCAAAGAAACCACTAAAAAAATTCCAACAAAATCTGCTGGAAAAAAGAAAAAACTAGTTATAGACAATAGCGTTACAGAATTGGTCAATCTATCTGAAATTCCAAAAAAGGGAATTAATTATATCGGTTCAAAGGCGCAAAACATGGCGTATTTAATTGCCATTTCAAAAGAAATTCCCTTTAAAGTTCCAGAAAATGCACATGCTATTCCGTTTTACTATTATACAAAGCATATTCAGAATCCTACCATTTCTCCATTAATTGCAGAGCTTTTAGCTTCCTCTCAAAAAGATTCCTCAGTTTGGGTTACTAAACAGCTAAAGAAAATTAGAGACGCTATTAAAAAAGAACCTATTGATCCTGAATTAATATCGAAATTGAATTTAGCTTTTAAAGACGCCAAATTTAAAAACTTCAGATTTCGCTCGTCTACGAATGCAGAAGATTTAGATGATTTCAATGGCGCTGGATTGTACGATTCTAAAACAGGAATTAAAGGTGATTCTATCAAGAGTTTTGAAAAAGCTATAAAACAAGTTTGGGCAAGTGTCTGGAACGAAGCTTCATATAACGAAAGGGAACTTTTTGGAATCGACCAGCAAAACATTGCTATGGGAGTTTTGGTTCATCGTTCTTTTCCTGACGAATTAGCAAATGGCGTAATTATTACCAAAAATATATTCAGAGAAAACTTTCCTGGAATTACGGTCAATGTTCAAAAAGGCGAAAACTCAGTTGTAAAACCAGAAAAAGGTGAAATCTGCGAACAGTTTGTAGCGTATCATTTCAACGACGGAAAAGACGAAACTGATTTTGATATTGATTATACTTCCAATTCAAATTTGAATGATAATGAGCCATTATTGACTCGAAAAGAAATGAGCAATCTTTATGACGTCAGTAAAAAAATTGAAACCAAAATGTATCGATATTGGCGCAAAAACCAATTTCATCCTGTAGATATTGAGTTTAAAATTGTTGGAGAAAAAAGAGATTTATACATCAAACAAGTTCGTCCATTCAACGATTAATAGAATACTAATAAATCTATTTCGTTGCTTGCCGTATTGATTAATACAATTCTAAAATCAAATTCTTCAATTTTAATTTTCTGCTGAATTGATTTTCTAATTACATCTGAATTCAACGAAAAATTATCGTCAAGCGGAATTTTTACATCTACAGAATTTAGATATTTTGAAGCTTTTTTATTGACAATAATTGAAGCCGCAATATAAAATCCGATGATGATAATTTGGAAAAACAGTAATAATTCGATCTTTTCAAACGGGTACATAATGTCTAAAATAGACAGCGTAATTGTTGCAAAAAGAAAGATGATTGCATTTACAGTAAAAGATTGTGTTCTAAAACGAAGTATGGAAAAAATCGCAAATAGGCCAAACCCGATTCCTACTCCAATTTCAATTTTTGTAAAAAGATAGCAAAGCGAAAAAGTACAAAGACCCACAATAACCATCAACGGATTTATGGTTGCGTTATCTTTTCTGTTGGAGAAAAAATACAAAACCAAAATCGACAAAAACAACAGTAAAAATCGTCCTAAAAGTTCACGTAAATCCATTGGTTAGAATAAATTGGTTACTCAAATGTAAACATTTTATTCTTTAACTATTTTATTCTTAATGAAGAAAATACAGACTTTATTTTTTCGGAGCAGCGCCTTTCTCAGAAGCTTTATTTGTATTTTTAGGATCACTCATGTTCACTTCTTTCACCAATTTTCCTTTCTGATAAAATTGCCAAATTCCTGCTTTTTTACCATTGACAAATTTGCCTTTAGAAGCGACCGATTTGTCTGAATCATAAAACACAGTCTCTCCATTGTATTCATTATTGATAAAGTTAGACTCTTCCAAAAGCGTCCCATCCTGCCCTATTTTTTTATATGGTCCTTCCTTTAAACCATTTTTATACGTCATCTCTTCTGCAATTTGCGCATTTGGATAATAAATAGTTCTTAGTCCATCTAGTTTTCCATTTTTATAATTCTCAACCGTCATTAAAACTTTAGAGGCTTTATGATAATATTTCCATTCTCCTTCTCTTGCTTTTCCAATCTCTTTTCCTTCACTTACTTTATTTTTACTTTGATCATAAAAAATAGTGTATGAACTTCCATCATTGGCGCTAAAATCTCTTGTAGCAACTATGTCTCCTTTTTTAGTATCATCAAAAAATTTGAAAATCCCAGTTTCTTTTCCGTGATCAAAAGTTCCTTCATAGCGAGGTCGCTTCGATTCGGTGTAAGTACCTTTCCAAAGTCCGTCTTTTTTACCATTTGCATCTACTTTATTAGATTCTTGTGAATAAGCCACAATACTTATTAAAAATAAAATCCAAAATTTTCTCATAATCTATTTTTCTATATAACAACAAAAATTGAGTTTTAGTATCACAAAAATATAACCATTTTAAGGATAACAACAGCTTTATTAACAAAAAAATCAATTTAACATTTTCAAAGATTGAAAAGCCTTTTAGAAAGACTTAAAAACCATAATTAACTAAAAACCAGAATGATAAACAAAAGTTAAACATATACTAATTTTAATAAATGTTTAATTATTTTAAATTCTAATTAAACAAAAATAAATAACTTAGTAGTGACAAACACAAAAAAACTATATTATGAAAACAATCAAATTTAAATTAATTGCTTTATTAGCATTAATTGCTTTCGTCAGTATTTCATGTAACAACGATGATGATGATAATGGTCCACAACAACCACAAACGATTGTGGCGATCGCGAAAACAAATCCTAATCTTAGCTCACTAGTTGCAGCTTTGGAAAAAGCAGATTTAGCAACCACATTGAACTCTTCTGGTACATTTACGGTTTTTGCACCAACAAATACAGCGTTTACCGCTTTTTTACAAGCAAATGGATATGCTAATCTTAATGCTGTTCCTGTCCTTGCTTTAAAAGAAATTTTACTGAATCATGTTTTAAGCACAAAAGTAAAATCCTCTGAAATAGCTACTGGATATGTAAAAACTTTAGCTAAAGGAAGTGCTTCAACTTCAAACACCATCAGTATGTATTTGGAAAAAGGCACAGGAGTTGATATTAACGGAGGAAAAACAAATGGAGGTGCGGTGGTAACAACTGCAGATATTGAAGCTTCTAATGGTGTTATTCATATCGTAGATGGCGTTATCGGATTACCAACAATTGTAAACCATGCAGTGGCTAATAAAAATTTTACCACATTGGTTTCTGCTTTGACATATAATGCTTCATCTGGTTTTGCTGCAACATTATCTGGAACTGCAAATTCTCCTTTTACCGTTTTTGCTCCTACAAATGCTGCTTTTGCAAGCTTCTTAACCGAAACTGGTTTTTCAGGTCTTTCTGCTATTCCCGCTAACGTTTTAGAAACTACTTTAAAATATCATGTCGTTACTGGTGCAAATGTGCAATCGACTTCTTTAGCAAACGGACAAGTAGTTAATACTTTTGCGAGTCAAAGTTTCACAATTGGCCTTACTGGAGGTGCAAAAATTACGGACGCCAATAATAGAGTTAGTAATATTATTGCAACAGATGTTCAATGTTCAAACGGTATAATCCATGTTATTGACAAAGTTTTATTACCCAAATTTTAGATAAAACTAATTGTAAATAAAAAACCGTCTCGTTAAAAAACGAGACGGTTTTTTTGTTTTATAGATATAGAATTATTTCTTTTTCTTATTCTGAGCTTTTGCGGCTTCCTGCTGTTCCATTACCTCTTGAAGACGCTGTTGGAACTTACTTGGTTTCTTAGGCTCTCTTTGTTTGTTTTCTTGAATCTGAGCGTGAATTTTATCGCTGTCTACAATATAATTCTTGATTACAAACATAATCCCAATTGTAATTAAGTTTGAAATAAAGTTATACAAACTCAATCCTGCACCATAACTATTGAAGAAAATTAACATCATTAATGGCGAAACGTAAATCATGATTTTCATCATTTTTGCCATATCCGGCATACCTTCTTGCTGAGGAGCTGCCATCTGCTGATCTCCAGAAGTCATTTTCATATAGAAGAAAATTGCAATTGCAGCCAAGATTGGAAACAAACTGATGTGATCTCCATACAATGGAATATTAAACGGTAATTTTACAACAGAGTCAAAAGATGATAAATCGTCTGCCCAAAGGAAACTTTTCTGTCTTAATTCAAACGCAGCAGGGAAAAACTGGAACGATGCATACATAAATGGCAACTGAATCAATGCTGGGATACATCCTGCCATTGGGTTTAATCCTGCTTTATTGTACAGTTTCATTGTTTCCTGTTGTTTCTTCATTGGGTCTTTTTTGAATTTCTCTCCCAACTCAGCAATATCAGGTCTTAAAACTTTCATTTTAGCCTGAGACAAGAATGATTTATAGGTAATTGGCGACATAGCCAATTTAATGATAATTGTAAAAATAATGATGGCAATACCTAGCGATAATCCAACTGTAGAGCTTAAAAATCCGAACAATGGAATAAAGATTAATTTGTTAATCCATCCAAAAATTCCCCATCCTAAAGGAATGATTTTATCGAAATTTTTATCGTAAGCTTTTAGTGTTTTGTAATCCACAGGGCCCATGTACAAATTCATTTTGTAATCGATCTCTCCGTTTGAAAACGCTAAAGGTAAATTTGCTTTAAACTGTTTGGTAAAAACGGTATCGATTTTTTCATCCTTAACCAAATCATCAGATTGCAACCTTGAAGTTTCAAAAGGCTTTTCTGTAGATAAAATAGTAGCAAAGAAATGCTGTTTAAAAGCTACATAACTTAGTTTTTCAGGAGTTTCTTCTTTTCCTTGTCCATGATTATTTACATAACTGTATTTTGCATCTCCATATTTATAATTAACTTCAGCAAAACGGTTTTCATAAGAAACACTTTTTTCGTTTCTATAGGTTTTTAAGTCCCATTGCAAATCAACTGGTTTAGCAGAATTTAAAACTCTGTTCAAACCTTGAGAACGAATATCAAAACCAACTAAATAATCGTTTGGCTTCAAAACATATTTGTATTCTAAAAATTCATTAGCTCCAGCTTTCAAACGCATAGATAAAACTTGGTCTGCACCAATTTTTTCCAATGTTGGTTCGAAATACAGATCTTTAGAATTTAATGTTCTATTATCTGTAGTAAGAAGCTGTAAATTTAAATTAGAGTTGTTGTTTTTAATTAACTCAACTAATTGACCAGAACCTTTCTTAAATCTTTCGAATTCTTTTAAAGTAGCTTCAACAATATAACCACCTTTATTAGCAATCTTTAATTTTAATTTTTCATTTTCGATTGTAGTAAAAGCTTCTTTTGCAGAAGGAAGTGTTGCAGAATAAGCAAATCCTCCTAAAGTTTTTTGTAATTGAGCCAATTGAACTGTATCTCCAGGAGTTACAGCTGCAGCTGGTAATGACGCAGTTTTAGATTTATCTGCTTTTGATTGTGCTTCTTGTTTAGCAACTAATTCTTTCTTGGCTTTTTCAGCAGCGATTTCTTTTTCAGAAGGCTGATTTTGGTACATAATCCAAATCAAAATTCCGAAGATCAATACAAAACCAATGATCGAATTGAGGTCTAATTTTTTTTCTTCCATTATAATTTAAAAAAGTTATTCGTTGAAGTCTATTAGTACTGAGTTTATCTCAAAAGTTACAAACTTCTCAAAATATTAATTACTGTTTTTTATGCGCATTTACTGCAGCAGCCACAAAGTTTACAAAGATTGGGTGCGGATTTGCAACTGTACTTTTGTATTCTGGGTGGTATTGTACACCAATGAAGAACGGGTGGTTTTCAAGCTCTACGATTTCTACTAAACCTGTATCAGGATTAACTCCAGAAGCTTTTAAACCTGCTTTTTGTAATTCATCAGCATATTTATTGTTGTACTCATAACGGTGGCGGTGACGCTCCGAAATAGTTTTTTCTCCGTAAATTCTATGTGCTAAAGTATTTGGTTTAATATCACATTTCCAAGCACCTAAACGCATTGTCCCTCCTTTATCGGTTACATTTTTTTGCTCTTCCATTAAACTCACAACTGGATGAGACGTTTTATCATTCATCTCTGTAGAGTTCGCTTCTTTGTAACCTAAAATATTTCTGGAATATTCGATAACAGACATCTGCATTCCTAAACAAATTCCGAAGAAAGGAATATTGTTTTCACGAACGTAACGAACTGCTTCGATTTTTCCTTCAATACCTCTTTCACCAAAACCTGGAGCAACTAAAACACCATCTAAAGAACCTAATTTCTCTTCCACATTATCTGCATTAATATGCTCTGAGTGAATAGAAATCACATTTACTTTAGTCTCATTTGCAGCTCCCGCATGAATGAACGCCTCTAAAATAGATTTGTAACAATCCTGCATTTCTACATATTTACCAACTAAACCAATGTTTACAGTTTGTTTTGGATTTTTTAATCTTTTTAAGAAAGTATTCCAGTTTTTAAGATCTGGAGATGCTTTTTTAGGTAAATCCAATTTCTTTAAAGCTACAACATCTAATCCTTCTTCAAGCATTAAATTTGGAACTTCATATATAGTAGAAGCATCAATTGACTGAATAACTGCTTCTTTCTTAACATTACAGAATAAAGCTAATTTCTGGCGCAATTCCTGAGATAATTCATGCTCAGTTCTACACACTAAAATATCTGCTTTAATACCGCTCTCCATTAAAGTTTTAACAGAGTGCTGAGTTGGTTTTGTTTTCAACTCACCTGCTGCAGCCAAATACGGAACTAATGTTAAATGAATTACGATTCCGTTATTTTCACCTAATTCCCAAACTAATTGACGAACAGATTCTATATAAGGTAGAGATTCGATATCCCCAACTGTTCCACCAATTTCAGTAATTACAATATCATAATCGCCAGATTTACCCAGCAATTGCATTCTGTCTTTGATTTCGTTTGTGATATGAGGAACAACCTGAACTGTTTTTCCTAAAAATTCTCCTCTTCTTTCTTTTTCAATAACCGAAAGATAAACTCTTCCCGTAGTAACGTTATTAGCCTGAGAAGTAGGAACGTTCAAGAAACGCTCGTAGTGTCCTAAATCTAAGTCTGTTTCAGCTCCATCATCTGTCACATAACATTCTCCGTGCTCATACGGGTTTAGTGTCCCCGGATCTACGTTAATATATGGATCAAATTTCTGAATAGTCGTGCGGTATCCTCTTCCTTGTAACAATTTTGCCAAAGATGCCGCGATAATTCCTTTTCCTAATGAAGAGGTCACACCTCCTGTAACAAAAATATATTTTGTTTGATTCATTCTGTTGTTGTTTGTAAGTAGTTGTGTAAAAAACTTGGCAAAAGTACAAATTTAATTAGACAATTTGAACATTAGACTTCTTAGATTTTTAGAATTTTAGATTGCAAGATTTTTAGCTTTTTCAAATCAAAAGAAAACCTTTCAATATATTATTCTTTATCCAGCTTTTATGATTTTTTCAAATATTATAACCAACTTTTTATCTAATTATTTAAAAATATATCAATTAGAAAAAGTCCATTACAATGGTTTCGGATATTGCTTCTTTATATTTCGAATCAATTCTTCCAATCCGTTCAATTTCAACTCATAAATCAATTGCAATTGCTGCCCTAATTCTCCTTTTGGAAATCCTTTATTATGATACCAAACTACATAATACTCAGGCAAATCAATTAAATATTTTCCCTCGTATTTTCCGAAAGGCATTTTAGTGTGCGCTAATTTTATAAGCTGTTTTTTGTCTTGATCCATTTTTTTAAGAAGAAAGAAGCAAAAGGAAAGACTTATTCGCTTTTCCTCTTACTCCAACTGCATGCAAAACTACCATTTATTTTTTCTTTTGCCACTCCCGATAGCTATCGGGATAAAAGATTCTTACAGATTAAAATCTTAGAATTTTAGAACCTCAGTATCTCAGCAACTTAGAAACTTAAAAAAAAGAAGCAAGAAAAAAGAACTTGTTTTCGCTCCCTCTTCCTGCTTCAAAAATATTATTAAAGACTTATTACTAGTTTCTAAAAACACTAAAAAACTTAGAATCTTAGCATCTCAGAACCTTAGCGTCTTAGTAGTGCCATCTCACGAAAGCCTCCATTGCTGCATAAGTCGCCAGACCTAATTGGTGGTACAATTCGGCCGTTTCGCGGTTTCTGTCTTCTGCTCTTTGCCAGAACTCCCTTGCATCTGTCCCTTGAAAAACAACTCCATCTTTTTGAGATTGGTGTTTGAAGATTCCGTGACGTTTTTCCAGAACCTGATCTGGACTCATTGGAACAGCCATTTCAACTTCATCAATTCCCCATTCTTGCCAAGCTCCACGGTATAACCACAACCAACAGTCGTTCATGAACTCTTTTGGTTTTAAAACTTTTACCGCTTCAAAAATCGCATCCAAACAAACTTTGTGAGTTCCGTGCGGATCTGCTAAATCTCCTGCTGCGTAAATCTGGTGTGGTTTAATTTTTTCAATCAAATCAACTGTCAACTGAACATCTTCTGGTCCGATTGGTTTTTTCTCGATTGTACCTGTTTCATAGAAAGGCAATTCCATAAAGTGAATCTGGCTGTCTGGCAAACCAACAAAATGACTTGTTGCTCTCGCCTCTCCTTTTCTGATTAAACCTTTAATGTAACGAACCTCTGGAATGTCAATTTCACTATTCTTTTTATTCTCTAAGAAAGCTTCTGCCTTTTTATAAATATTATCAGCTTCTTCGCTTTTGATTCCAAATTTCTCGTTATAGTCAATCACAAATCTTGCAAAACGAAGCGCTTCATCATCAGCAACAGCAATGTTTCCAGAAGTTTGATAAGCAACGTGCACCTCATGCCCTTGCTCTTGCAAACGCATGAAAGTTCCTCCCATACTAATAATATCATCATCTGGGTGCGGACTGAAAATCAACACACGTTTTTTAGCCGGTTCTGCTCTTTCTGGACGATTTGAGTCGTCTGCATTTGGTTTTCCACCTGGCCAACCTGTGATTGTGTTTTGTAATTTATTAAATATCTTAATGTTAGTATCATAAGCTGGACCTGAATCCGCCAATAAATCGCTCATACCGTTTTCGATATAATCTGCATCCGTAAGCATTAAAATTGGTTTTTTAAGATCTAATGCCAATCCTAAAACTGCTTTACGAGTTAATTTATCTGTCCAAACGATTTTTTCAACCAACCAAGGTTTGTTAATTCTTGTCAGTTTAGAAGAAGCTTCTTTATCTAAAACAAAAATAGCATTGTTATGTTCTTGCAAGAACGAAGCAGGAACTCGGTTTGTAACTTCATCTTCAACAGATTTTTTCACAATGTTTGCTTTTCCTTCTCCCCAAGCTAATAAGATTACTCTTTTTGCTTCCATGATTTTTTTAACCCCAAGCGTAATTGCAGTTCTTGGCGTATTATTTAAACCAAAGAAATCTTTACTTGCAGCAACTCTCGTAATATGATCTAAAGCTACTAAACGTGTTTTAGAGTTTTGAAGCGAACCAGACTCATTAAATCCGATGTGTCCGTTTCCTCCAATTCCAAGAATCTGAAGATCAATTCCGCCTAGAGCTTCAATTTTAGCTTCATATTCGTGGCAGTAATCTGCAATTTGTTCTTTTGTTAAAAGTCCGTCTGGAACGTGAGCGTTCTCAGGTAAAATATCGACATGATCAAACAAAAGCTCTTTCATGAAACGAACATAACTATTAATTGAATTTGGTTCCATTGGATAATATTCATCCAAGTTAAAACTAATTACGTTTTTGAAACTCAAACCTTCTTCTTTATGAAGACGAACTAGTTCAGCATATAATCCTTTTGGAGAAGAGCCAGTTGCCAATCCTAAAATACAAGGTTTCCCTTCATTTTGTTTTTCTCTGATTAAAGACGCTATTTCCTGCGCTACTTCTTTTGAAGCATCAGTTGAGTTTTCAAAAACAACTGTATTAATGTTTTCGAATCGTTTTTCGAAACCTGTTGCTTTGTCGATTTTACTTTTTAACATGATATATTAATTTTTATTTTTTATTCAACTATTCCATTTCCTGTATTTATGCCCTTTTACAGCATAAAACAGAATCATTGCATAAGAAGGCAGCAGCATTAAGTAAGCCAATTGATTTCCGCTTTTTGAGACACCTTGCATATTTTTTGCAATATTTGCAGCATTGATACTTTCTGTGATCATTCCGTAAAAAAGTGGAAAAACCGCTCCACCAATAATCCCCATAATCAAAATAGCACTTCCAATCTTTGTATAACCTCCTAAATCTTGCAAAGCCATTGGCCATATTGCTGGCCAGCACAATGCATTTGCTAATCCTAAAAGCGCTACTAAAAGTATTACCAATGGTATATTTGGAGTTCCAGGAAATGCAATCATTATCTTTGGCGAAATCAAAACAATTGCTACAACTAACACCAAACCAAGCAATCCAGACACTTTTAAAGCAGTGACTTGTGAAACATATTTAGGAATCAAAACTATACCAAGAATATAACCGATCACCATTGCCGACATGGTAAATGAGGTTAGTTTGAGATAAAAATTTCCTTCTTCACCATAAACTCCCAACTGTTTCCCGAAAGCTCCGATAGAATCTCCCGCCAAAACTTCGGCAGATAAATACAGCATTAAAGTAATCACTCCTAAAACTAGCTGCGGGTGCTGAAAAGCATTTTTAATCTGTTTAAAAACATTCAATTCTGACACATTCCCATCCTCGTCCAAATCAATTTCTGGCAGAGGAGAAAATTTTACCATTATAGCTAAAACAGTAATAATCAACCCCATATAAAGATACGGTGTTTGCAATTGCAAAGCAAGAGAATTTAACGCGCTTGTTTTAGAAGCCTCATCCATTAAGGCAATTTTATCTGCGGTAAAGTCCTGCATATTAGATAAAACCAAAACAGTAAGCACGATCGGCGCTACAAATCCAGCCAGTTTATTTGCAATTCCTAAAACACTGATTCTTGCCGCTGCACTTTCTCTTGGTCCAATAACAACAACGTAAGGATTTGATGCTGTCTGTAAAACTGCCAAACCAGTTCCCATTATAAATAACGCTAATAAAAACAAGAGAAAGGTACGGCTTGAAGCCGCTGGATAAAACATTAAAGCTCCGGCGGCGATAATCAATAATCCTAAAGAAATTCCGTTTTTATACCCCACTTTTTCAATGATATACGAAGAGGGAACAGCCATAACAAAATAGGCAATGTAAAATGCGAAAGTCACAAAATAAGCTTGAGATGAAGTTAATTCACAAGCTAATTCAAAAAACGGAATTAATGGTCCGTTAAGCCAGGTTACGAATCCTAGAATAAAAAACAATAAGGTTAAAATCACCATCGGAACAATGGTGCTTTTTTTCTCTAGCTGTAATGTACTTTGAATGTTTGTCATAATTTTGGTTGATTAGTTTATAGATTTATTTAATTCAAAATCTAAATTAGAATCAACTCTCACATTATTGATTGCGTAATTTATGCAAATATCTGCATTTTTTTTGCAAAACAAAAGTACATCATTAAATTTCCTTATTCTCTAATTTAGATATGAAAGTTTTGTTAATTTTTATTATTCCAAT